>CAYZID010000004.1:52434-64348 GCA_964478315.1 uncultured Myxococcales bacterium | reverse complement strand
CGAGCTGCGCGGCCCCACAAGCGGCTGGCCGCTCGACGTGACGCAGCCACGCCTCGGCGCCCAGCCGCTTGCCTCCTTGCCCCAACGCGGCCTCCTGCGCCTCGGTCCGCAGAGCAGGTGGCGGATCGGGGGTCTCGTGGGACGCTGGGACAATGAGCACGGAGGCGGTAGGCTCCCTCCCCGACCGCCGCGAGCCCCGCGGTGGTCGAGCGCGGAGAGCCATCGACGAGCCCCCGGGCACGCAGCGGGGACGGGAGAAGACGACGCATGGCCGAAAACGATGGCATGGTCGGAGCTTCGGCGGAGGCCATCGCGGCCGCCGTGCGCGCGGGGACGGTGCGGGCCGAGGAGGTCGTGGAGGCCCACCTGGCCCGCGTGGACGCGCTGAACCCCCGCCTGAACGCCGTCGTGGTGGCGCGCGCGGATCAGGCCCGCGCGGACGCCCGCGCCGTAGACGCGGCCCGGGAGGCCGGGGAGCCCCTGGGCCCCCTGGCGGGCGTCCCCATGACCGTGAAGGAGCAGTTCCTGTTGGCTGGCACGGCCAGCACCTACGGCCTCCCCAGCCGCCGGGACCACCGCGCCCCGGCGGACGGCCCCCTCATCGCCTGGCTCCGCGCCCAGGGCGCCGTGGTCCTGGGCAAGACGAACGTCTCCCAGCTCCTGCTGGGGTTTGAGGCCGACAACCCGGTCTACGGCCGGAGCCTGAACCCCTGGGACCCCGCGCGCACGCCCGGAGGCTCCAGTGGCGGCGAGGCGTCCGCCGTGGCGGCGGGCCTCTCGGCCCTGGGGTATGGCGCCGACTTCGGAGGCAGCGTGCGCCTCCCGGCCGCCTTCTGCGGGGTCTTCGGGATGAAGCCCACGGCCTGGCGCCTCACGAACGACGACACCGACCTGTCGCCCTTCCCCCTCCAGACCGCCGTCATCCCCCAGCCCGGCCCCTTGGCGCGGAGCGCCGCCGACCTCGCCTTGGCCATGCGGGTCCTGGTGGCGGGGAGGCCCACGACGCACGACCCCATGACCCCACCGGCGCCCTGGGTCGAGCCGCCGGCGTCCGTGGCGGGCCTGCGCGTGGCCGTCTTCGAGGACGACGGCTACTTCACGCCCTCGCCGGCCATCCGTCGGGCCGTGCGGCGGGCGGCCTCCGCCCTGGAGGACGCTGGCGCGACGCTCGTGGAGGCGCGCCCCATGCCTGGCGACGCCGTGGCGCGGCTGTTCCTGGGCTTGGTGGGGGGCGACGGCATGCGGAAGTATCGCCGCGTGTCTCGCTGGGACCCCAAGACGCCAGCGGCGCGGATGCTGCTGCTCGATGGGCTGCTCCCCGGGTGGCTCCGGCCACTCCTGGCGGGGAGCATGCGCTTGGTGGGGCAGCGGGGTTTGGGGGATCTCCTGGCCATCCCCCTGCGCGGCAGCGGCCCGGCCCTGTTCCAGCGCAACGAGGCCCTGCTGGCCGCCCTGCGGGGCTTCGAGGACACCCTCGGAGGGGCCGACGTCTTGCTGGGCCCCGCCACGGGGTTGCCGGCCTTCAAGCACGGCACCGGGCACTGGGTCCAGAACGCCCTGGGCTACAACCTCCACGCGAACCTGCTGGGGCTCCCCGCTGGCGTGGCGCCCGTGACGCGCGTGCGGGCCGGTGAGGAGACGGACCGCCCCGGCAGCGCGTGGGACGTCACCGTGCGCACGGCGCGCCGCGTGGAGGCGGGCAGCGCCGGGATGCCCGTGGGGGTCCAGGTGACGGCGCGCCGCTGGCGCGAGGACCTGGTCCTGGCTGCCTTGGCGGCCATCGAGGCCGGCGTCCGCGGTGACGAAGGCTACCCCGTGACGCCGGTCACGCCGGGACCGGGCTGAGAGCCGTGGGGGCAGGCGAGACGGCGGTGACCGGGCGGGGGACGTGGGAGCCCACGCCGGACCTCGTGCTGGGCCCAGCGCTCGGTTGGGTGCGCGCGCCGTCGCCCGTCACGGCGCTGCCCGAGGTCGCGGAGCGCTTGGGGCTCGGGGGCCTGTGGGTCAAGCGCGACGACCTGCTGCCCGCTCCGCCCGGCGTGGGGCTGGGTCCGGTGCGGGGCGGGACGAAGATCCGCAAGCTGGACACGCTGCTGGCGGCGCCACCGTGGTGCCACGCGGCGACGTGGCGCTCGGCGGGGGCCATCGGCTCGGGGCATCTGTCCACGCTGGCCGCCGCCGCTGCGACGCTGGGCCGCGCGCTGGAGGCGCACGTCTTCTGGGAGCCCCCCGAGCCGCGCGTGCTCCAGGACCTCGCCTACACGGCGACCATCGCCCGTCGGGTGCGCTTCTACCGAAACCGCGCCGCCCTCGCCGTGCGCCGCCCCAACGTCCTCCTGGGGCCGTGGGGCGCACGGCCTGGCGTGGGCCCGCGCGCCGTCGTCGTCCCGCCGGGCGCCACGCACCCGGCGGGCATGGTGGGGCTCGTCCGCGCGGGGATCGAGCTGGGACAGCAGGTCGCCGCGGGCCTCCTCCCGCCCCCGGACCGCGTCCTCCTCCCCCTGGGCTCGGGGGGCACGGCCGTGGGTCTGGCGTTGGGGCTCGCGCTGGCCCACCTGCACCCCGTCGTGCACGCCGTGGCCGCCGTGGAGCCGTGGCTGGCGACCGGGCCGCGCTTGGCTCGCCTCACCCGCGCGCTGCGGGCGTGGGGGAGGGCCCACGGCGCAAACGCAGAGGGCGCGTGGCGCGGGGTCTCGGCCTGCCCGCTCTATGTGGACCGCCGCTTCGTGGGCCCGGGCTATGGTGTCGCCTCGCCGGCCAGCCGCCGGGCCGTGGCGGCGCTGGGCGAGGCCGGCGTGCCTCTGGAGCCCCTGTACTCGGGCAAGGCGGCCGCTGCGCTGTGGGCGCCCCAGGCGCGGGCGATGTTCGCCGGGCAACGCGTCTTGTTCTGGCTCACCCCGCGGTCCCCAGGGCCCCTCCCCGCCGCGCCGGACTGGACCAGCCGCCTCCCTCGCGCGCTCTCTCGGCGCCTCGCCGCGGGGCCCCGCGTACCCTGACGGCGTGCGCCCTACAACCCCACCATGCGCAGGAGGGCGGCGAACCCCAAGGCCGCGTCGTCGCTGGCGTTGACGAACTGGACGCCCACCCCCACGCGGGCGCCCTTCACGACGACGTTCGCCACGCGCGCGTCCAGGCGCAGGGGGAGCCCGTCCAGGCCGGCGAGTTCCACCCGGAGCAGCTCGTTTTCCTCGTAGCTCGTGGGCAGCGAGACGCGCAGGAACATGCCTCCCCGGGAGACGTCCACCGTGGTCGTCACCTCGCTCGCGCCCTCGCGCGAGACGGTGACGGGCATGGTCACCGGGGCGCGCGGCTCGCTGCGGCGGTCCGTCTGCATGAGGCGCCGGCGGGCGGCGCTCATGCGCGCGCTGGGGCGCCGATCGCGGGCCGTACGCACGGGCTTCGAGGAGACGTCCGCCGAGCCGCGGGACCCGGAGTCGTGCGCCCTTCGACGGGGCGGGGAGCCAAGCCCCGCGGGTTGGGCGTGGTGCGCCTCACCCGCCGCCTGCCGGCCGCGGCTCAGGTCCGCCGCCCGCCCACGCCCGGTGGCGCGTCGCACCGTGGCGCCCCCCTCGCGCGGTGCGCCCGCGCCCTGGGACGAGGTCGGGGCCGCCGGCTGGCCGGGCGCCGGCGTCGCCGCCCGCATGGGTCGCGTCGTCCGCCTGCGCCGGCCGGTTCGCTCCCCGGCCTCTGCCACCAGGGCGTCGATGGCCGCGCGGGCCTCCTCCCCGACCTTTCGCAGCACCAGCTCCGTGTCGTACCGCCCATCTACGTCGGCCACCTCCCGCACCACGGCGGTGGCGACCACCCGCACCTGGGTGGGGGGGATGGCCAGCTTCACGTCCACGGGCTCGCCGATCTGGAGGGGGCGGTCGAGCAGCAACCGCACGCCCTCCGACGAGATGGCCGTGGCTTGTCCGAACACCAGATCTCGCACCGTCTTCACGGCCGCATTGGTGTCGATCGAGTACCAGTCCTCCATGGACAACCGCTCCGCGTAGCTCTTTCCAACCCCGAACGCGCCTCGGCGCCCCTCGCAATCCAGTGCCAAGAAGCATGATGCAGAACCCCGACCGAGCGGGCGCGAGCGAGGGTGGTGCGGCCGTGGTCGCCCAAGCTCGAAGGACTGGCCGTAGTCAATTCCAGGGCTTGGGCGGCCGCGGACGCGCCGCGACCGCCGCGATCCGCGACGGGAGGGGGCTGCGAATCATGCTTCAAGATACTCGGTTTCCCGACACCTGTCGCGCCGGTCGGCGCTTCCCCCGGTGGGAGGCTCGTTGTAGCCTGGAGCTCCGCTGGGCGCGGGCTCGGCGGCGCCCGCCCAGGGCGGGACGGGACGCGGCGGGGGCGACGCGCCGGGTGAGCCACGGAGGAGGAAGCCAGACGTGAGCGTGATCGCGGTCTCCGGCGTGGACGGTGCGGGCAAGTCCACGCAGATCGAGCGGCTCACCCTGCGCCTCCGCGCCGCGGGCCACACCCCCCTCGTGTTCTGGTTCCGGCCCGGCTACTCGGACGAGATGAACGCCCTGCGGGCCGCGGCGCGCCGCCTGCGCCCCGGCGCTCTGCCGCGCCAGGGGGCCGCCCGCGAGGCCACCTTCGCTCGCCCGGGCGTACGCAAGACCTGGGTCGCCGCGGCCCTGGGGGACACCCTGCTCCAGTACGCCGCCAAGGTCCGCGCCTTGTCTCTGGCGGGCCGCGTGGTCGTCTGCGACCGCTACCTCGCCGACGGCGCCCTGGACCTGGCCCTGCGCTTCCCCGAGCTGGAGGCCCCCCTGCGCCCCGCCTGGGCGGCCGTGCGCGCCCTGGCCCCGCGCCCCGCCGTGTCGCTGTTCCTCGCCCTCCCGCTGGACGAGGCCGCCCGCCGCCTGGCGAACAAGGACGAGCCCTTCCCCGACCCCCCCGCCCTGCGCGCGGCGCGCCACGCCCGCTACACCGAGCTGGCCGCAGGGGGCGTCTTCGACGTGCTCATCGACGCCGCCCCCGCGCCCGAGGTCGTCGCCGAGGCCGTGTGGCGGGCCGTGGAGCCCGCCTTGGGCCGCCGTTCCACGAGACGAGGCCGGCGCGGGAGCGCGGCCCCGTGATCCCCTCTCCCACCCCGGACGAACCCCCATGCGCCTGAGCGAGCTGGCCGCCCGAGAGGACCTGGGCGCGATCCTGCGCCGCACCCTGGCCGCGGCGTGGGCGGACCCCGATGGGGTCGCGGCCCAGGTCCTCGAACCCAGCGCCCGAGCACCCCGCGGCGCCCAGCGGTGGCTCGTCCAGCCCACTTTGGGGGCTTACTTCCCCGCCGGCGTGCCCCTGGCGCCCACGGCGCGGCGCTGGCTGCGCGACACCCTGCGCTTCTCGCCCGTCCTGCGCCGCGTCCCCGCCCAGTGGGCCCTGGTCGAGGCCCTGGCGAGCCCTTGGGGGCTGCGCGCCGCGTCGCGTCCGGCTTTCGCCGTCACCCCGCCGCGCCCCCTGCCAGCCCACCAGCTCGTCGTCCCCGGCAACCAGCGCGTGCGCCTGTTCGATTTCGCGCGCGGCGTGTGCCGCGTCGTGGTCAAGGACGGCTTCGACGACACCACCCTGGCGAACGAGGCGGCGGCCCGCCGCGCGGCGACGGCCACGACGCCCAGCGGCCCGCTGCGCACGCCCGTGGTCCCCGTCCTGGACACCGGCCGGGCGGGCGGAGGGCCGGGCCTCGCCTGGCTGGACGAGCCCATCGTCCCCGGCGTGTCCCTGCCGCGCTTGCCGCCCTGGGTGGATCCGGCGCCCTTCCGAGCCGCGGCCCTGGACGCCATCGCTCGCCACCACGCCTCCACGTTGGAGCGCCGCCCCGCCGCCGAGGGCGCCGACCGGGCTGCCGAGACGACGGAGGCGCGCCGTCGCAGGGTGCAGGCGCGGTACGGCGAGCCCTTGGACGGCGTGGCCCGGGCCGTGGAGGCGCTGCGCGGCGTCGCGGCCGCTGGAGACGACGTCCCCTTCGCCGCCGGGCACGGGGACTTTCAGCCCGGGAACGTGCTGGTGTCCGCGACGCCCAGGCCGCCCTATCCGCCCTCTGGGATCCTGCTCCTCGACTGGGAGCACGCGGGCGTGCGCTCGCGCGCCTACGACGCCCTCACCTGGCACCTCGACGCCCGCCGCCCGGCGGGGCTGGCCCAGCGTGTGGAGGCGTACCTCGCCGGGGACCCAGCGCCGCGCGAGGCGCGCCCCTGCGCGGAGCCGGACCGTCCCACCCGGGGCGACTGCTGGCGGGCCGCCCGGCGGGCGTGGCTCGCTCTGTTCTTGCTGGAAGACCTCGCCTTCGCGCTGGGCGAGAGCCTCACGGGCCCCTACCGGGCGCCGGGCCGGGCGCTCGCGGGCCTGCGCCAGCTCCTGGCGGCCCCTGGCCCGCGCCTGCGGGAGATGCTGGAGGGCACATCATGAGCGTTGCGGCGCTGCACGTGGGGGTGAACCTCCTCTATCTGCGCCCGGGCCAAGTAGGGGGCTCGGAGATCTACGCGCGGAGCCTGCTGCGGGCGCTCCAAGGCCTCGGGTCTGAGGAGAACGTCGAGCTCACCGTCTTCACGAACGGCGTGGCGGCGCCCACGTTCGCGCCCGGCGCGGAGTCAGGAACCTTGGGCGCGCCCGGCCTGCGCGTGGTCACGGTGGACCCCCGGCCGCGCTTCTCCCAGGCGCGGCGCCTGCTGGCGGAGAACGCCGGCCTGGTGCCCCACCTCCGGCGCCTACGGCGTGCGGGGCGGGCCCTGGACGTCCTGTGGTCCCCGGCCAACTTCGCCGCGGTGGCGTTGCCGTGTGGGGTTCCCCAGGTCGTGACCATCCACGACCTCCAGCACCTCCACCTGCCCGACTACTTCTCGCGAGGGCGTCGCCTGGCCCGGACGACCCTCATGCGCGCCAGCGCCGCCCGGGCCGCGCGCGTCATCGCCATCAGCCGCTACACCCGCGACGACCTCGTAAACCGCGGGTGGGCACGGCCGGAGCGCACGGTGACGATCCTGGAGGGCGTGGACCGTTTGGCCCGTCCCGACGCAGCCCGCGTCCAGGCCACGCGCGCCCGGTTGGGCCTCGACGGGCCCTATCTCTTCTATCCGGCCATGATGGCCCCCCACAAGAACCACAAGACCCTGCTCGGCGCCTTCGCGCGGGCCCGGCGGCGCCTGCTGGACGAGGGCTGGGGGGCGCTGACCTTGGTCCTCAGCGGGAAGGTCACGCCCCTCCGCCAGCGCTTGGACGCCCAGGCCGCCAGCCTGGGGGTGGCCGACGCCGTGCGGCACCTGGGGTTCTTGGACCGCCGAGACCTGTACGACGTGCTCACGGGCGCCCAGGCGTTGGTCTTCCCGTCGCGCTTCGAGGGTTTCGGGTTGCCGCCCCTGGAGGCCATGCAGTGCGAGACGCCGGTCGTGTCCTCGGACGCCGCCTCGCTGCCCGAGGTAGTGGGGGACGGCGGGCTGCTGGTGGACCCCAGCGACGCTCCGGCCTGGGCGGACGCCATCACCCGCGTCTGCCAGGATGAGGCCCTGCGGGGCGACCTCATCGCCCGCGGTCGCGTCCAGGTGGAGCGTTTCTCCTGGGAGCGCGCAGCCCGAGAGACGCTGGAGACGCTGCGCGCCGCGGCCGCAAGGTGAGGCATGCGGCGCTGACCCGCCACGGGCCTCCGGCGGACTTGGGGCCTACTCCCTCGGCAGGAGCCCCCCTTGAGTCCATGACGTGACGTGTGGCGCACGTCCGCTTGGATCGGTCTTCTCTCATGCATGTGAAGCGTGCTCACGCCGGAGGCGGTTCAGCATCCTCAGTCCGCTCGCTCAGCCCGATCATCGCGCGTGGGTTCAGGGGGTGAACAGGAGGCGCGCAGCGAGCCCGGTGGGCGGGTCGGCACGCTTGGCAGCCAGGATCTTGATCGCTGTGGCGAAGCTGAGGTCTGGTTCGTCCTCGGAACGGGTCCAGCGCAAGGTCACACGTGTGGCCTCGGGAGGTACGAGCACCTCGTTGCCTTGAACCTGCGGTGTGCCGATGTCTGTGTCGGCGCCGTCCAGGGTCACGAACCAGGGGGCGTGGACGACGAGGTGCTTGGGCGCCTGGGACCAAGCGGCCGAGAGCGTCACCGTCGCGCCTCCCTCCGAGGCATCTAGACGGAGGTCGATGTCTCCGAAGCGCGTGGCCGCCCGCTGGACGGCGATGTGTGCGCCCGGGGCAACCCACAGGGGGGCGACGGCCGAGAACAGGTGCAGCCGGTCGCCGTCTTCCCGCACCAGCATGTTGCGCACCAGCTCGATGTAGCGGGCCGCGAACCAGCCGTGCGGCGTGCGATCCCAGCCGGGATCTGCGACCCCGTAGGGCTGGATGATGCGCTCGAAGCCCGCGTGTGTGCTCGATGTGTGGGCGAGCACGGCGTAGAGGTCCTCCACGACGGATCGCTGCTGGTCCCGGGCCAGCAGCGTCTGGGTGACGTACATCGTCAGGTAGTGGTGTAGGTCTCCGGGGGCGCTCGCCAACCCTTGAGCCAGCGCCCACGCGTTTGGGCCGTAGGTCATGAGCCCCTCGCGGTAGCGCCCCGGTCGGACCAAGGCCAGGGTCGCCGTGACGCGCGGGTCGTCGGAGGCGAACACGCCAAAGGGGTACACGCCCCCGCCGACGTTCGCCCAGTCGAACCCATCGGCGGCCGCCTCCAGACCGGGTGGGATGTAGCCTCCGGTCTCCGCGATGCGCGGCGCCAAGGCCGTCAGGAAGCGCTCCAAATATGCCGCGCGGAGGTCCTCGGCGCGCGCCTGTCCGTGGCTGTCCCCCACCGCTCGGGCCAGGCGCGCCGCCTCGTCGAGTCCCAGCAAGACCCAGAAGCTGTGGCCCACGTAGTGGCCCGTGAGGGCTTCGTTGTCGTAGGGACCGGCCGCGGGCCAGAGCCCCAATGGGTCTGTGGCCGTCGCCTGCTCCAACGCATCCAAGTGGGGGCCAACCACGGGGTAGACCCAGGCCGCATAGTCCAAGTCGCCCGTCATCTCAAAGTGCCCGCCGATCGCCCACAGGGACTGTCCCCAGTCGTCGGGCTGCAAGCGCTCTAGGCGCGCAGGCAGGCCATCGTCCCCGTATACGATGAAGCGTTCGAGGGTCTCGAAGGCGGTGTCGTGCAAGCCCAGCATGTCATATGTACGCGTCATGTAGGATGCGTCTCGGGGGTAGAACTTCTTGAACATGTTCTCGGAGACGGTCTGTACGACTCGCTCGCCCGCGGTGACGTCCCGGGCGATGAGCAGCCACGCCAGACTCGCGCGGAAGGTGTTCACGACCTTGGGCTCTGGGAGGTCTACGGTCATCCCCTCGGCGAGGCGGTGGGTCCAGTAGGAAACGACCGCCTCCTCGGCGTCTTCGGGCGCGCTGCTCGTGACCTGTTGGACCAGCGCCTCGTGTTGTCTCGCCACCGGGATGAGGGGGAGGGTGAAGACCAGGGACAGCGGGTGTTCGTCGTCCACGGCGCCGTGCCACGCCAGGCGCCCGGGGCCCTCATCGACGCCCCCAGGGGGGGCGACCAACACCAGGTGCTCATTCCGCCACACGGTGTCCCCGATGCGTTGAAAGGACTCGGGTCCAGACCAGGTGTCCTCGTCCAGAAACCGGTCGATGAACCAGTCCTCGTCGTCCTCGCGCTCCACGCGCCCTGGGCGCGGCGTCCAGGGGATGAAGCGGGCGCTCACCCGAGCCTCACCTGTGCCTCGGACGACCACCCGCACGTAGCACAGCAGGTCTCCCCGCGGGTCCAACTGGGGCGGGGCCGCCCAGGATTCGACGCTGTACCGACACCCATCGCGCTCCACGCTGTAGGAGACGATGGGGATCGAGCCATCTCGGAGCTGCCGAACGCGCGGATCGGCGGCCTTGACCTCCCCCGCGCCGAAGCCCAGGTCCAGCTCGCCCAGTCCGGTGTTGAACATCCCGTCCGTCGTGAGCTGCACCGCCATGGGTGAGCCCTCGAAGCCGATCTCATCGTTGGAGACCGAGAAGAAGGACCATGTCTGCGGGTCAGGAGCCGGCTGCGCAGGCGGTGGCGGGTTCACGCAGGCGGACACGAACAGCGTCAGGGTAAGCGTTCGGGGCAGCCAGAGGGGGTTGGGGGCGGGCTTCATGGCGAGGAGGCTACCTTCCCCCCAAGGCCCCGTCGAGCCTTGCGCGAGCGTGCGGGTTGCGCCGTGTGCAGAGATCGTCGACGCCACTTACAATCTCTGCGCGCCGCGGCAGAGACCCGCGGGCGGCGTCCGCGATGAGGGACTCTCGGTCGTTCAGCGGGGGGCCGCTCCCGACGTTGGCCCCAGCGCTGGCGCCAACGTTGGGTCGGTGACGAGGGGCTCGACCTCGGTCCACGGGACCGCCAAGCCCGCGCTGCGGCGCTGGCGTTCTGTCCCCCCGTAGACGACGGCGGGCACGACGGGACGCTGCTCACCGTGGGCTCGAACTTGCTGGGCCAAGCGGGCGACCGGCGCGAACATGTCGCGGGACAGGGTGGCGCCGGACTTCAGCTCGGCCAGCACGAGCGCGTCGCCTCGGTCCAGCACGAGGTCCACCTCGAAGCCCCGGTGGTCGCGCAGGTACCACATGTCGGCGGGGCGGCCGCGATGCCACCGGGCCTTGAGGACCTCGGAGACCACCCAGGACTCGAAGATGGCGCCCCGCAGCGGGTGATGGAGGAGCTGGTCGGGCGAGCGGATCCCAAGGAGGTAGCAGGCCAGCCCCGAGTCGAAAAAGTGCAGCTTGGGGGCCTTGGTGAGCTGCTTTCGAAGGGTTCGGTGCCAGGCCGGCAGCCGGTGCGCCAGGAACCCCGTCTCCAGCACTGAGATCCAGGCTTTCACGGTGTTGTGATTCACGCCCACGTCCCCACCCAACGAGGAGAGGTTGAGGACGCCCCCCGTGCGCCCGGCGGCCAACCGCACGAAGGTGGTGAAGGCGTTGAGGTCGCTGACCGCGAGCACCTGCCTCACGTCGCGCTGGACGTAGGTGGTGACGTAGTCGCCCAGCCAGCGGTCTGGGGGCACCCCGCGATCGTAGATGGCCGGGTAGCCGCCGGTCCACAGGGCGCGCATGAGGGACGCGGGTCCGTGGGCGGGCTGGGTCCCCGCGACGCGGGCGGCCGCGTCTGGTGCGCGGGAGAGCTCGGACCAGGACAGGGGGAGGAGTCGCAGGACGGCGGTGCGCCCCGCGAGCGACTGGGAGATGGCCGCCGACAGGCCAAAGTGCTGGGAGCCCGTGAGCACGAAGCGACCCGGCGCGGGGCGGGCGTCCACCTCGCCCTGGAGGTAGGAGAGCAGCTCTGGGACGTGCTGCACCTCGTCGAGGATGGCGCCGTCGCGGAGCTCGTTCAGGAAGCCACGTGGGTCGTCGCGCGCGTACTCGCGTGTGTCCAGAGCCTCCAGCGATCGGTAGGGTAGATGACCGAAGACGTGGCGGCACAGCGTGGTCTTGCCCGACTGGCGCGGCCCCGTGACCGTCACCACCGGATACTGTTGGGCCACCTGTCGCAGGGTGGGCTCCAGCGTGCGTGGGATCATGAGGGAGAGAATGGGCGGGGCTGCAGAGATTGTCAATGCGACTGACAATCTCTGCAGGTCGGGCCAGGCTGGGAGGGGGGCATGCGAGGACGAAGGGTAGGAGATATGGGGGCTCGGGCGACGGCGACGTGGGGGCTCTGGGGGGGCATCGGCGCGCTCGCGTTGGGCGCGGTGGGGCTGGTGGGCGCCGGGTGCGCCGACGACGCGCCCGGCGGGGAGGCCTGGCGCGTGAGTCCGCCCTTGGTCCGCGCCGTCGCCGGACCCCTGGGAGGGCCGGCGGACGCGGACGCGGACGCCGACATGGCCACGGACACGGCTACGGATACGGTCGCGGACACGGCCACGGTCGCGGACACGGCTACGGATACGGTCGCGGACACGGCCACGGTCGCGGACACGGCTAC
>CAYZID010000004.1:44364-52334 GCA_964478315.1 uncultured Myxococcales bacterium | reverse complement strand
GGATACGGTCGCGGACACGGACGCGGTCGCGGAGGCGGACACGGACGCGGCCACGCTCGTGGACGCGGTGGCGGACACGGTCGCGGACGGGGTGGCGGACACGGGCTCAGATACGGAAGCGGACACGGACACGGGCGCCGACGTGGGCCCCACGCCACCCGCGGTCATGAACCCCGGCTGGATCGGCGGGCCCTGTGAGGCCGACGCCGACTGCGCGGCGGTGGACGGCGGCGTGTGCGCCACGGCCGCGGACGGCTTCCCCGCGGGGCACTGCACCAAGGCGTGCGCCTCCACCTGCCCCGACCAGGCAGGGGCCGTGACGACCTTCTGCCTGGACGACGAAGTGCTGGGCCTCGACGCGGGCGCGCTGGGAGAGGGCGTGGGCGCCTGCGCCATGCGCTGCCGCTTTGGCCTCGACGCCACCGAGACGACGAGCCCCACGGGCTGCCGCGCGGGCTATCACTGCGAGCGCCTCACCCGCCACGGTCAGCCCGACGTGGACGTGGGCGTGTGCGTGCCCGGCGAGGAGGGAGGGCTCACCCTGAGCCCCTGCGAAGCCGACCTCTTGGGCGCGGGCGTGGCCTTCGAGCTGGCCGACAACCCCCAGGCCCACCCCGACGGGCACCCCGATCTGACCTGTGACGTGGACCACCCCGTGCGCGTGGAGGGCGTCCTCCACGGGGTCGCCTACCGCTACGCCTCACTGGACGCCCCGCCCAAGACCCTGTTCGCCGCCTGCCCCCTGGCGTGGGCGCTCGTGCGGACGGCCGACGAGCTGGCCGCCCAGGGGACGACCGACCTGATCCACCTGGGCATCTACAACTGCCGCGTCATCTCCGGCACGGCCAAGCTCAGCCAGCACGGGCTCGCCAACGCCCTCGACATCGCCGCCGTGACCACGCCCGACGGCCAGCTCGCGGTGGTCCTCGACGATTGGGAGAAGGACACCCCCATGCCCACCACGGACAAGGGGGCCTACCTCAAGTGGCTGGCGAACACCCTCTACGACGAGGAGATCTTCCACATCATCCTCACCCCCGACTACAACGCCGCCCACGCCAACCACTTCCACGTGGACCTCACGCCCGGCTCGCACTTCCTCAAGTGACGAGCGCCACCGCTTGGGCTTACGGCCCGTCCGTGCCGTCGGCGTCGTCGGAGCCGTCGGCTCTCGGGGCCCCCGTGGGATCCTGCGCTCCTAGGCGCTCCAGCTCCAGCAGGGCCAGGCGCTGCGCCACTTGGGCGTCCACGAGGCGGTACTGGGCGCGCGCCAGGTCGGCCTGGCGGTCAATGATGTCGTCGCTGGTGCTCCGCCCCTCGTCGAACCACGTCTGGGCGCGCTTGAGCGCGGCCTCACGAGCCTCCACGGCCACACGCATGGCCTGGACCTGTCCCCGCGCGCCCTCCAACTTGGCGAGGGCGCGGCGGACCTCGATCTGGGTCTGCTCCTCCAAGGCCGTGAGCGCGAGGCGCGCCTGGCGCGCCTCCATGCGCGCCGCTTCGGCCTCGTGCCAGGCCGTCCCCCACCCCCAGCTCCAGGACAGGGCGATCGTCGCGTCCCAGGAGCCCTTCCACTGCACCTTGGGCGGGAACCACCGCTCGTTGGGGTTGGCGAAGGTGTAGCCCAGGCGCAACACGGCCGAGGGCAACAGGGCTCCCTGGGCCACGTCGGCCTTGGCCTCACGCACGCGCACGGCGGCCCGGGCCTCGGCCAACTCGCTCCGTCGCTGCAGGGCCGTGCGAAGGGCGACGTCCGAAGCCCCCTCGCCCGCGACCGGATCGCGCTCCAAGGCGGCCTCCACGGGGACGCTGGCGTCCGCCGCGCGGGTCAGGTCTTCGGTCAACGCGAGCTCCACGTCGGGGCCCAGCCCCAACAGGGTCCGCAGGGCCTCCTCTGCGGCGATGACGCCCGCCCGAGCCCGGATGAGGCCAGCACGCGCCTCGGCTTGGCTGGCGCGCACGACGTCCAACTCCAAGGCCGTGGCGCGCCCAGCCTCCACGAGCTGCGAGACCTTCTTCGCGTGTGCGCCCAGCACCTGCACGGACACCTCTGCCACATCCCGGCCGGCGCGGGCCTGGAGGACGCTCAGGTAGGTCCGCTCGACGGTCTGCCGGAGGTCTGCCTGTTGGCGCTGAGCGCGGGCGTCCTCCAGCGCCACGGCACGCTGAGCCGCGCGCGAGGCGCCCAGAAGCTTGCCGCCTTGGTAGATGGGCTGGTCCACGGTGAGCCGAAAGCGGGTGCGGTTGTCGATCGCTTCGCCGAGCTGCATCCCCGACGAGTCCGTGCCGGGGAGCTCGAAGGGTAAGGACACCGTCCCGGGCTCCACGTGGCTCAGGCGCGTGTAGCTGGCCTGGAGCCCGATCCTCGGCAGGAAACGCCGCTTGGCCGCCGTGCGCCGGGCCTGGGCCGCGGCGCGCCCGGCGGCGGCGCGGGCGGTGAGCGGGCTCCGCCGGGTCGCCATGTCCACGGCCTGGGCCATGCTCAGCTCCACGCGCTGTGGGGCAGACGAGGGGGGCGCCGTGGGCTGTCCGGCGCGCGCCGCGTCCCCAGGGAGGAGCAGCAGCGCCAGAACCAGCGTCGTGGGGCCGGTCATGGCAGCGGAGGGCTTGCGTGGGTGGGGGCTCATGCGGGCACCTCCTCCTGTTGCGCAGGGCTTGCGTCGGGCCCGAGGTCGGGGGTCGTGGTGAGCCCACCGCCGGGGCCCTCGCCGTCACGCGGGCCGCGGCGCAGCAGGCCGGCGGCGCTGTCGAACAGGTCGTAGAGGACGGGGATGATGACCAGCGTCAGCAGGGTCCCGGCGGTCATGCCGCCGATGATGGCGATGGCGAGGGGCGAGAAGCGCTCGGCGCCCAGGGCCCACTCGGCGGCCAGGGGGATCATCCCGATGATCGTGGACAGCGAGGTCATCATGATGGGCCGGAAGCGCACGCGCACCGAGGCCAGGAGGGCCTCCCGCCGGGGCATCCCCTGCTTGCGGTGCTGCTCCACGAAGTCCAGCAGGATGATGGCGTTGTTCACGACGATGCCCACGAGCAGGATGAGGCCCACCATGACGGGCATGGACACGGCCTTCCCCGTGAGCCACAGCGCCAGCGGGACCCCCGCGATGCTCAGCGGCAGGGTCAACAGGATCGTGAAGGGCAGCAGGAAGGACCCGAGCTGTGCAACCAGCAGGAGGTACACGGCGAGGATAGCCACGGCGAAGGCGGGCAGGAGCTGGCCCCGAGCCTCCTCCAGATCGCGGTCCTCGCCGGCCATCTGGATGCCGTAGCCGGCGGGCAGCTCGGCCTCGGCCGCGGCGACCATCTCGGCGACGCCAGCGCTCACGAAGCTGATGGGACGGCCGTCGGTCGTGGCGGTGAGATCCAACGTGCGGGTGAGCCCCTCGCGCGTGACGACGCCTTGCCCCACGGTCTCGTGGAGCTTCACGAGGGTGCGAGCGGGGACGGGGGCGGGCGGTCCGCCCGCGGACGCGGCACTGGGGGGCAGAAACAGGGGCATGTCGATGAGGCCGTCCGCCGTGGGGTGGGCGGGGCGCGCCATGCGCACGCGAAGGGGCAGCGTGAGGTTGTCGCCGCCGCGGTACTCCCCCGCGGGCATCCCCTCGGAGCCCGCCATGAGCTGCCCGGCCACGCCCGCTGGCGACAAGCCGAGCTGGCCGGCGCGCAGGGCGTCCACGTCCACGCGGGTGCGGCGCTGGTCCAGGCGCCAGCTCCGATCCGGGCCGGTCACGCCAGGGACCTGGGCCAGCCGGGGCAGCAGGCGGTCGGCGAGGCGGTCCAGGACCAACGGGTCGGGGCCCGTGAGGCGGACGACCACGGGGGCAGCCGTCGTGGCCTTGGCCGTGCTGCCCATCTCGCGGACCACGGCGCGCTGGATGCCTGGGATCTTCCGCAGAGCCACGCGCACGCGGTCCTCGATGTCCCAGATGCTCTGCCCGGGTTCGGAGTCGCGCTGGGTGCGCGGCGTGAGGGTCACGGTGATGTAGGCCTCGGTGGGACCCTGGGCGCCCGTGCCGCCCGCGCTCCGCATCCCGGGCTCCAGGCCCACCTGGGTCTGGACGAGGGTCACTTCGGGTTCAGCGTAGAGCAGGGCTTCCACCTGCCGAGCCACGGCGCGCGTCTGCTCCAGGGATGAGCCGGCGGGCGTGCTGAGCGACACGAAGAAGCTCCCGCCATCCATGCGGGGCAACATGTCCATGCCCAGCGCGCGGATCCCTCGCACGCCCATGCCCACGGCGACGATCGCCAGGAGGACCACGAGCCAGCGCGCCCGGAGAGCGCCGCGCAGGAGCAGCCCGTAGACGTCCCGCACGCGGTCCATGACCCAGGTGAAGGGGAAGACCAGGGCCGTGGTCAGGCGATCCAGGCGACCGCGTCCGTCACTCGTGTAGAGGGTGAGGACGGGCACCAGGACCAGGGCCACGACCACCGAGCTGACGAAGGCGAAGATGAGGGTCAGGGCGAGAGGGCCGAAGGTCTTGGCCGTGAAGCCGTAAAGGAATTGCAGGGGGATGAGGACCACGAGCGTCGTGGCGGCGCCCGCCAGGACGGGCAGGCGCACCTCGTCGGTGCCCTGGATGGCGCCCTCCTCGGGGGACAGACCGTCCTCCTCGCGGCGCCGGGAGACGTTCTCCAGGACGACGACCGAGGCGTCCACGACCATACCCACCGCCAGGATGACCGCGGACAGGGTCACCATGTCGAACTGGATGTCGGCGGCCTTCATGAGGGCGAAGGTCAGGCCGTAGGACAGAGGCATGGAGATGACCGTGACCAGCGCGCTGCGGAGGCGCCCCAGGAACAGGAACATGAGGATCGACGCCAGGAGCAGCGCCTGGCCCACGTTGCTGAGCAGGTTGTCGATGGACAGCTCGGTGAAGGTGGCGCTCTCCTCGCCCTCCACGAAGCGCAGGCTGGGGAAGTCCTTGCGCAGCTCGGGCAGGAGCTCGCGCACGCGGTTGACCGTGGCGACGATGTTGGCGTCGGTCGTGCGGAAGACGGCCATGGCGATGGCATCGTGCCCCCCCACCGAGAAGCTCGCGTCGTCGTCCAGCGTTCCTCGGCGGATGGTGGCAAGGTCGCTGAGGAGCAGACGCGAGCCGTCGGGGGCCGTGACGGGGAGGCGGCCCAAGGCGGCCACGTCCTGGGCCCAGGTCTCCACGCGGAACATCGTCTGCGTGCGCTCGCTGCGCACGCGGCCGGCGGGGCGGGCAGCGTTGTGCTCGCGCAGGACCTGGACGAGCCGCTGGAGGGGGATGCGGTGGGCCTCCAGAGCTCGGGGGTCGGCCTCCACGAGGACGGCGGGGACGTACCCTCCGAAGACGTCCACGGCTGCGACCCCCTGGAGGCGCTGGAGGCGCGGGGCTAGCTCCTCCTCGGCGAGCAGGCGGGCACGAGCCAGGCCATTCGCCCCGCCTCCCTGGGGAGCGTCAGCGCCCTCCTCGCCTCCCTCGGCCGGCATGACCCCCAGCGTGATGATGGGCCGATCCGCCGTGCTGAAGGTGAGCACCTGGGGCTCGCGGATGCTCGGCGGCAGGGTGCCGCGGATGCGGGCCAGGGCGTTCTGGACGTCCACCGCGGCGAGCTTCACGTCGAGATCGTAGCTGAACTCCAAGGACACGAGCGACAGGTTGTCCTGGCTGGTGGAGCGCACGCGGACGATCCCCTCCAGGGAGGCCATCTCGTCCTCGATGGGCTCGGACAGGTCGCTGGCAACGTCCACGGCGGCCGCCCCCGGCCATGGGGTGATGATGTTGACGACGGGGGGCGCCGTGTCGGGAAAGAGCTGCATGGGCAGCGTCAGGTAGGCCATCGTGCCGAAGGCGGCCGTGGCAAGCGTCAGCGCCCAGACAGCGTGGCGCCGTTCGACGGTCCAGCGGGCGAGGCTCACGGGGCGCCTCCCTCACGCTTGGAGACGGGTGCCGACCCGGAGGGCGCGGGGGCCCGTGGTGGAGGCGCGACGGAGAGGGTGGGATCCACGACGGGGAAGATGAGGGCCCCATCGGTGAGGGTCTCCACGCCGGTCACGACGACCTGAGCGTCTGCCGGGGGAGCCGGGGTCACGGCCACCCAACCGTCGGCGCGCAGCCCCAGCGTGACCCGCTGCTGCTTGGCGCGCTCGCCGTCGACGAGGAAAATGGAAGGGGAGGCGTCCGCTGCGCTCGCCGCCCCGGCGAGGTGGGGGTGTTGGAGCGCCTGCTCGGGGACGGCGACGGCGCGCGGCGTCTCGGCCAGGACGAAGGAGACGTCCACGGACATCCCCAGGCGCAAGGCCTCTGGGGCCGTCTCCAGGGGGGCGCCCTCCAGGTCGATCACGACGTCGAAGGCGTGGGTGGGTCCGGAGGCCGCGGGTGCTATCCACGAGACCTTGGAGGCCACGGGGGGCGCGTCGGGTCGAAGACCCAGCAGGGCCTTGGTCCCCACGGTCACGCCGGCGCGGAGGTCGGCCTCGCCCACACGCACGAGGAGCTCGGGCGCGTCACCGGCCAGGACGAGGATGGGCCGCCCCGGCATGATGTTCTGGCCGGGTTCGGCTACCCAGCGGAGGACGTGGCCGGCGAAGGGGGCGCGCTCGACTACCTTCTCGAGCTGCGCGCCCACCTCCCGGAGCTGGGCTTGGCCCGCTCGGACGGCGGCCTTGGCGCCGTCGCAGGCGCGCCGTGTCTGGTCGAGCTGGGCCTTGGGCAGGGCCCCCGCGGCGTGGAGGCGCTCGTCGGTGGCGAGGCGCTCACAGGCCCAGCCGCGCTCGGTGCGGGCGCGCTGGAGCTCGGCGCGCACACGGGCTCGCCGGGCCTCGAGCTCGGGCGAGTCCAGGCGGGCGAGGACGTCGCCTTGGGCGCAGGAGGCGCCCTCCGCGACGGGCAGCTCTGTGAGGCGGCCTGGGATCTGGGCGAGGATGTTGACCTCGCGGTGGGGGCGCACCGTGCCCACGTAGCGGACCACGCGGCGCATGGGGCCCACCCGCACGGGGGCCACGCGCACGGCGCGCGCTTTGCTGGGAGCTGCGGAGGCCGAGGCGTCGGGTTGAGCGGCCTCCTCGCCCATGAGGGCTTGGACCTTCTCGCAGCCGGCGCCGCTCAGGAGGGCGGCCAGGCCCAAGGGGACGAGGGCGGCGAGCCCGGGGACGGTGCGCAGGCGCGGAGCCCGCCGGGAGAGTGTGTCGTGGGGCGTCATCGTCTACCTCTGGATGAGCTGGAGGAGGGTGGCCCACACGCGCTGGGCGCGCTTGGGGAGAGGAGCGTCCCCGGGGAAGATGTCGCCGTGCTGGACCAGGGCCAGGGCCGCGCCGAAGACCAGGGGCAGCAGGTCGTCGGGGGCCACGTCCTGGCGCAAGAGCCCCGCCTCGGCGGCTTCGCTGAGGCAGCCGTGGACGAAGCCCGCAGAGCGGCGCTGGAGCTCGTACACGCGCTGGGCGCCGGGCTCGCCAGCGGCGCTGGCGAGCTGGTCGGAGAACAGCAGGCGCGCCACGCCGGGTTGCTGGGTGATGAGGGCCACGCGAGCGCGGAAGAAGGCCTCCAGGCGCTCCAGCGGCGGCAGATCGCTTGACGGGAGGGTCTCGGCGAAGCGCTCGCCCAGCCAGTCGATGGCCGCCAGGACGATCTCCTCCTTGTTGGAGAAGTGCCGGAAGATGGTCCCCTCGGCGATCCCCACCTGGCGGGCCACGGCGGCCGTCGTGAAGTGGCCCAGGCCGTCCCTGGCGATGACGGCCAACGTGGCCTGGGCGATCTCTTGCCGCCGCTGTGCCGTGCTTTTCCGCGTCCCCATGATTCACCGCCCTTGTTTGTAAGTGAGTGGTTGCTTGCGTAAGCCTAGGGCCTCCTCGTGCCGGCGTCAAGCCCCCGTCCGCTCGGGCTCGGATACCGGCGCGGGAGGGCGGGCGCCCATCGCGCCCGACAAGGGGGAGCCACCCCGACCCGCCACCTGCTCTGCGGACCGAGGCGCAGGAGGCCGCGTTTGGGCAAGGAGGC
>CAYZID010000004.1:38390-44354 GCA_964478315.1 uncultured Myxococcales bacterium | reverse complement strand
ACGCCGCCCACACGCGGGATCCAAAGCCGAATCCCAGAGTAGGTGGCGGATCGGCGAGCCAGCGCCTCCCTTTCGCCTGGGGGCGGCCCCTGCTAGCATCCGTCGCCATGAGCCGCCTTCAGGACGCATCCCTCGACCTCGGACGCCGGCTGTGGTCCCTCAAGGGGCGCGTGGCCCGCGTCCCCGGGGCCTACCCCGCTTACCGTTTCGTGACCAAGAAGCTCGGGGAGGGGCGGGTCTACACGATCCGCGTGGGGCCCATGCGGGGGTTTCGCTGGCGGCGCCACAACAGCCTCCCCTACTGGTATCACCTGGGCTTGTGGGAGCCCGACCTCAGCGCGCTCCTCGCCGCCCACCTCCGCCCGGGGGACACCTACTGGGACATCGGCGCCAACGCCGGCTATCACACCCTGTACGGGAGTCGCCTCGTGGGCCCCACCGGCCGCGTCCTGGCCGTGGAGCCCGACCCCCACGTGGCCGCCATCCTGCGTGAGCAGCTCGCCCTGAACGGCGTCACGAACGTCACCGTCCTGGAGGCCGCCGTGGGGGCCGAGCGCGGCGAGGTGTTGCTCGGGCTGCGCGACAACAACCTGAACAACGCCCTGGCCGCCGTGGAGCACGCCGCCGGCGAGGCCACCGGCACGGTCACCGTCCAGGGGACCACCCTGGATGATCTGCTGGCCGAGTATGGGCGGCCCCACGTCATCAAGATGGACATCGAGGGGGCTGAGCGCCTGGCGCTCCCCGCCGGCCCCGAGCTCTTGGGAGGGGCGCCGCGCCCCCGGCTGTTGCTGTCCACGCACGGCGAAGACATCAAAGCCTTTTGCCTCGACGCCCTCCGCGCCTACGGCTACGAGGTGGCCGAGGACCGCCCGGGCTTCGAGCAGCTCCTCGTAGCTCAGGAGCCTCCCGGGGCCCGCTGAGCGCGATCGCAGGCCGCCCAGCGGGCAACGAACCCGGGCGCCTTCCGCCCCGCCACCGCAACGCCGCCGTCTGGGAGTCTCCTCTTGGTCACGATCCCCCCCCACGCCGTCCTGGGCGACCGCGGCCCAACCCCCCTGCGCGCCCTGACGTTGGACGCCATGGCCTCCCAAGACCGGCCGCGGCGCTTGGAGAACATCCGCCGCGCGGGCGCGTCCCTGGCGGACCCCTGGCTGGCCTTCGCCCGGCGCAACCGCGTCGGGCCGCTGGTGGCCCACGCCCTGCTGGACGCCTTCGGCGCGGACCACCCCCAGGCACCCGCCTGGCAGGCCGAGCACGACGCCTCGGCCGCGCGCATGGGGCACCTCATGGCGGCCCTGGACGAGATCGCCGAGGCCCTGGCCGCCCAAGGTATCCCCGTCGTCGCCCTCAAGAACGCCGGCATCGCCCGTGGGATCTTCCCCTGCGCCGCCTGCGTCCCCATGGGCGACCTGGACCTCCTGGTCGCCAAGGACGACTACCTCCGAGGCCACGAGGTCCTGCTGTCCCTGGGCTTCGAGCTGGCGACCCGCAGCGCCGTGGAGCCCGCCGATGTCCAGCACGGCCTGGTGGGCGGCGGCACCGAGTACCGCCGCCCCCTCCCCACCGCCCCGGGGCAAGACCCTCAAGACCTCTGGGTGGAGCTCCAGTGGCGCCCCGTGGCCGGCCGGTGGATCCGCCGCGACCAGGAGCCCGACGGTGCCGCCCTCGTCGCCCGCTCCGTCGCCATCGGCCCCGATGCCCTTCCCAGTAGCCCGACGAAGGCTCGCCCCACGCAGGTCCGCCTCCTGGCCCCCGACGACAACATGCTCCAGGTGGCTCTCCACACGGCCAAGCACAGCTACTGCCGGGCGCCCGGCCTGCGCCTGCACACCGACGTGGACCGCCTGGCCGCCTACCAGCCCCCGGACTGGGACCGCGTGGCCCACATGGCCGCCCAGCTCCACATCCGCACGGCCGTCTACTTCTCCTTGGTCCTGGCCCGCGCGCTGCTGGACACGCCCGTGCCCGACGCCACCTTGGCCGCCCTGGCGCCGCCCGCGCCCCAGCGCGCGGCCGTCGTCCGCATGTTGCGCCGGGCCGACATCTTCGAGCCCGACCAGCGCAAGTTCTCGCGCCCGGCGATGATGGCCTTCGCCGCCTTGCTGTACGATGACCCCGCCGAGCTCCTGGCCTCGGCCTTGGACACCGAGCGGGGCGGCCTGGCCGCCACCTTGCGCCCCGCGCGCTGGCCCTCCCTGGCCCGTCGGGCTGCGCGCCGCCTCACCGACATCGCCACCCGGTACGAACGATGAAGCTCCCCCGCCCCCGTGCCGTCGCCATCGCCTCCTCCGTGGGGGGCGGCCCCATGGCGCGCCTGGCGCGCGCCCTCACCGACGGCCCCGCCGCCGCCCGCGCCGCCGCCCGCGCCGGCCTGCGCCCCTGGGCCGCCCACGTCCTTGAGGGCCAGTCCCCCGAACGCTACCGCGCCCGCATGGCCGCCGGCCGCCTGGGCCGCCTCGCCGCGCGCCTGGACGCCTTCGCGCGCTTCCCCGCTCAGGTGCTCGTCCGCGCCCTGCACACCCCCGCGGACGGCGCCGCCACCTCCGAGGCCGAGGTTCTCGTCCCCACGACCAACCCCTTCTTCCTCCCCTGGCTGCTCATCGCCACGCGCCCTCTCCACGGGCGCGCCGTCGTGCCCTTGCTCTACGACCTCTACCCCGACGCCCTGGAGGCCGCCGGCCTCGCGCGACCCACGAGCCTCCCCTCGCGTCTGGCCGCCGCGGCCAACCGTTGGTCCCTGGCCCGCGCCGACGGCGTCGTCTTCATCGGCCGGCGCATGGCCGACCAGGTGCGCGCCCGCTACGGCGAGCCTACGCGCTGGACGGTCATCGAGACGGGCGCCGACGTCGCCGAGCTCCGCGTGGACGGCGATCCCGCCACCGACCCCGCGGTGGAGCCCGCCGAGACGGACCTGGAGCGCTGGTGCGATGAGCACGTCGTCGTCTCCTACGTGGGCGCCCTGGGCCACATGCATGATTGGGACACCCTCGCCCTGGCCGTCCCGCGCCTCCTCGCCCTGGCCGCGCGCCAGCACGCCAGCCGCGCCCGGGGCCGCCGTCGCCGCCCCCCTCTGGGCGTGGTCTTCGCCGCCACCGGCCCCGGCGTGGACGCCCTGCGGCAGGCCTGGGCCCACCTCCCCCCGGACCACGCCGCCCACCTGCGCCTGGTGCCCCCCTTGTCCGACCGCGCCTGGGCCCGCCTGTTGCGCCGCTCGTCCCTGAGCCTCGCCACCTTGCGCCCAGCCGCCCACCGCACGAGCATGCCGTCCAAGGCCCAGAGCGCCATCGCTGCGGGCGCGGCGCTCGTAGCCGTGGCCCCCGCGGACAGCGACCTGGGCGAGCTGGTGGACGAGCACCACGTGGGCGTCCGCGTGGACCCCGGCGACGCCCAGGGCCTCGTGGACGCCATCACCCACCTCACGGGCGATGGGCGCCGCCTCGCGGCGGCGCGGCGGCGGGCCGCCGCGGTGGCCGCCATGCGCTACGACATGCCCAAGCTGGCGCTGCGCTGGCGGGCCTTCCTGACGCAGGTCCTGGCCTCGCGCAGCGCCGCGCGCCCACCGTCGCGCGCCCAGCGCGCCGTGGACCTCCTGGGCGCCGGCGTGGGCCTGGGCCTCACGGGTCCCGTCATGCTGGGCGCCGCCGCCGCCGTGCGCCTGACCATGGGCTCCCCCGTGCTCTTTCGCCAGCCGCGCCCGGGCTACCGGGGCGAGGTCTTCCAGCTCGCCAAGTTCCGCACCATGCGCCCCCCGCGCCCCGGTGAGGAGGGCCCCGAGGCCGACGCTGCCCGCCTCACGCCCGTGGGGCGCTTCCTCCGGGCCACCAGCCTGGACGAGCTGCCCACGCTGCTGTCCGTCCTCCGGGGCGAGATGAGCCTGGTGGGCCCGCGCCCCCTGCTGGTCCGCTACCTGGACCGCTACAGCGCCGAGCAGGCCCGCCGCCACGACGTGCGCCCGGGGGTCACGGGGTGGGCCCAGGTGAATGGGCGCAATAGCCTGTCGTGGAACGAGAAGTTCGCCCTGGACACCTGGTACGTGGACAACCGGACGCTGTGGCGGGACGCGTGGATCTTGCTCCTCACGGTGGCCAAGGTCTTCCGGCGTGAGGGGATCAGTCAGGAGGGCCACGCGACCATGCCCGAATTCATGGGGCCCGAATTCATGGGGCCCGAATTCATGGGGCCCGAATTCATGGGGCCCGAATCCACGGGTCCCGAGTCCGTGGGGCCCGAATCCTCGGGGGCCTCCCCTCCCCAGTCTCCCGGCTCGGCACCCGCGCCCCTGCACGCGGCCGTCCAGGCTGACTCCCAGGCCGACTCCCAGCCCGAACAGGAGGCCGACGATGGCCGCTGAACCCGTCCGCGTCCTCATCAGCTCCGCCGGGCGGCGCGTGGGCCTCATGGACGCCTTCCGCGACGCCCTGGCAGCGCTGGGGCTCCAGGGCGAGCTCCTGGCCGCCGACATCTCGCGCACCGCGCCCGCCTTCCACAAGGCGGACCGGGCCTTCGTCATCCCGCGGTGCACGACGGACGACTTCATCCCCCACATGCGCGACCTCTGCGCGCGCGAGGGCGTCACCCTGGTCGTCCCCACCATCGACACCGAGCTCATGGCCTGGGCCCAGGCCCGCCATGACTTCGCGGCTGCGGGCACCGCCGTGGGCGTGTCGGCCCCGGACACCATCGCCATCGGCGGCGACAAGCTGCGCACGCACGCCTGGCTCACCGAGCAGGGCTTTCCCACCGTGGGCCAGGCCCGCCCCGAGGACGTCCTGGAGGGACGCGTGGGCGGCGAACGCTGGCGCTACCCGCTGCTAGTCAAGCCCATCGGCGGCAGCTCGTCCATCGGCGTGGCCCGCGTGGTGGACGCCGACGACCTGCGCCTCAAGACCCGCGGCGGCGGCTACCTCGTCCAGACCATCGCCCCCGGCGTGGAGTACACGGTGAGCGTGTTCGTGGACGGCCAGGGGCGCGCCCGCTGCGCCGTCCCCCGCCGCCGCCTGGAGGTCCGCAACGGCGAGGTCTCCAAGGGGATGACGGTCCGCCTCCCCGCCCTCCAGGACCTGGCGCTCCGCATCGCCGAGGCCCTGCCCGGGGCCTACGGGGCCATGAACGTCCAGATCTTCGCCGCGGACGGCGGGGGCGGCGCCGCCGCGCCCACGCTGTCGGTCATCGAGCTCAACCCGCGCTTCGGCGGCGGCTTCCCCCTGGCCGCCCGCGCGGGCGCCAACTACGCCCAATGGCTCCTGGAGGACGTCCTGGGCCTCCCGTCCAGCGCCCGCCCCGACGGCTGGCGGGACGGCCTGGTCATGCTGCGCTACGACGAGGCCGTCTACCTCTCCGCCCAGGACGCCGGGCTGACGACCGCGTAGTGGCCCCTCGCAGGCGGGAGCCAGCCCCCACCGCTCGCCTCACGGACCCGTCCTCTCACGGGGTTCGGCCCCCTGACCGGATTCGAGACCCGCGCCGCCTCCCGGCCCACCGGGGAGGCGCAGCGTCCGCAGGTTCGTGGTGGCCCCCTCGCGCACCTCGAAGCGCACGACCTTGCGCCGCCCGCCCGCCCGGAGCTCCAGCTTGTGCTCGCCCACGGGCAGCGTCCGCCGGAGGAGGTTCGCGCCGCCCGTCTTCACCGGCCGTCCGTCCAAGCGCACCTCCGCGCTCGCCGGGAAGAAGCGGAAGGCGACCTTCCCCTGGGCCTCCTTGGCGAGCCGCACGGTGAGCCGCCGCGGCCCGTCACCCCGCACGGTGACGACCTTCGGGCGGTAGCCCGCGCGGCGCACCGTCACGCGCACGGCTCCCCCCGTGGGCACGAGGACGCGACGCGCCCCCTCCTTGGCGCCGGCGCCGGGCACGGCGACGAGGGCGTCCGCCGGCCTCGGGCGCAGGGTGATGGGGATGAGCCCCGGCACGGGTGAGGTGGTGTCGGGCATGGTGTCGGGGGTGGCGTCGGGCACAACGTCGGGC
>CAYZID010000004.1:0-38290 GCA_964478315.1 uncultured Myxococcales bacterium | reverse complement strand
GGGTGAGGTGGTGTCGGGCATGGTGTCGGGGGTGGCGTCGGGCACAACGTCGGGCGAGGCGTCGGGGGTGGCGTCGGGCACAACGTCGGGCACAACGTCGGGCGAGGCGTCGGGCACAACGTCGGGCGAGGCGTCGGGCGCCGCGTCGGGTGTGGCGTCGGGCGTGGCGTCGGGTTCCTCGTCGGGCCCCGCGTCTCGCTCGGCCCCCGCCGTGGCTGGGCCGGAGCGCCCTGGGATGCCAGCGTCGACGCTCGGTGGGTCGAGCTGGGCGGTGGGCTGGGCGTCGTCGGTCGGTGGGCCGTCCGCCGGGGCGTCGCGGCTCTGGAGCAAGAGCACGGCTACGGCGCCCAGGAGCAAGATGTTGAACCCTACCAACAGCGCGGTGAAGGAGCGGCGGCCCGGGCTCACGACCGTGACGGTCGTCGGCGCCCCGGCCTGGGGCGTGGCGGGGGGGAAGCCGACCGCGCCCTGGGCCTGTGGGGCCTCCTGGGCGATGGGGGCGGGACGCGGGACCGATGGTGACGCGGAAGGGGGAGCTGCCGGGGGCGGTACTGCGAGGGACGGCGCGGGCTGGGTGGCGACGAGGGCGACGGGGGGCTCCGAGGGCGCTGCCGCGGTGGCCGTGTGGCCAGCGGAGGCCGGCGCCGCCGTGGCCGTATGGGCGCCCATGCCAGCCGCCGCCTGTCCGCCCGCTGGGGTGCCGGGGCCCGCGCCGTCCAGGGACAGGCGCAGCGCCTCGTCGAAGGACAGCGGGGCGTCCCCCGCGCCCGGCGGCGCCGCCTGGGTCACGGCTTCCACCCACTGGGCCACGTCCCGCGCGCCGGGGGTCGCGCCCACGCGGTTGAGATAGCTCTGGAGGGCCCGGCGCGCGTCGTCCGCGGTGGGGAAACGGTCGGCGGGCTCCTTGGCGAGCATCCGCGCCACGGCCTCGCTCACCTCCGGGGGCGTGTCCGGGGCCGCGACGTGCAGGGGGCCGGGGTCCACGGTGCGGACGTTGTCCAGGGTCTTGAGGTCGTTGGGGCCGTCGAAGGGGCGGCGCCCGGCGAAGAGCTCCCAGGCCATGACGCCCACCGAGAACTGGTCGCTGCGGGGGTCCAGGTGGGCGCCCGCCGCCTGCTCCGGGGACATGTAGCCGTACTTGCCTTGGATCGTCCCCGTGGTCGTGACGTCGCCCACGCGGGACACGGCGCGGGCGATGCCGAAGTCCAGGAGCTTCACCTCTCCGGCGCGCGACAGCATGACGTTGGAGGGGCTCACGTCGCGGTGGATGACCCCCGCGGGGCGCCCGGCCTCGTCCGTGGCGCGGTGGGCGTAGTCCAGGGCCTCCAGGACACGCGCCAGGATGTGCACGCGCAGCGCCACCGAGGGCGCGGGGCCGTAGGCGGCGGCGAGGCGCGACAGGGCGCGGAGATCGCGGCCGTCCACGTACTCCATGGCGAGGAAGACGACGCCGTCCTCCACGCCCAGGTCCAGCACCTGGGCGATGCCGGCGTGGCGCAGGGTGGCGGTGAGCTTCCCCTCGTCCACGAAGCGCCGGACGAAGGCGGGGTCTTGGGCCAGGTGGGGCAAGATCCGCTTGATGACGACCCGCGCCTCGAACCCGGCGGCCCCCACGACCCGCGCGAGGAAGACCTCGCCCATGCCCCCCGCGCCCAGGGGGCGAAGGAGCTCGTAGCGGCCCACGCGGCCCACGCGGCCCTCGGCCTCTCCAGCTTCATTGGGCTGCGGGCGGTTCACGGCGCGGCGACCTTGAGGGGGGCTGGGGGGTGCGCGGCCAGGCGCCGGAGGTGGCGCGCGATGGCCGCCCTGATCGTTGTACCACGCAGCCACATCCAGCCGTAGTCCGGGCCGGTGAAGCGGGCGACGATGTCGTCGCGCAGGGCGTGCGAGCGGGCTGCCTGGGGCCCATAGAGTTGCCAGGTCGCCGTGAGGGTCTCCCGGTAGCCCTGCCACTCCAGCCACGCCCGCCCCGCGGCGAACCCGGCCGGCAGGGGCAGGAGCAGGTAGAGGAGCACCATCCCCGGCCAGGTCCAGCGCCGAAACTGCTCCACGTGGACGGCCTCGTGGCGCAGGACCGTGTAGCGATGTCCCGCCGGCACGTCCTCCCACCCGTCGGGGACGTAGACGCGGCGCCCCAACGTGGTCACGTAGTCGCTCAGGAAGCGGTCTTGGCCCCCCAGGGTCACCCACCGGAGGGCGCGGTCCAGGACGCGACACAGGCGGCTGTCGCGCTTGGAGAGGACGACGACGCCGCGTCGGCGGGCCAGGGTGCGCACGAGCTCGTCGTAGAGAGCCTCGTGGGCGCTCACCGGCGGCGTAGGGGGCGCCCCGCCGTCGCGCGGACCGCCGCTCAAGGCGTGCGCAGGACGTCGCCCATGTCGTAGAGGCCGGGCGCCCGCCCCTTGGTTGCGGCCCAGCACGCGGCCCGCAAGGCGCCCCGGGCGAAGATGTCGCGGTCGGTGGCCCGGTGGCTGAGTGCGACCTGCTCGCCCTCACCCAGATAGAGCACGGTGTGCTCGCCCACGACGTCCCCGCCCCGGACGACCGCCACGCCCACCTCCTCGTCCGAGCGGGCGCCGACCAGCCCCTCGCGCCCTACGCGGGCGGTGCGCTCGTAGGTCGTACCTCGGGCGGCCGCGAGGAGCTCCACCAGGCGGCGCGCCGTCCCGGACGGGGCGTCCACCTTGTCGCGGTGGTGGGCCTCCACGACCTCCTGGTCCCATCCGGGGCCCAAGAGGTTGGCGAGCTCGCCCACGAGGGCGAAGAGCGCGTTCACGCCCACCGAGAAGTTGGGGGCGTAGACCACGGGGACGCGGTTGCAGGCGGCGGCGAGGGCCTGGCGATCGCTGGGGTCGAGCCCCGTGACGCCGGAGACCAGGGGGACGCCCACCTCGGCGCACCAGCGCGCCGTGGCGCGGACCTGGTCCACGACCGAGAAGTCCACGACGACGGCCAGGCGCGCCGGGTCCAGGTCGCTGAGGGCGTCCCCGGCGTCCACCCGGGCGGCCACGGGGAGGCCCACGGTGGGGGCCAGGTGGATGATGCGCTGCCCCATGCGGCCATGCGCCCCCACCACGGCGACCCCGCCCGGACGACAGTCTCGCGGCGTGGCGGGGTTCACAGCGACACCCCCGCGTGCTGGAGGGCGTCGCGCAGGCGCGTAGCCATGGTGTCGTCCAGGGCGTCGGCGGTCAGCGGCAGGCGGCAGTCGGGGCGGCCGTGCCCCAGCCAAGACGCCACGCGCTTGATGGGGATGGGGTTCGTCGTACAGAACAGGGCGTCGAACAGGGGCAGGAGCTTGGCCTGGAGGGCCCGGGCGTGGGTGAGCTGGCCGGCGAGCGCGGCGTCGATGAGGGCCTTGACCTCGTGGGGCAGGGCGTTGGCGGCCACGCTGATGACGCCGTCGCCGCCGGCGAGGACCAAGCTCATGGCGAGGGCGTCGTCGCCCGAGAGGACGGAGAAGCCGTCGGGGCGCTGGGTGAGGAGGGCCTCCACCTGGGCCATGGAGCCGGACGCCTCCTTCACGGCCACGATGTTCGGGTGGGCGGCCAGGGCGAGGGTCGTCTCCGGGAGGAGGTTCGTGCCCGTGCGGCCGGGGACGTTGTAGAGGACGACGGGGAGGCCGCCCTGGTCAGCGACGGCCCGGAAGTGGGCTAGCAGGGAACGCTGGGGGGGCTTGTTGTAGTAGGGCGTCACGACGAGCGCGGCGTCCACGCCCAGCGCCTTGGCGTGGCGCGTGGTCTCGATGGCGTGGGCGGTGGAGTTGGAGCCCGTGCCCGCGATGACGGGCACGCGCCCGGCGGCCACGTCCACGGCGGCGCGGACGGCTGCCGTGTACTCCTCGGCCGTGAGGGTGGGCGTCTCACCGGTGGTGCCGCAAGGAACGAGGCCCACCCCCGCCGAGGCGAGGCGGTCGGCCAGGGCGCGGTAGGCGTCCAGGTCCACGGCGCCGTCGGCGGTGAAGGGCGTGTATAGGGCGGCGAAGGTGCCGGACAACGGGCGTGCGGTCACGGGGGGACCTCCTTGGGGCTTGGACGCGCCCCGGCGCCCCGCCGGGGAGGCGCCGAAGCCTGACTGGTGGAGACGAGACCTTACCGCCGGTGGCGGCGGAGCGTCGACAGGGCAGCGTCGATGGCCGTGCGCACGAAGAGCTCGGGCTCGTGGGGGAGCCAGGCGTCGAGGATGGGCTTGGCGGTGGCGGCGCCGGTGGCCCCCAGGGCGCGCGCGCAGCCCTCGCGGATCTGCGGATCGGCGTCCTCGCGCAGCGGCGCGATGTCCGGCACGGCGGCGGGCCCGAAGGCCAGGGCGAGGGCGCTCATGGCCGCGCGCCGCAGGAGGCGCCCGGTGGGTGTGCCGGACAGCGACGGCTCTTGGAGGAGGCTCCGCAAGAAGCCCCCGGCGTCCCGCGTGGGGTACAGGCCCAGGGTCTCGGTGGCGCGCACGCGCACCGTGGGGCGGACCTTGGGGTGGGAGGCCAGGCGGATGAGGATCTTCTCCACGTCCGGGCCGATGCGGTCGAGCACGGCCCGCGTGGGGCGGTACTCGTAGGAGTCGAGCAGGGCGCGGACCGAGCGCTCCTGTCGGGCGAGGTCCGGGCGGGCGGCGAAGGTCGGGGGGGCGAGGAGGGTGAGCGGTAGTCCCAGCGCGAGGGCGAGGGTGAGAGCGGCACGGTGGGTTCGACGAGCGCGTGTCATGGTGCGGGGCTCCGTGAGGTGGGGACGACGGGCTACTGGCCCAGGGAAGGGTTGCCGTGGACGACGAAGCGCTGGCCGTCGCTGAGCTGGCTGTAGCCGTGGGCGGTCCAGAACATGATGTTCTTGCCGTCCTTGGACAGACACTCCGTGCCGTCCAGGAGCCCGTCGCCGTTCGTGTCGTAGCTCTTGGGGCACTCGGGGGTGTCGGGGATGGGGTCGTACATGGACCCGTCCTGTTCGGTCGTGTGGTAGAGCCCGAGCTGGTGCAGGAGCTCGTGGACCATGGCGTGAGCGGTCAGGGAGACGGCGTAGTCGAGGTCGTACGAGTAGAGGTCGGCGAGCGAGACGACCACGCCCGAGCTCCAGGTGCCGTGCATGGGTGGCCCGGGGATGCCCCCCGCCTTGCCCAGCAGGCCCCAGCCCGTGAACCCCTGGACGAAGAAGAAGTTCACGCCCTTGTTCGCCGCCGGGAGCTGCTCGGAGAGCTTGACCAGCTCGGCGTGTTCGTCCACGCCGAGGCTCCCGCCCGTGTCCACGATGGTGTACTTCTGGGCGGCGGCGCCGGTGACGTCGTAGTAGTGGACCTGCCCCACGGAGATCCCATGGTAGCCCAGGATCGTCGTGGCCTCGTCGAGCAGCGCCTGGAAGGTCGTCGACGTGGGCGCCGTGGTCGAGGTGAGCCCCGGCGTCCCCACGAACCAGAGGTTCATGTCCAGCACCGACTGGGTCTGGTTCTTGCGGATGTTCTGGATGACGTAGACCCAGGCTTCGCCCTTGTCCCCCTCGCGGTAGACGGTGAAGGAGTAGGTGCCGCCCTCCACCGGGACGGCGGGCGTGTTGGACACGAGGATGGTAGCCACGCCCACGCCGGGCATGGCGCGGATGGGGGCGTTGTAGGGGTCGGTGCCCACGACGAGCTTCTCGCCCGAGGGGCTCGTGAGGTCGAACAGGGCCATGTATTCCGGGGAGTCGTCGGTGCTGATGACGAGGATCTCGAAGCTCCCGGCGGCCGGGCTCACCTTCACGGTGAGCTTCTTGGACAGCCCGCCGCCGCCCACGGTCACCCGACCCAGGTCCGCGACGAGCCAGGTGCTGCGCTCGGCGAGGGCTGGCCCGCAGCCCTCGTCCACGATGTGGTCGCAGCTATTGTCCACGCCGTCGCAGACCTCGGGCGAGGGCTCACAGGGGATGCTGGTCGCGGGCACGCACTCGCCCGACGCTTCGTCGCACACGTAGCCCGAGGAGCAGCCGCCCACCTCGCACCGCGGCGTGCAGATCTTGGCGCCCGACGGGCAGAACTGGTCGGTGCGACACTGCCCATCCAAGGTGCACGCCTTCCAGCACATCTTGGCGGCGGCCGCGCCGTTGGGGTCGGGGTAGCACTTACCGCCGTCGGGGCACTCGTCGTGGGAGGTGCACGCCTTGGAGCAATACCCCCCCGGGTAGCTGGTGTTGCACCAGCCGTCGGCGCAGTCGTCGTCGAAGAAGCACACGCCCCCCAGGGGCTGCTTGGATAGAGCCACGTCGGGCGGGGCGACGTTCACGTCGCCGAGGGGCACGTCGGGGGAGCCCACGGCGCCGTCGGGGAGGTTCAGGTTGGCGTCCCCGGGCACGTCCGAGGTCCCGGCACCGTCGTCGCTGGCGTTCAGGAGGTCGGAGGCGCTGCCGTCCGCGACGTAGATGGGGGCCGCGCCGCCCCCCGGCCCGTCGCAGCGCGCGGCGAACAGCGCGAGGGACAGCAGGGGCGCGAGACGGGTGAGGACGAGGAGGCGAGAGGGCATGGGGTCCTTGGCGGGGCCGGGCCAGACAGGGGGGCGCATGCGAGAGGGGCCACCCCGGGCCCTGCCGGGAGGAGAGCACTCGCCGGAAGGGCCGCGGCCGCGCGGCGGGCACGATAGCAGAGGGGGGCATCGATTCCAGGGGCAATCGTCCCCAGCCCACACGCCGGCCGCTCGGGTGCGCGGCACACGATGTAACCCGAGACGACCCGCACGCCTTCCTCACGGGGGCTCCGCGGGAGGCCCGTGGATGTGGGACGCGCGTCGTCTCAGCGCCGTTGACCGACTTGGGGCGCGCGTGGTAGCGAGCGGGCGCCGCGCGTCGGACGCGGGCGATCACGAGACACACACAGGAGGAACCCCATGCGACGATCTCTCTCTCGGCCCCTCGCTCGACGCGCCCCCGTGGCGCTCGCGGTCCTCGGGCTGCTCGCCAGCGTCAGCGTCGTGGGGACGGGCTGCGCCGTCCTCAACAGCGTCATGGGCGGCTCGGGCTCGGACAAGGTCACCCAAGCCGACGTGGACGCGGCCGTGGCCGCCAAAGACGCGACGAAGCTGCAGCAGATCTGCTCGGGCAAGACGCAACGCCCGGTGAAGAACCAGTACGTCTCCCAGTCCGCCTGCGAGGAGGAGATCAAGCTCCGTATCGAGGAGAAGAACTACGCGCGCCTCAAGGAGATCTGCGAGACGAACAATACCGGGGAGTGGCGCGGTGACCCGGCCACCCGCATGAAGGCCTGCGACGCTGGGCAGGACCGCAGCGTGTCCGAGGCTCGGGAGGCGGTCCTAGCCGCGAGCTGCTCGGACCTCCCCACGACCTTCGCGGCCAAGAAGAACAAGCTCTTTCAGTTCGGTGGCAAGAGCAACGCCATGCGCGAGGGGCGGGAGCTGTTCGTGAAGCTCGGGCTCAAGGCCGCCGAGTGTCAGAAGTGGGACTTCATCATCGAGCAGCTCATGCACTGGGGCGAGGCGGGGGGTTACGGCGAGGTGGTCACGCGGACGATGTTCGAGAAGATCCCCGACTTCGAGGACAAGGTGCTGGCGTACATGAGCGCGCACATGAGCGACGCGGGGGCGTTCGAGCACTCGGATTACGCCTTCGACCACTACGTGACGATCCTCGACGAGCGGCACATGTTCAAGAACTGCAAGAAGTACTTCCCCTACGCCGCCAAGGTCCCGGACCGGACCTGGCAGATGTTCAACTGGTACTTCCGCCAGGCCAAGTGCAAGGGCGCCGAGAAGCTCGCCGTGAAGCGCTTGGGGAGCGACCGCGCCTCCACCCGCCAGGGCGCCTGCAAGACGATCGCCTTGTTGGGCAACAAGCGCAAGCACCTCAAGCTCCTGAAGCGCTTGGCTACGAGCGACCCCTTCTACGTCCTGCACAAGGACACGATCCCGGCGTGGAAGGAGTACAAGGTGCGCGACACCTGCGCCAAGGCGGCCAACCAGCTCAGCTTCAAGTAGCGTCGGGTTCGAATCGGGTCGGTATCTCACCGACGGCCCACGCCCCCGCCGGGAACGCCCCGGCGGGGGCGTCTTCATTTGGGCCTGTCCGTGGCGAGTGCGAGCGGTCCGTCGCACCCGTGCGAGCGATCAGTCGCGCCCGTGCTTGCCCTCTTGCGTGTCGGGTGCCTTGGCCCCGAGGGGTCGTGTGTTCTTGGGCGCCACGGGCTTGGTGCCGCACCGAGAGGCCGCGGCGGCCACGCGGGCCTGGACGTCGGGGCGCTGCCCCAAGGCGCGGTCGATCTCGTAGAACCCCTCGGCGCCCTGCAACCCCTGGCGGCGGAAGGCGTCGAGGACCTCCTCCACCTGGGCCTTGGTCCAGGGGCGGGGACCGAAGCGGCAGGTGAGGTCGCGCGCCACGGCCACGTAGAAGGCCGCGCGGAACAGCTCCACGGCCTTCGTCGCCTCGGGGTCGATGCGCGTGGCGATGTCGGCGCGGTCCATGGCCTCCTCCACGTGGCCCTGCTCGTACAGACAGGCGGCGAGGAGGAGCTGGGCCTCGGCGTGTCGGGGCACGCGCTCGACCGCGGCCTCTAGCGCGCGACGCGCCTTGGCCACGAGGCCTCGGCGGAGCAGGCTCTTGGCCAGGTCCACGCGGAGGCCCATGTCGTCGGGGCGCGCGGCGATGCGCTGGGTCATGGCCTCGTCGAAGCAGGCCCAGTCCCGGGCCTCGGCGCAGAAGCTGGCGAGGTTCTGGAGCGCCGCGGGGTCGTGTGGGTGGTCCTCGAGCAGTCGGCGGGTGATGGAGATGGCGCGGTCCCAAGCGTGCTGGCCGGCCAGGGCGGCGCCCAACGTGAGCAGCGCCCCGCGGGCGGCGGGCTCGATGGCGAGGGCCCGCTCGGCCTCGGTCTGGGCGTCGGCGTGGCGTCCGGCCAGCTCGTAGGCGCTGGCGAGGAGCACGCGCGCGTCCAGGTCTTTGGGGTGCTCCTGCACGACGGGCCAGAGGCGGCCCACGGCGTCGTTGGGCCGCCCCGCCTCCAGGGCAGCCTTGGCGGCGGCCATCTCGGCATCCCGGTCCAGGGTGAGCCGCTTGGGCTGACCTGCCGACCCGGCGTCGGGTGCGTCGCGGGAGCTCCGCTCACACGCGCTGAGGGTGAGGGTGAACCCCGCCGCGCACAGCGCGACGAGGCAGCGGGCGAGCCCGCGGTGGGGGCGAAGGAGGTGCGTGAAGTGCATGGGTTCCATCGCCCGACTCATAGCACGCCGAGCCGGCCCCGTGGGAGGACGCAGAGGGCGCTCAGCGAGCGTGCTGTGGCCGCACTCGCGCGGCCTCTCAGCGAGCGTAGCGATACACGAAGCACACTGTGATAGGCCGAGGCCACCCGTGGCGCTCCACGACGCGCTCCACGACGCGCTCCACGAGGCGCCCCTGGGCGTCCCAGCGGTAGCGGACGTCCTCGGCCACGGGGCCGGGCTTCGTGGGCGCTCCCGGCGCCGCCCCGACACCCTACCACGGCTCCCGCGCGGTGGCGGCTGAACGCACGCCCACCACCCCGGGAGCCGCGTCTTTGGGCGCAACAACGTTGACCGCCGGGGGCGGGGCTGCTAACCGTCCCCGCCCTTCACGCTCCAGTACGCTACGCGAGGCTCCGGCATGTCCATCCGCAACGTCGCCATCGTCGCCCACGTCGACCACGGGAAGACCACCTTGGTGGACGGGCTGTTGCGCCAGTCTGGCACGGTCCGCGAGGGGACCGTCCAGGTGGGTGACCGCGTCATGGACTCCAACGACCAGGAGCGCGAGCGCGGCATCACGATCACGTCCAAGAACACGGCCATCAACTACGAGGGGCACACGATCAACATCGTGGACACGCCCGGGCACGCCGACTTCTCCAGCGAGGTGGAGCGGGTGTTGCGCATGGTGGACGCCGTGCTCCTGCTCGTGGACGCCGCCGAGGGGCCCATGCCCCAGACGCGCTTCGTGCTGCGGAAGTCGCTGGAGCTGGGGCATCGCGTGTTGGTGTGCATCAACAAGATCGACCGCAAGGACGCCCGGGCCGACGAGGTGCTCGACGAGGTCTTCGACCTGTTCTCGGCCCTGAACGCCAACGACGAGCAGCTCGACTTCCCGCACATCTACGCCGCGGCCCGCGACGGCTACGCCATCGCGGAGCTCGACGACGAGCCCGTGGACCTCAAGCCCCTGCTGGACATGATCCTGCGCGAGGTCCCCGAGCCCCAGGGTGACCCCGAGGCGCCCCTCCAGCTCCAGGTCGCCACCCTGGCCCACGACCCCTACATGGGCCGCATCACCATCGGGCGCATCTACCGCGGGCGTATCCGGCGGGGGATGCAGGCCACGGTCGTGAGGCCCACGGGCGAGCAGGAGAACTTCCGCGTGACCAAGCTCATGCGCTTTCGGGGGCTGGAGCGCGTGGACACGAATGAGGCCGAGGCCGGCGACATCGTGGCCCTGGCGGGGGCGGGCGACGCCACCGTGGGCGACACGATCTGCCCCGCCGATGCGCCGGAGCCTCTGCCCGCCATCCCCATCGACGAGCCCACGCTCAAGATGACCTTCATGACGAACACGAGCCCCTTCGCGGGGATGGAGGGGAAGTTCGTCACGAGCCGCCAGATCGCCGACCGCTTGCGTCGTGAGCTGGTCGCCAACGTGGGCCTGCGCATCGACCCCGGCCCAACGCCGGACGCCTTCATCGTCTCCGGGCGCGGGACCCTGCACCTGTCGGTCCTCATCGAGACCATGCGCCGTGAGGGCTACGAGCTGGCCGTGAGCCAGCCCGAGGTGATCCTCAAGGACGTGGGGGGCAAGACCCACGAGCCCTTCGAGGCGGTGGTCATCGACGTGGCCGAGGAGTACTCGGGCGTGGTCATCGAGAAGCTCAACGCCCGCGCCGGGGACCTCCAGGACCTCCACGTGGACACCGACGGGCACGCGCGCATGCGCTGGCTCATCCCCAGCCGTTCCCTCATCGGCTACCGCTCGGACTTCCTCACCGACACGCGCGGGACGGGGACGCTGGTCCACGTCTTCAGCCACTACGGGCCCGCCAAGGCCCACCGCCGGCGGCGCATGAACGGCGTCATCATCGTCCAGGACGACGGCACGACCGCCGGCTACGCGCTCGCGAACCTCCAGGAGCGCGGGCAGCTCTTCGTGGGGCCGGGCGAGAAGGTCTACCGCGGCCAGATCATCGGGCTACGAGCCAAAGAGAAGGACCTCGTGGTCAACCCCTCCAAGGGCAAGAAGCTCACGAACGTCCGCGCCTCGGGGACGGACGACGCCATCCGGCTGTCCCCGCCGCGCATCATGTCGCTGGAGGACGCCATGGAGTTCATCGAGGACGATGAGCTGGTGGAGATCACGCCCGAGTCGATCCGCCTGCGCAAGCGCATCTTGGAGCACCACCTGCGCAAGCGCAGCGAGAAAGCCGGCTGACGCCACGCCCCGAGCCCCTGCCCTGGGAGACGCGCGCGACGCCAGGCGCGCCTCGTGTGCGCCCTCTTGTCATTGACAAGAGCCAGGGTTCGCGGCTAGTTGACCGCCCGCGACGAGGGATTAGACAGGAGCCGACCCGACGATGCTCGATGCCCTAAGCAAGGGATTCAAGTCCGCCCGCGAGAAGCTCAGCGGGCGCGCCACGCTGGACGAGTCGAACATCAAGGAGGCGCTCCGGGACGTCCGCCGTTCGCTGCTCGAAGCCGACGTCGAGTTCAACGTCGTCAAGCGCTTCCTCGCCAAGGTGGAGGACAAGGCCAAGGGCGAGGTCGTCCGGACGAAGGTCAAGGCCAAGGGCGAGAAGGTCAAGCTGAGCCCGGCCGACCACTTCATCAACATCTGCCATGAGGAGCTCGTCGCCCTCATGGGGCCGGTGGACACGAGCATCCGCTTCAAGCGCGGGACCGGCGTCACCAGCATCATGATGGTGGGCCTCCAGGGCGCAGGGAAGACGACCACCGTGGGCAAGCTCGCCCGCAAGCTCCAGAAGGAAGGGCACAAGCCCCTGCTGGTGGCCGCCGACATCTATCGCCCCGCCGCCGTGGAGCAGCTCCGCGTGCTGGGGGCCCAGCTCGACATCCCCGTCTTCCACCAGGAGGGGCAGGCGCCGCCCATCCTGTGCGAGCTGGCGCTGCGCGAGGCGCGCTTCCAGAAGAACGACGTCGTCATCTTCGACACGGCCGGGCGGCTGACGATCGACGACGTGCTCATGAACGAGCTGGAGCAGATCAAGGCCCGCACGCGGCCGGACAACATCTTCCTGGTCCTGGACGCCATGACGGGTCAGGACGCCGTGCGCACGGCCAAGGCCTTCGACGAGCGCCTGGACATCACCGGCAACATCCTCACCAAGCTGGACGGCGACGCCCGCGGCGGCGCGGCCCTGTCGGTCAAGGAGGTCACGGGCAAGCCCATCAAGTTCTTGGGCATCGGCGAAACCCTGGAGAAGCTGGAGGAGTTCCGCCCCGAGGGGCTCGCCGACCGCATCCTGGGCTTCGGCGACATCGTGGGGCTGGTCAAGGACTTCGAGGGCCTGGTGGACGAGGCCCAAGCGGAGGAGGACGCCAAGAAGATCCTCACGGGCAACTTCACCCTGGAGACCTTCCTGGAGCAGATCCGCACCATCAAGAAGATGGGCAGCCTCCGCGACCTCCTGGACCGCATCCCCTTCATGAGCGACGCCGTGCCCCAGGACCTGGACGAGTCGCAGCTCACGCGGGTCGAGGCCATCATCCAGTCCATGACCAAGCACGAGCGCCGCAAGCCCGAGGTGCTCAAGGACGCGAGCCGACTGCGCCGCATCGCTGCGGGCTCGGGGACGACCCTCAAGGACGTCCGCGAGCTCCTCCAGCGCTTCTACGGCATGCGCAACGTCATGAAGCAGGTGGGCAAGCAGCCGGGGCTGCTGGGGAGCCTCCCTGGCTTCAAGCAGCTCGGTATGCTCAAGCAGCTCCGTGGCGGCCAGATGGGCGACATGCTCGGCGAGATGGGCGATCTCACGGACCTCCTGGGGGACATCGCCCAGGAGGGCCAGGGCGGAGGCCCCGCCGGGCGCGGCGGCGGCCCCAAGCGCCGGGGACCAGCGGGCCTGCCGCCCGAGGTCGTGCGTGCCCGCGTGGAGGCCAAGAAGAAGCGCCGCGCCGCCTCCAAGAAGGCCGCCAAGGCCCGCCGCAAGAAGAAGCGCAAGTAGCGGCGGGCCCCGCACGGGTGACGGCGTGATGGCGGCACCTCCCAGCGACGGCGACCCCAGCCGGGGGCGCGGGCCCGCGGCGGCGGCCCACCCGTCGGCGGACGTGGACCTCGCTGTCATCGGGGCGGGCGTGGTGGGCTGCGCCGTGGCGCGAGAGGCCGCGGCGCGGGGCCTGGCGGTCGCGCTCCTGGAGGCCGAGCCGGGCGAGGGCCGCGGCGTCACCGGGCGCAACAGCGGCGTCCTGCACAGCGGCCTGTACTACGCGCCCGGCTCGCACAAGGCCCGCGCCTGTGTCCGAGGGCAGGCCCTGGCGTACGAGTGGGCCGCGCGCCACGACGTGCCCCACCGCCGCACGGGGAAGCTCGTCGTGGCGCGGACCCCGGGGCAGGAGGCCGAGCTCCAGGCTCTGGCCGCCAACGCCCGCGCCAACGGCGCCCGGGACGTGACCCTCGTGACCGCGCGGGAGGCCCTGCGCCGCGAGCCGGCGCTGGCGCCCCAGACGCCCCAAGGGTTCGTCCGGGGCGCCCTGTGGTGCCCGTGGTCCGGCGTCATCGACGCCCACGCCTTCACCCACAGCCTCCTGGTGGACGCCGAGCGGCGGGGCGCGCTGGTGGCCTTCGGGGCGCGCGTCCACGGCGCCCGGGTGCGCGGCGATGGGGCGTGGCGCCTGGAGACGACGCGCGGCCCGCTGGTGGCGAGCGCCGTGGTCAACGCGGCGGGGCTCCACGCCGACGAGGTGGCGAGCCTGTGTGGCGTCGAGGGCTATGAGATCCGCCCCGCGCGGGGCGACTGGTTCGCCCTCACGCCTCGCCTCTCCCGCACGCGGGGCCCCAAGGTCCTGCTCTACCCCGGTCGGGCGCCCGGCGGCGGTGGGTTGGGCATCCACTCGAACGTGGACCTCGCCGGTGCCGTGCGCTTTGGGCCCGACTTCCAGTGGGTGGGCTCCAAGGACGTCGTCGCCCCCGACGAGTCCAAGCGCGAGGCGTTCCACGCGGCCGCCGAGGCGCTCGTGGGGCCCCTTCCCCCCCAGGCCCTCACCTGGGACGGCGCCGGGCTGCGGCCCCGCCTGTTCGAGCGCGCACGCGGCGAGACGATCGAGCGCCAGGACTTCGTGCTCCACCGCCAGACGGAGCCCGGGCGCGCCCTCCACCTCATGGGGGTGGACTCCCCAGGCCTCACGGCGGCCCTGGCGCTGGCCGAGGAGGTCCTGGCCGCCGTGTTGAGCTAGAGGCCCCCCGCAACCGCAACCGCGCCCGCTTCCGCGTCCGCATCCGCATCCGCACCCGCGTCCGCTTCCGCGCCCGCGCCCGCACCCGCGTCCGCTTCCGCGCCCGCAACCGCGCCCGCTTCCGCGCCCGCATCCGCATCCGCGCCCGCATCCGCATCCGCGCTCGCATCCGCATCCGCGCTCGCATCCGCAACCGCGCCCGCTTCCGCGCCCGCTTCCGCTTCCGCGCCCGCAGCCGCATCCGCAACCGCGCCCGCAGCCGCTTCCGCAACCGCGCCCGCTTCCGCACCCGCGCCCACGCCCGCAACCGCGCCCGCATCCGCATCCGCGCCCGCTTCCGCACCCGCAACCGCTTCCGCAACCACGCCCGCGCCCGCTTCCCGGAAGGGGCGGTCGGGGACCAGGCTCAGCGCTTCTTCGTGTTCTTCTCGATGGCCTTGATGAGCGCGTCGAACCCGCGCTTGGCGTAGATGCGCTTGAACTTGGGGCGATAGGTGCGGGCGCGAGAGACGCCGTCGGTGACGATGTCCGCCACGCCCCAGCGCTTTCCGCCGTCGACCAGCACGAACAGGTAGTCCACGTCCACGCCCACCTCCTTGCCGTCGTCCAGGGTGAAGACCGTCGTCTTCACCAGGGCGCTCGCTCCCCCTTGGCGCACCTCGGTGTCTCCGCGCATCTCCACCCGGAACGTGGCCTTGGGCTGGAAGCGGTTCGCGTACTTCTTGACGATGAGCTTCTCGTACGCGGCGCGGAAGGTGGCCCGCTGCTTGGCGTTGAGCTCTCCCCAGACCGACTTGGTGAGGGTCCGCTCGCTGAAGGCGTCCCAGTCCACGAGCCGGCCCAGGATGCTCGTCACCTCGGCCGTGAGGGCGGCCCGGTCCGCGGCCTTGGCGGCGGCCGTCTTGATCTCTTGGTAGCTCATCTCCACGACCGCCTTGGGGTCGGAGACGCCGGTCGCCGACTGGTCGGTGGCCTCGGCCCCCTTGGCGTGCGCGAGCGCTGGGGCGGACAGGGTGAGGGCGAACGTCCAGGCCAGGGACAGTCGAAGCGCGGAGCGGAGGGGCGGGTGGGAGCGCATGAGGGGTCTCCTCGGGGTCGTTGGGGGAGGTTGGATCGTGCGTCGCGGCGCGGGGACGGTCGCGCGGTGCTCGGGGGGGACGCGCCGGCGGGCGCTGGGATTCACCGCGGCGCCGGGCCTGTCGTGGTCGCGGGGGTGGGGGCGGAGGACTCTGGGGCCTCCGGTACCTGGTCGAACTTCGTGATGTCCGCGCCCACGGCGCGCGAGAGGTCGTAGATGAGGACGTTGTGCTCGTAGACGACCTGCAGGTAGGCCACCTTCTTGCTGTAGAACTGAACGAGGGCGTCCATGACGTCGCGAAACTCCCCGAAGCCGTCGTCATAGAGGTCCCAGTTGGCCATGAGCCAGCCCTGGGCGGCCTTCTGGGACTCGGCGAAGTGTTGGATGAGCGAGGCCTTGTTCTGGAGCTGTTGGTAGAGGTCGCGCACCTTGAGCTCCACGAGGAGAGCCTGGGCCTCGGCGTCGTGGGCGGCCTTGCGCGCCTCGGCGCCGGCTTGGCTGGCGAGCCACACGCGGTTGGGGATGTCCAGGTTCCAGCGGAGGCCCAGCAGGGCGCTGGCGCCCAGGGCGTGGGCGTCGTCCACGGCGAAGCTGGAGGGCTGGTCGGTGATGACGTTGGAGTCGGCGATGTTGGCCTCCGCGAGCAGGACGAAGCTCGGCAGCATGTCTGCCTTTTTGGCGTCGTGCAGGGCGCGCTTGGCGGCGGCGGCGGCGCGGGCCTGGCGGAGCTTGGGCTCGTGGCGCAGTGCCTCGTCCACGTAGCGTTCCACGGGCAGGAGGTGGATGGGGACGGGCTCCAGGTGCTTGGCCTTGGGGATGACCAGGAGCTTGGCGGGCTGGCTCAGGAGAAGCCGCAGCCCCTGCTGGGCCTGGACCGTGAGCTCCCGGTTGTTGGCCGCGAGCTGGTAGAAGTCGGCCAGCCGCGAGCGGAGGCGCAGGTGCTCGTTCTGGTCGTAGTCGTCGGAGTCCTCGTCGCGGAGGCGGATCATGCGGCGCTCGGCCTTCTTGAGCCACTTCTCGCCGTCATCCAGGATGACCTGGAGCTCGCGCGCCAGGAGCGCCCCGTGCCAGGCCTGGGCGCAGCGGTAGACGATCTCCCAGCGGGCGGCGTCCACCTGGGCGTTGCCCACGCGCACACCGGCGCGGGCGGCGCGGCGCAGGGAGAGGATCTTCCCGAAGGTGTAGATGGGCAGGACCATCTTCACGTTCACGCTGAACAGGTAGCCCAGGCGGTCGGTGTTCGTGAAGCTGCGCAGGGCGTCGCCGGTGACCTCGGGGACGATGGTGCCGCCCGCCTCCAGCTTGAACGAAGGGAAGTAGGCCCAGTCGGCGCGCCCGAGCTGGGCGGCGAAGGCGTCGAGGCCCGCGTGGGCCGCGCGCATGAGCGGGTTCGTGCGCAGGGACTCGTCCACGAGCTCCTGCCAGGTGACGATGCGCGTGGGAGACACGGCGGGCTTGGCGGCCTGGGGCTTGGCGGCCTGGGGCTTGGTAGGCGGCGGCGCGGCGCCGCGCGAGGGGGCCGTCGGCAGGACCGCGAGCGCCAGGGCGGCCGCCGCGAGGAGCGTGGGGCGCGGGGATGGCATGGGGTCCTCCTGGGTGCGGCGGGCTGCGGCGGGCACGTCTACGTGGGCTGGTGGCTGAAGCTCAGGGCGAGCCCGGAGCCCGTCGCCTGGACGCGGTGGTTCGCCGCGAGGTGGCGCAGGATGTGGAAGGCCTCGCGCGGGGTGCACCCCACGTGCTCGGCCAGGGCGTGGGCGTCGCCCGTGGCGCCGTCGGCGAGGGCCGTGAGGAGGCGCGCCTGGACGTCCAGGAGGTGGGCGGCGGCCTTCTTGCCGGCCTCCACGCCGGGCTGGTGGTAGGCGTTCACGTCGATGAGGCTGGCGTAGAGCCCCACCGCCCGCTCGTACAGGGCGATGAGCGCGCCCAGGCGTCGGGCGTCCACGCGGGGGATGGTGAGGGTGAGGGAGGGGCGCTGGGCGTCGGCGAGGGCCTGGCGGGTGCCGGCGAGGAAGCCCGAGAGGTAGTCGCCCATGTGGACGGGCGTGTCGCCGCCGGGGGCGAGGTCCAGGGCGCCCGCGGGGCCGCCGCCGTCTTCGAGGACCTCGATGAAGGTGGCGAAGAAGTCGGGCCGCCCGTCGCGGAGCTGCTGGACGTAGGCGTGTTGGTCGGTGGAGCCCTTGTTGCCAAACACGGTGAGGCCCTCGTGAACGATGGCGCCCTGGCGGTCGAGGCGCTTGCCCAGGGACTCCATGACGAGCTGCTGGAGGTAGCGCGACAGCAGGAGGAGGCGGTCCTTGTAGGGGAGGATGACCATGTTCGGGCGGCCGGACTGGACGGCGCGGTGCCAGGCCGCGGCCAGGGCGAGGGCGGGGTTCGTGTCCAGCTCGGGGGCGCGGGTGAGGCGGTCCATCTCGGCGGCGCCGGCGAGGAGGGCGTCGGTGTCCAGGCCCTGGAGGCGTGCTGGGAGGAGGCCCACGGCGGAGGTCACGGAGGTACGGCCACCCACCCAGTCCCACATGGGGAGGCGAGCGAGCCAGCCCTCGTCCTCGGCGCGACGGTCCAGCTCGCTGCCGGTGCCGGTGACGGCGATGGCCTGGCTGGCGAAGGGGACACCGGCGGCGTGGAAGGCGGCGTGGGCGGCGAGGAGGCCGTTGCGCGTCTCGGGCGTGCGGCCGCTCTTGGAGATGACGACGACCAGGGTGTCGGCGAGGGGGAGGGAGTCGAGGACGCGGGCGGCGCCGTCGGGGTCGGTGTTGTCCAGGAAGTGGACCTGGCGGGTGTCGTCGCGGGTGCCCAGGGCGTCGGCGACGAGCTGGGGGCCCAGCGCGGAGCCGCCGATGCCGATGACCAGGAGGTGGGGGAAGCGGCCGGCGAGGCGCTGGGCGAGGTCGTTCACCTGGTCGCGGGCCAGGCGGATGGCGGCGGCGATGTCCGCGGACGGGGCCCGCTCGGGGGCGCGGAGCCAGTAGTGGCCCACCATGCGGCCCTCGTCGGGGTTGGCCACGGCGCCCGCCTCCAGGGCGGCCATCTCGGCCACGGCGCCGCGCAGGGCGGCTCGTAGGGCCTCGCTGGGCGGTGGGGCGATCTCGTCGAACCACCTGAGATCCAAGGATATTCCAAGCGTGTCGCAGGCGATGAAGGCGGCCGACATGGCTCCTCCCGTCGGTTTGAAGGGACGGGATCGTATGCTACGGTGCGCGCGTCTTGTCCACGGCCAATGAGGAACCGCGCACATGGGCACGCTGATCGAGCGAATCGCAGGGCTTCAGGATCTCAAGACGTACCAAGACCTGACCTGGTCGGGGAGCTTCGAGGACTACCTGGACATCGTCCGCCGGGAGCCGCGCGTGACGCGCACGGCTTGGCAGCGGCTGTACGACATGATCGTCAGCCACGGGACGCGGGAGTACACGGACTCCAAGAAGAAGATCGTCCACTACGACTTCTTCGACGACCCCTTCACCGGGGGGCGTGACGCGGTGTTCGGGTTGGACATCCCGCTCATGAAGCTGGTGAACACCATCAAGAGCGCGGCGTTCGGCTACGGGACGGACAAGCGCATCATCCTGCTGCACGGGCCGGTGGGGTCGTCCAAGTCCACCATCGTGCGGCTGCTCAAGAAGGGGCTGGAGGAGTACTCCAAGACGCCCGAGGGGGCGGTCTACACCTTCGAGTGGCACATGGAGGAGAACGGCGAGGAGATCACCGCCGCGTGCCCCATGCACGAGGATCCCCTGCACCTCATCCCGCTGGAGTGGCGCGCCAAGGCCATCCAGGAGCTGGGCTTGGAGGAGCGGGCGGGGAACTATCGGATCCCGGTGAAGGGAGAGCTGGACCCGGCGTGTCGCTTCCGCTTCAACACGCTCATGGAGCGCTACGGGGGCGACTGGGCGCGGGTCATGGAGCACGTCCGGGTGCGCCGCTACGCTTACAGTGAGCAGGATCGCGTGGGCATTGGCACCTTCCAGCCCAAGGACGAGAAGAACCAGGACTCCACGGAGCTCACGGGCGACATCAACTACCGGCTCATCGCGGAGTATGGCTCGGACAGTGACCCGCGGGCCTTCAACTTCGACGGCGAGTTCTGCATCGCCAACCGCGGGCTCATCGAGTTCGTGGAGGTGCTCAAGCTGGACGTGGCCTTCCTCTACGATCTGCTGGGGGCCACGCAGGAGCACAAGATCAAGCCCAAGAAGTTCCCCCAGACGGACATCGACGAGGTCATCATCGGCCACACGAACGAGGCGGAGTACCAGCGCCTGCTGTCCAACGAGTTCATGGAGGCGCTGCGCGACCGGACGATCAAGATCGACGTGCCGTACATCACGAAGGTGTCCGAGGAGATCAAGATCTACGAGAAGGACTTCGGACCCACGAGCGACCGGCTGCGCGGCATCCATGTGGCCCCCCACACCTTGGAGGTGGCGGCCATGTGGGCGGTGATGACCCGCTTGGAGGAGCCCAAGAAGCACGACCTGAGCCGGCTCCAGAAGATGAAGCTCTACGACGGCAAGAGCTTGCCCGGCTACACGCAGGAGAGCGTGCGGGAGCTGCGCAAGGAGGCCGTGCGGGAGGGGCTCGATGGGATCTCGCCGCGTTACGTGCAGGACAAGCTGTCCAACGCCCTGGCGAGCGACAAGGCGGGGGGCTACATCAACCCGTTCCTGGTGATGAACGAGCTGGAGAGTGGGCTCAGGAGCCACAGCCTCATCACGAACGAGGAGCTGCGGGCGACCTACCGGGCGCTGCTCGACGAGGTGAAGGGGGAGTACGAGGACATCGTGAAGAACGAGGTCCAGCGCGCCATCTCCGCGGACGAGGAAGCCATCGCGCGGCTGTGCTCCAACTACATCGACAACGTCAAGGCCTACACCCAGAAGGAGAAGGTCAAGAACCCCTTCACGGGGCAGGACGAGGAGCCCGACGAGCGCCTCATGCGGTCCATCGAGGAGAAGATCGACATCTCCGACAACCGCAAGGACGACTTCCGGCGCGAGATCATGAACTACATCGGGGCCCTGGCCATCGACGGCAAGCAGTTCGAGTACCACACGAACACGCGCCTCCACAAGGCCCTGGAGGCCAAGCTCTTCGACGACCAGAAGGACTCCATCAAGCTCTCCAGCCTGCTGTCCAACGTCGTGGACCGGGAGACCCAGGAGAAGATCGACGTCGTGAAGAAGCGCCTCATCGACAAGCACGGCTACAACGAGGAGTCGGCCACCGATGTGCTGAACTTCGTCGCGTCCATCTTCGCGCGCGGCGACACGAAGGAGCGCAGGTAGCGCCCGGAGGGCCTCATGGCGCAGCGCATCGACAGCGACCAGCGGCGCTTCCGGGACATCGTCCGGGGGCGTCTGCGCAAGAACCTGCGGAAGTACATCTCCCAGGGCGAGCTCATCGGCAAGCAGGGCAAGGACGTCGTCCACATCCCCGTGCCGCAGATCGACATCCCGCGCTTCCGCTATGGGCAGCGCGACAACGGCGGCGTGGGGCAGGGCGACGGGCAGGAGGGCGACGCCATCGCCCAGGGGCAGGGTCAGGGGCCGGGCTCGGGTCCGGGCGAGGCGGGCGACCAGCCCGGGGAGCACGAGCTCGAGGTCGACATGACCTTGGACGAGCTGGCCCACATCTTGGGCGAGGAGCTGGAGCTGCCCAACATCCAGCCGCGGGGCCAGTCCAAGATCATCGCCAAGAAGACCAAGTACACGGGCATCAGCCCCGTGGGGCCGGACACGCTGCGGCACTTCCGGCGGACCTTCCGGCGGGCGCTCAGGCGCCAGATCGCCAGCGGCCTGTACGACCCCAAGCGGCCGGTCATCATCCCCATCCGGGAGGACTTCCGGTATCGGTCCTTCAAGGAGGACCTCCAGCCCACCTACAACGCCGTCATCATTTACATGATGGACGTCTCGGGCTCCATGGGGGACGAGCAGAAGGAGATCGTCCGTATCGAGTCCTTCTGGATCGATACCTGGCTGCGCAGCCAGTACAAGGGCATCGAGAGCCGCTACATCATCCACGACGCCACGGCGCGCGAGGTGGACCGCGACACCTTCTTCCACACGCGGGAGTCGGGCGGCACGATGATCTCCAGCGCCTACAAGCTGGCGCGGGACATCATCGAGAAGGACTACCCGCTCGGCGAGTGGAACATCTACCCCTTCCACTTCTCCGACGGGGACAACTGGTCGTCCGATGACACGGCGGCGTGCATGAAGATCCTGCGCGAGTCGCTCATCCCCCAGTCCAACGTGTTCTGCTACGGGCAGGTGGACAGCCCCTATGGTTCGGGGCAGTTCATCAAGGACCTGCGGGCGCAGTTCCGCGACAGTGAGGACGTCATCACCAGCGAGATCAAGAACAAGGACGGGATCGTGGGCTCGATCCAGGACTTCTTGGGCAAGGGGAGGTGAGGGCGTGACCATCCCGCTGAGCGATGAGATCCGCTACTGGATTCAGAAGCTCGACGAGGTCGCTCGGGGCTACGGCCTGGACTACTTCCCGACGCTGTTCGAGATGGTCACCTACGAGCAGATGAACATGCTCGCGGCCTACGACGGCTTCCCCGTGCGCTACCGCCACTGGAAGTGGGGGATGGAGTACGAGCGGCTGAGCAAGAGCTTCACCTGGGGCCTGCACAAGATCTACGAGCTGGTCGTCAACACGAACCCCGTCTACGCCTACCTGCTGGAGTCCAACAGCCTGCTGGACCACAAGCTCGTCATCGGGCACGTCTACGCGCACGCCGACTTCTTCAAGAACAACCTGTGGTTCGCCCACACCGACCGGCGGATGCTGGACGAGATGGCCAACCACGCGGCGAAGATCGCCCGCATCGCCGAGCGTCACGGCCACGAGCGCGTGGAGCAGTTCATCGACCGCGTGCTGAGCTTGGACAACCTCATCGACCCCCACGGGCCCTTCTCGGAGCGGCGCGCGAAGCCGGCCGAGGAGGAGGACGCCCCGCCGCCCGAGGTGCGCCGCATCCCCGCCCGGGGCTACATGGACCGCTACATCAACCCCGAGGAGGAGATCGCGCGCCAGCGCGAGGAGCTCCAGCGCAAGACCGAGGCGCTGCGCAAGCGCATCCCCCCGGAGCCCGAGCGCGACGTGCTCCAGTTCCTCATCGAGCACGCCCCCCTGGAGCGCTGGCAGCAGAGCATCGTCGAGATGCTGCGCAAGGAGGCGTACTACTTCCTGCCCCAGCGCATGACGAAGATCATGAACGAGGGTTGGGCCAGCTATTGGCACTCGACGATCATGACCCAGCACGGCTGCGACGACAGCGACATCATCGAGTTCGCCACCGTGCACTCGGGCGTCATGGCCACGAGCAAGACGCAGCTCAACCCCTACAAGCTGGGGCTGGAGCTCTATCGGGACATCGAGGACCGCTGGAACAAGGGCCGCTTCGGCCTGGACTACGAGCGCTGCGAGGACATGGCCCGCCGCGAGAGCTGGGACCGTCAGCTCGGGCTGGGGCGGCAGAAGATCTTCGAGGTGCGCAAGATCTACAATGATCTTCTCTTTCTCGACGAGTTCCTCACCCCCGAGTTCGCGGCCGAGCAGAAGCTCTTCACCTTCGGCTTCAACAAGAAGCACGACGCCTGGGAGATTCAGAGCCGGGAGTTCCGCAAGGTGAAGGACCAGCTCCTCACGCAGCTCACCAACTTCGGGCAGCCGGTCATCTACGTCGAGGACGCCAACTACGGCAACCGCGGCGAGCTGCTCCTGTGGCACAAGTTCGACGGCCAGACGCTCAAGCCCGACTACGGACGGGAGACGCTGGGGAACCTCCAGGCTCTGTGGGGGCGCCCCGTGCATCTGCGGACCACGGACGGCAAGCGCGAGCTCCTGTGGAGCCACGACGGCGACAAGTTCCAGGAGAAGGCCGCTTGAGGGCGGCGCGAGGCATAGAAGCATGATTCTCGACGTCTCCCGTCGCCAGGCTTGTTCTTGTGATTCCAGGTGGTTCCGCTCGTCGGTCACGTGCCACCAGCACGCCCCCTCCCCGCGAAACCACCTGAAATCACGACGCGGCGCCTGGCTCGGTCCGCCCTTGTGAATCATGCTTCTAGGCGCGCCGTGTATCCCCTGACCCACAGCGTGGCCGCCCTGGCGGCCTCCCGGCTCCTCCCCGACCGTTGGCTTCCCCGCGGCCAGGTGCCTCGGGCCGCCGTCGTCGCCACCGCCCTGGCGGCTGGGAACGCCGCCGACCTCGACGCCCTGAGCCTGGGACTGGGCGGCGTGGGCTCCTACGTGGCTCACGGCGGGGGCGTGCTCCACTCGGTGTGGGCCGCCGCGGCCTTCGCCCTGGCCTTCGGCGGGCTGGCAGGCCGGTTGTGGCGCACGCCGTGGCGGCCCCTTGCGGTCGTGGGTGCCCTGGCCGCCGCGAGCCACTTGGTCCTCGACGCCCTGACCTTCCCGGGCTTCTACCCCTTCGCGCCCTTGGGGGGACCGCGCCTGGCCCTGGCGTGGCTGTTCCCGGTGGACCCCGCCTTCCTCCTGCTGCTCACCGCCGCCTGGTGGCTTCGGCCCCGGCGCTGGCGCCCCGTGGCCGTCCCGCTGTTGCTCGCGGCTTACGTGGGCCTGGGCGCGGCCGCCTCCCGGCACGCCGAGGCCGTGGGCTGGCAGAGCGGCGACATGGCCGGCGTGGACGTCCAGGAGGTCGTGGTCACACCGAGCCCGGGCGTGGCCTCGGCGTTGGCGGCGCCCACGGTGGACGTCCGCGGGCCCAGCTTCGACGCTCGGGACTCCATCGACCTGCTGGCGCCGGGCTCGTCGGACTGGCGCCGCCGGCCCACGAACCTCCAGGACCCCGCCGTGCGCGCGCTGCTGTCCACGCGCGCGGGCCGCATCTTCGCCCGCTGGGCCGTGGCGCCCGTGGCCCGTGTGGAGACGACGCCCTGGGGCACGGGCTGGGTGCTGGTGACGCTCTCCGATGCGCGCTGGGACTTCCCCGGCCTGGGTCCCATGGGGCCCTCGCTGGTGGCGTGGATGCGCGAGCGCGGGACGCGTCACCTTCTCGATGGGCTCCGCTGGCGCTTGGGTCCGCCGCGGGCCGACGAACACCTGCCCGCCGACCTGCCCGCGCCTCGGCCACCCTACGCGACGGTGGACGAGCTGGTCCGGCGTCTGCCCGCCAAGGCGCCCGCGGGGGCGCCAGACGCGCCGTCTGAGCCCGCCGCGCCCTGAGCCGAGGATTCGGGCCGGTTCCGAAAACACGCCCCAGGCCTGTGCCCAGGCCGAGCGGGATATAGCTTCCGTCTATCATGCGTTGCGTTTTCGCGCGCGGCGCGCTCTCGGTTCGGGCCGTACGCCCGGACCGCTCTTCCGGGCTCCGCGCCCGGACTGCTCTCTTGGAGGTACCACTCATGACGCTGACGCGAACCCTTTCCCGACCCGCCACCCTCGCGGTGGTCCTGACCTTGTCCCTCTCCACTCCCCTCCTGGCGTGCGACTCCTCTGGGAGCACGACGTCGGACACCGACAGCGACGTGACCTTGGACGCCCTGGCGCCCGACGCGTTGGAGGATGACTCGGAGGACGAGGAGGACGCGGGGGGTGAGGAGGACACGGGGGTCGAGGAGGACACGGGGGTCGAGGAGGACACGGCGAGGCCCGACACCGGGATGACGGACACCGGGATGACGGACACCGGGATGATGGACACCGGGATGATGGACACCGGGATGATGGGTGACTCCATGCCCCCGGGCCCCACGTGGGCGAACGACATCGAGCCCATGATGCAGACCTACTGCGCGAGCTGTCACGGCTTCGCTGGTTCCTACGACTCCATGAAGTTTCGGTCTCTCGGGGCCAACCAGAAGATGCAGTCGGGCTCCATGCCTCCGGGCTGCCAGAGCCACGGGCCCGGCTGCCCCACGAGCGAGGAGCTGGCTACCTTCCAGGCTTGGCTCGACGCCGGGATGCCCCAGTAGACGGCCTGGCGCGGTCGGGGGCGGCGCCTTTGGGCGTCGCCTCCGGCTGGCGTCAACCTTGGCAACGCGGTTGGGGGTGCTAACGTCTCGGGCCCTGCTCGTCGTCACGTCGCCTGGAGGCGCGGGAGCCCATGGCAGACCAACCCTGTCCCCATTGTGGTCAGCCCACCCCGGAGGACGCGCACGCGGCCCCCTACTGCTGCGTGGGCTGTCGGGCGGCCCACGCGCTGCTCCAGGACGCGGGGCTGGAGCGCTTCTACGATCTTCAGGGGACCGCTGGCGTGCCCGTGGGCGAGCTGGGCGCGAGCTCCTGGCTGTGGCTCGAACCCCTGGAGGCGGCGGCTGCGCGCGCGGCCGCGGGGGAGGACCGGGGTGGCGTGGCGCGCTTGGACCTGGACGTCCAAGGCATCCACTGCGCGGCCTGCGTGTGGGTCATCGAGACCCTATTCCGCCGCCAGCCCGGCGCCCGAGACATCGAGGTCAACCCGGGCTTGGGACGGCTGCGGTTGCGTTACGAGGTGGACGCCTTCCCCCTGCGCGAGTACCTGGAGCACCTGAGCAAGCTCGGCTACCGCACGGGACCGCCCCTCAAGCGGCGCTCGTCCGAGACGGACGGCCTCCTGGCGCGCCTCGGCGTCTCCGCGGCCATCGCCATGAACAGCATGATCCTCTCGGCCGCCGTGTACTTCGGGCTGTCCGAGGACGCCGCCGGCATCCACACCCTCTTCGCGTGGGTGAACCTGGCGCTGGGCACCCTGGCCGTGCTCGTGGGCGGGCCGACGTTCTTCCGCGGCGCCTGGCAGGGGCTGCGGGCGGGCGTGCTCCACCTGGACGTACCCATCTCCCTCGGGATCTTGCTCGCCTACGCGGGAAGCGCCTACCTCTTCTTCAGCGGCCACCCGGACGACACCTACTTCGACACGCTCTGCGCCTTCATCACCCTCATGCTCGCCGGGCGGTTCTTGCAGGGGCGCATGCTGGACCGTAACCGCCAGCGACTGCTCGCCGACAGCGGCGTGGAGGGCCTGCGCGTGCGGGCCGTGGACGCCAAGGGCCACCTGGTCGTGGCGCCGGTGACCGAGGTCGTCGCCGGCACGACCCTCGTGCTCGCGCCCGGCGAGCTGCTGCCGGTGGACGGGCGGCTGCTCGACGGCCAGGACGACGTCGGGGGCTCCTTCGACCTCGCGTGGATCAACGGCGAGAGCGAACCCTTGGACTTCGCACCCGGGGCCCTGGTCCCCGCCGGGGCCCACCTGCGCGGGCGACGCACCGTCCACCTGGAGGCCGCCACGGACTTCTCGTCGTCGGCGCTGCGGGACCTCCTGGGCGGGGACGAGGCGGCCGACGTGCCGCCCAAGCTGCGGGGCTTCTGGCACCGCGTGAGCCAGGTCTACGTGGGCGCCGTGCTCGTGCTCGCGGCGGGGGGCTTCCTGGCGTGGCTCCCGGCGGGCGAGCAGGTGGCTACGACCATCGCGGTGGCGGTGCTCGTCGTGACCTGCCCCTGCGCCCTGGGGCTCGCTACGCCGCTCGCCTACGAGATGGCCCACGCGGGCCTGCGCCGCAAGGGCTTCTTCCTGCGCCGGGGCGACTTCTTCGAGCGCGCGCTGAGCGTGCGCAAGGTCTTGCTGGACAAGACGGGGACGCTGACCATGGGTACCTTGGGGTTGCGCGATCGCGCCCCTCTGGACGCCCTGGATGATGCGGGACGCGCGGCCCTCGCGGCGATGGTGGCGCGCTCCAACCACCCCAAGAGTCGGGCGCTGTTCGCCGCGCTGGGGCAGGAGGCCGTGGCGGCCCTCACGCCAGGCGCTGTCGTCGAGGAGAGGCCGGGGGAGGGGCTCACCTTGACCGCGCCGGGGGCGCCCACCTGGACCCTGGGGGCCGCCTCCGCGAGCGGGGCTAGCGCGCAGGACGGCGACGCCTCGGCGCGCGACGTCGCGGCTTCGGGAGAGGTGGCGCTGCGGCGGGACGGCGTCGAGGTCGCCCGGTTCGCCTTCGAGGAGCAGCTTCGCCACGACGCGGCGCGCCAGGTGGACGCCCTCCAGGCGGCGGGCTACGAGGTCTGGTTGCTCAGCGGCGACGATCCGGCGCGCGCCCAGGCCGTGGGCGAGGAGCTGGGCTTGGATCCGGCGCGCGTGCGCGGCGGGCTGTCCCCCGAGGACAAGGCGGCCCTCATCCGCGCGATCGACGAGCACGACACCCTCATGGTGGGCGACGGCATCAACGACGCCCCCGCCTTCCGTGCGGCGTGGTGCGCCGGGACCCCGGCGATCGATAGGCCGGCCCTCCCGGCGCGCGCCGACTTCTACCTAGTGGGCTCCGGGCTGGGCCCGGTGTCCGAGGCGCTCGCCATGACGGCGCACGTCCGGAGGACCGTGGTCCGCAACCTCTGGTTCGCAGTCGTCTACAATGTAGCGGGCATCGGACTCGCCCTGGCCGGGGCGCTGAGCCCGCTCGTGTGCGCCGTGGCCATGCCGGCCTCGTCGGTCACGGTGATCGGATTGACGGCCTGGTCCTTCCGTTCTATCGCTGACCGTGGCAAGAGGGTTTCCGCGCCGCAACCGTTGGCGCTCGTGGAGGCTTCCCGCTGAACGCGCTCTACCTGACCTTGTTCGTCAGCATGGTGCTGGCGGCCATCGGTGTCCTGTTGTTCGTGAGCAGCGTTCATCGCGGAGATCATGACCAGGCCGAACGCATGTCGCTGCTGCCCCTGGAGGACGACGAGGGGCAGCGCCCCGCCGAGGAGGCACCCATCGGGGAGGCACCCGGGGCGGGCGGCGAGCCAGTAGGACGAGACAAGGAAGGGATCGACCCATGAAGCAAGTGTCGGTGACCTACGACGACCGCTCGGTGCGGTGGTTCGTGATCGCGACGGTGGTCTGGGCCTTGGCGGCCCTGACCTTCGGCGTGTGGGCCGCGGTGGAGCTCGCCACGCCAGCGGCCAACCTGCCGCCCTGGTTCAGCTTTGGCCGCCTGCGGCCCTTGCACACGAACGCGGCCATCTTCGCCTTCGTGGGCAACATGATGTTCGCGGGCATCTACTACTCGTCGCAGCGCCTGCTCAAGACGCGCATGGCGAGTGACGCGCTCACCAAGATCCACTTCTGGGGCTGGCAGCTCATCATCGTGCTGGCGGCGGTGACCTTGCCCCTGGGGATCACCCAGGGCAAGGAGTACGCCGAGCTCGAGTGGCCCATCGACATCTTGGTCACGCTCGTGTGGGTGGTCTTCGCCATCAACTTCTTCTGGACGTTGGCCATCCGGCGCGAGAAGCACCTCTACGTCGCCATCTGGTTCTACATCGCGACCATCCTCACGGTCGCCATGCTCTACGTCGTGAACAACCTGGCGCTGCCGGTTCTGTCGGGCGTCAAGAGCTACTCCATCTACTCAGGCGTGCAGGACGCGCTCGTGCAGTGGTGGTACGGCCACAACGCCGTGGCGTTCTTCCTGACGACCCCCATCTTGGGCATCATGTACTACTTCTTGCCCAAGGCGGCGGAGCGCCCGGTTTACAGCTATCGGCTGTCCATCGTGCACTTCTGGGCGCTGGTGTTCATCTACATCTGGGCGGGCCCCCACCACCTGCTCTACACGGCGCTGCCCGACTGGGCGCAGTCGCTGGGCATGGTGTTCTCGCTCATGCTCTGGGCGCCGTCTTGGGGCGGGATGTTGAACGGCCTGCTCACGCTCCGCGGGGCCTGGGACAAGCTGCGCACGGACCCGGTCATCAAGTTCCTCATCGCGGGCGTGACCTTCTACGGCATGAGCACCTTCGAGGGGCCGCTCCTGAGCATCAAGAGCGTCTCGGCTCTGGGGCACTACACCGACTGGATCATCGGCCACGTGCACAACGGCACCCTGGGCTGGAACGGCCTCATGGCCGCCGGGATGCTCTACTGGCTCGTGCCGCGCCTTTGGGGCACGAAGCTCTACTCGGTGAAGGCCGCGAACTTCCACTTCTGGATCGCCACCATCGGCATCCTGCTCTACGCCGTGTCCATGTGGGTGAGCGGCATCACCCAGGGGCTCATGTGGCGGGCCACGGACGAGAGCGGCGCGCTGCTCTACCCGAGCTTCTTGGAGATGGTCGTCCAGAGTATCCCGCTGTACTGGACGCGCGCGCTCGGCGGCACGCTGTTCCTCACCGGCTTCATCATGCTGGCCTGGAACCTCTGGAAGACGGCCAAGAGCGGCAAGCCCGTGGACGTCACCGTCACGGTCACGGAGCCCGAGCCCGAGCCCAAGCTCCCCTGGCGCAAGGTCATCTTCAGCTACCCGCTGGTGCTCACTTACATGGGCCTCATCACGATGATGATGTTCTTCGCCTCGGGGCCCCTGTTCGCGGTGGTGGCGGGCGTCCTCATGCTGGCCATCTTCATCGCCGTGTGGCTGAGCTTCGGGGCCCGGAACCCCGAGTGGAAGGGCGTGAACTTCCACCGGATCTTGGAGGGCCGCGCGCTCATCTTCTCGGTCCTCACCTTCCTGGCCGTGGCCTTCGGCGGCATCGTCGAGTTGGTGCCCACCCTCATGGTGGACCGCGCCGTGCCCATGGAGCAGGCCAAGCTCGTCGAGCCCTACACGCCGCTCGAGCTCCACGGGCGCGACATCTATATCCGCGAGGGCTGCTACGTGTGCCACAGCCAGATGGTGCGCCCCTTCGTGAGCGAGGTGGTGCGTTACCGCGGCGGCCCCAGCCGCCCCGAGGACTCGGTCTGGGACCACCCCTTCCAGTGGGGCTCCAAGCGCACCGGGCCGGACCTCGGCCACATCGGCAAGCGCAACGCCGGTGTGCCCTGGCACTACATGCACCTCATGGACCCGGGCAGCACGTCGGATGGGAAGTCCATCATGCCCTCCTATCCCTTCCTGGCCGAGCAGAAGATCGACACGGGGGACACGGCGCTGAAGCTGTCGGCCATGCAGACGCTGGGCGTGCCCTACTCCAACGAGGAGATCGCCAACGGCGTCGAGCTGGCCCGCGCCCAGGGCACGAAGATCGCCGAGGAGCTCGCCACCCAGGGCATCCAGGCGGCTTGGGACGACGAGATGGTCGCCCTCATCGCCTACCTGGAGTGCCTGGGCAAGAAGACGCCGCCCGAGCCCAAGGCGGTAGCCAAGCGCTCCTCCAAGGTCATTCGCCTCTACGGCGCCCCGGCGCCCGCGGGCCAGTAGCGGGCGGCCGCCGTGTTCCACGAAGCCCTGTCCAGGACGAACCTCACGGACCTGCCCATCGTGGCGCTGTTCGTGTTCTTCGGCATCTTCGCGATCGTCTCGCTGCGGGTCTTGCTGCGCCCCAAGAACGACCCAACGATGGAGCACCTGGCGGCGCTGCCCCTCGACGACGACGTGACCCCCTCCGGTGATGCCAGCGCCCCCGCTGGCGCCGCCTCCCCCTCCCCGTCCTCCTCCACGCGCGCTGAAGGAGCCTCTCATGAGTGAGCTTACCCCTTCGACGGCCAGCGCCGCCTCGACGAGCGGCTACACCGACATCGAGACCGGTCACGACTACGACGGTATCCGCGAGTTCGACAACCCCTTGCCCCGCTGGTGGCTGGGAACCCTGTGGATCATGGTCGTGTTCACCTTCGGCTATTGGATCTGGTACCACGGCCTGGGCGCCCCCAGTCAGCGCGAGCGCTTCGCCGGTGAGTACGCGGCCTGGCAGGAGAAGCTCGTGGCCTCGGCCATGACGGACGAGGAGATGGAGGCCCTGCTCAAGGACCCCGAGGCGCCCAAGCGCGGGGCCGTCATCTTCGAGCAGAACTGCGTGAGCTGCCACGGCAAGAAGGCCGAGGGCCTCGTGGGGCCCAACCTCACGGACCCCTATTGGAAGCACGGTGGGCAGCCCCGCGACATCTACAAGACCATCACGCTGGGTGTGGCCGGGACCCCCATGCAGTCCTGGGCCCCCATCCTGGGGGACGCCAAGGTGCGGGACGTGATGGCCTTCATCGTGAGCCTGCGCAACACGAACGTGCCTGGGCCACGCGGCCCCGAGGGCGAGAAGATGGAGTAGCGAGCGCCGCCGCGCCCGCCGAGGAGCTAGATGACAGCCAAGTCGGAAGGACCGAGCAAGCAGCGCAACCTCGACAAGCTAGGGATGCTGGACGACAAGGGCGGGCGTCACTACGTCTACCCCGCCGACGTCCAGGGGAAGTGGACCCGGCGCAAGCGCCGCGTCTACGCGGTCCTCATCGCCGTGTACCTGGCGCTGCCCTTCGTCTCCATCGGTGGTCGCCAGGCCATCCTCATCGACATCCCTGGGCGCCGCTTCCACCTGTTCGGGGTGGCCTTCAACGCCCAGGACTTCAACCTGGCGTTCTTCGTCCTCATCGGGATTGGCTTCGCGCTCATCATGGCGAGCGCCCTCTATGGCCGCGTCTGGTGCGGCTGGGCGTGCCCTCAAACGGTCTTCCTCGACGGCGTTTTCCGGCGCATCGAGCGCTGGATCGAGGGCCCCGCCAGCCGCCGCAAGAAGCTGGCCGAGGGCCCCTGGACCACGGAGAAGCTGCTCCGCAAGGGCGCCAAGCACGCCCTGTACCTCGTGATCTCCTTCGTCATCGCCCACACCTTCTTGGCGTACTTCGTGGGCCGCGAGCGCCTGTTCGCCATGGTGGGGACGGCGCCCGGTGAGCACACGACCGTGTTCCTCTGGGCCACCGCGCTCACCGCCACCATCTACGGCAACTTCTGGTGGTTCCGCGAGCAGCTCTGCATCGTCATCTGCCCCTACGGGCGCCTCCAGAGCGCCCTCCAGGACGACGACACCATCATCGTGGGCTACGACGCGGGCCGCGGGGAGCCTCGGGGGAAGCTCAAGGACCCCAACGCCGGAGATTGCGTGAACTGTGGGCGCTGCGTGGCCGTGTGCCCTACGGCCATCGACATCCGCAACGGGCTCCAGCTCGAGTGCATTGGCTGCACGGCCTGCATCGACGCCTGCGACGACGTCATGACCAAGGTGGGGCGCCCCACGGGGCTCATCCGCTACGACTCCCTCCGCGGGCTCAAGGGCGAGGGCAAGCGCCTGCTGCGCGGCCGCGTCGTGATCTACTCGGTGGTCGCCCTGGCGCTGTTCGCGCTGGCCATTTTCCGCTTCGGTCACCGCGAGCCCTTCGAGGCCACCGTCATCCGGTCCCAGTCCACGCCCTTCGAGCTCACGGACCGCGGTGTGGTCAACCAGCTCACCATCCACGTGGTCAACAAGGGGGAGCAGCCCCGCGACGTGGAGATCCAACCCGGCGAGGTCCCCGGGGTCACCTTCATCTGCCCCCAGCCGCGGTTCACCTTGCCGCCCTTCGGGGACCACGAGCTGCCCTTGGTCGTGGAGGTGTCCCCCGAGGCCTACAAGCCCAAGATGCGCGTGCCCGTGACGATCTCGGGCGGAGCCGACACCGAACCAAAGCGCCTGGAGCTTAAGGTCCTTGGCCCCTTCAAGGTACTCTCCAGAAAGACCCGCAAGGGGGCGCCACCCAAGCCCAGCCCGGCGACCAAGGCAGCCCCCACACCAGCAGGGAGCACTCCATGACCGAGCCCACCGCCACGGCCTCCCAGGCGGAGGAGGCCCCGCCCGCCAAGCCCCGCGGGATCCACCCGGGGTGGGTGCTCGTTGGCTTCTTCGCGATCTTGATGGCCTTCAACATCAGCTTTATCGTCATCGCGGTCCAGCACCCGCCCGAGCTGGTCCCCAAGACCACCCCCAGCGAGACGGTGCCCGCCCACAGCGCCTTCCCCGGCGCCGTGCCGGAGGTTCCCTCGCGCTGATCCGCGAGGTGTCCGTGACCGCCACCCCCGACCCCATCCCCGCGGCCTACATGCAGCTCTTGAGCGTGGGGATGCTGTGGATCAGCGTCCACTGCGCCGGCATGTGCGGCCCGCTGCTCATCGGGTTCGACGTAGCCGGCGCCGCCCGCAAGATCCCCGCTGTGCGCGGGGCCCTGGGGGTCCTCACCTACCAGGCGGGCCGCTCGCTCACCTACGCGCTCCTCGGCGCCTTGGCCGGGCTCGCGGGTGCTGGCCTCGACGAGACGTTCAACCGTGCGGGTTCGGTCTTCGCACTCGTCTTCGCGGTCTTTGCCTTGGGTTCGGCGCTAGCCTCCTTCCGGCCCCCTCGCCCCCGTCCCACGACCCTGGAGCGCCGCGCCGCCAAGCGCAGCCTCACCGAGCGGTGGACCGACGTGCTGCGTCGGGCGCTGTTGCCCCTGGCGAGCGCCCGCAACACATCGAACCTCCTGGCCCTGGGCGCGGTCATGGGCTTCCTGCCTTGCATGATCACCTACTGGGTGCTGGGGCTCGCCGCCACCACGGGCTCGGCCCTCCACGGCGCGGCGCTCATGGTCCTGCTGGTCATCATGACCACGCCGACCCTCTTGGGCGTCACCCTGCTCCCGCGGCTGTTCGTGGGGCGCTTGGGGCGCTTTGCGCGCTATCTCCCTGGGGCGCTCTTGGGCCTGTCCGGGAGCTGGCTGGCCCTCGTGGGGCTCGCTGGGTTCGACGTCATCCACCACGTGCACATCCCCTTCGAGCTCTTTGGCGAGCCCGTCGTCATCATGCTCTGGTGAGCGGTTCCCTGCCGCGTGGTACAACACGGGTTGTGAGCGACACCCCTCGGCGCGACGCGCTCCCCCTCCTCGCCCACAGCGCCCAGCTCGTGCTGGCCTTGGACTGGGAGGGGCGCGTGGCCTACGCGAACCCGGCGCTCGCCCAGGCGCTGGGCGAGGTGCCCGAGGCGCTCGTGGGCGCGGCGTGGTTTGCGACCTACGTGCAGCCCGCCGCCCGGGAGCGGGCCTGGGCGACATTCCAGGCGTTGCTTCGCGGTGAGCGCGCGCCCGGCACCCCCATCGCCTTGGCGCTCCGCGGCGTGGGGACGGTGCGCTGGCGCTGCCTGGTCCTCACCGAGGGGGTCCTCTGCGCCGGGGACGTCGTGGGCGAGGGGGACGGGGCGGTCACGCCCAGCGCCGGGAAGCTTCTGGAGGACATCCGTTACGCCTTGGACCAGGCGAGCATCGTCGCCGTCACCGACGCCCGGGGGCGCATCGTATCGGTCAACGACCGCTTCTGCGCGGTGAGCGGTTACTCCCGCGAGGAGCTCCTGGGCCGCGACCACCGGCTCGTCAACTCGGGCTACCACGGGCGGGCCTTCTTCCAGGACCTCTGGCGGACCATTCAGGCGGGGGAGGTCTGGCGCGGCGAGATCCGCAACCGCACCAAGGGCGGCGCCCACTACTGGGTCGACACGACCATCGTGCCCTTCCTCGACGAGGCGGGCGTCCCTTACCAGTACCTCGCCATTCGCAACGACATCACCGAGCGCAAGCGCGTCCAAGCGCGGCTCCGGGACCAGGAGGCCTTGGCGCAGGTGGGTGAACTCGCCTCCGCCATCGCCCACGAGGTCCGCAACCCCCTGGCCGGCATCAGCGGCGCCCTCCAGGTCCTGGAGTCCCGCGCGCCGCGCGACAGCACCGAGGCGCGTGTGCTGGGGGACGTGCGCGAGCGCCTCCAGGGTTTGCACCGCTCCCTGGATGACCTCCTGTCCTACGCACGCCCCCGCCCGCCCGAGCTTCGCCCCGTGGAACTCTCCGCCCTGGCCGCGCGGGTGTGCCGGCAGGCTCAGGCGGACGCGCGACTGCGCGGCGTGGAGATCACCGTCGAGGGGCCGCCCGTGGAGCTACCCGCCGACCCCGAGCTCTTGGCCGCCGCCCTCCTCAACCTCGTCCTCAACGCCGCCCAGGCCATGGAGGGGCGGGGGCACGTCGAGGTCTCCATCGAGCCCCAGCCCGCCACCCGCCGCTGCCTGCTCACCGTGACCGACACCGGCCCCGGGGTGCCCCCCGGCGACCGAGAGCGCGTCTTCGAGCCCTTTTTCTCCACCCGGCGGGGCGGGACGGGGCTCGGCCTGGCGACCGTCCGCCGCACCGTGGAGGCCCACGGCGGCACCGTGGCGCTGGAGTGCCCCCCCCAGGGCGGTGCTCGGGTCGTCGTGGAGCTGCCGCTGGGTGGCTGAGCGCCCGGCGCGGGGCACCCCGCGTCGAGAGCGGCCCGTGAGGGCGTGAGAGATGGTTATCAGGCGGTGAGAGGATGTTTGTTTTTGCGCGCCCGCTGGGCGAAATGACCCGTTGGGCGCCGGCTGCAGCGGTTGGGCACCGTTCTGCCGTTCAATGATGTCGCCCGCTTTTGTGCTTCGAGCCGGGCTGGTACGGGCTTTGCTTGGTGGGCGACGACCGCTTGGAGGGGCTCCATGAACGTACCGCACGACGTCGACGCTGGCTTGGAGGGGCTGTTGGTCCGCCAGATCCACGTCGCGGCGGCGCTGTGCGCCCCTGGCGACACGATCGTCGCCGCCACCGGGGGCTTCCAGGGGCTCTTTGGGCACCCAGCGACTCCGGGCGCGCGGTTGCGCGACGTGCTCCCGCGGTCGCTCTACCGCGAGGGGCGGGTGGCCGAGCAGCTCGGGGATCCCGCGCTCGACCAAGGAAAGGCCGTGCGCGTGCGGTTGCCCGATGGTCTCTCGGGCGGAGGCGGCGCCAGCGAGGGTGGCGGCGAGGCGGACGGCGGGGAGGGGGCCCGCGAGTTCCGCGTGGTGGTGTCCCGGGCGACGGCGCCTGAGGGAGCGCGACTCGTGTGCGTGGAGGAGATAACGGGCGTCGTGGCGGACGAGGCGGCCGCCCAGCGCGCCCGGGAGCTCACTCGGCTGGGAGCGTTGGCGGCGACCCTGGCGCACGAGGTGCGCAACCCCCTGGCGGGGATCTCCGCCGCCATGCAGCTCGTGCGTCGCGCCCTCCCCGACGGCGCGCCCCACGCGGCGCTGCTCACACGAGCCCAGGGTGAGGTGGCGCGGCTCAACGCGCTCGTAGAGGAGCTCGTCATGTTCGCCCGCCCGGTGTCCGTGGACCCGCGGGAGGTGTCCGTGGAGGCCGTGGCGCGCGCGGCGGCCGAGGCCGCGCGCGAAGCGCTGGGGGAGGCCGCGGAGCTCCGCATCGACGTGGAGGGCACGGGGCGCGCGTGGGCGGACGAGGCCGTGCTCGGGGCGACGCTCGGGGCGTTGGTGCGTAACGCCCACGAGGCGGGGGCCTCGCGGGTCCTCCTGCGGGTGGCGGGCCGGCGCGTGGACGTGCTCGACGACGGTCCGGGGCTGGCCCCGGAGATCGCGGAGGTGGCCTTCCAGCCCTTCACCACCACGAAGACGCGCGGCACGGGGCTGGGGCTTGCCAACGCGTACCGCGCCCTGGATGCCATGGGTGGGCGCCTGGAGGTCGTGGCGAGCCCTTTGGGCGGCGCGGGCTTCCGCGTGGCGCTCAGGGCCCCCGGCGCCGTGGCTTGAGGTCGAACTTCTCCATGCGGTAGCGAAGGGCGTAGCGGCTGATGCCCAGGAGCTTGGCCGCGGCGGTCTGGTTGCCGCCGGTGCGCTCCAGCGCCTGCACGAGGAAGCTGCGCTCCACCTCCTCCAGGTCGATGCCCCCCTCGGGGAGCTCGAAGAAGCCGGCGCTGGGGCCGGCGTCCGGGGCGGGGCCGAAGCGGATCTCGGGGGGCAGGTGCTCGCTGCGGATGAGCCCCGCGTCCCCGTAGAGGATGACACAGCGCTCGATGACGTTGCGCAGCTCGCGGACGTTGCCGGGCCAGGCGTAGTTCTGCAGGGCGCGCAGGGCCTCGGGGGCCACGCCCTCGACCGCACGGCCCATCGACGAGCGCAGGCGCTCCAGCAGATGCCCTACGAGCAGGGGGATGTCGCTGGGGCGCTGGCGCAGGGCGGGGAGCTCGATGGGGATGATGGCGAGGCGGAAGTAGAGGTCCTCGCGGAAGCGCCCGGCGCGGACCTCCTCGCGGAGGTTGCGGTTCGTGGCGGCGATGACCCCTGCGTCCAGGGGCAGGTCCACGACGCCGCCCACGCGCTTGAACCGGCGGTTCTCCAACGCGCGCAGGAGCTTGGCTTGGGTGCCAGGGCTCATCTCCGCGATCTCGTCGAGGAAGATGGTCCCCCCGCGCGCCACCTCGAACAGGCCCCGCTTGAGCTGGCGCGCGTCGGTGAAGGAGCCGCGTTCGTGTCCGAAGAGCTCGCTCTCGATGAGCTGCTCGGGCAGGGAGGCGCAGTCGATCTCCATGTACGGCCCGGCGGAGCGGGGGCCGCGCGTGTGGATGGCCTGGGCAACGAGGTCCTTGCCCGTGCCCGACTCACCGGTGATGAGGACCGTGGGGGCCTCCACCTGCTCCAGCCGCTCCAGCGTCTCGAAGACCCGCCGCATGGGTGGGGAGGCGCCGACGATGCGCTCGTAGCCGGCGCGGGAGCGCCCACGGAGGTAGCTGACCTCTTGGGCCAGGCGGGTCTCGTCCAGGGCCTTGCGGAGGCTGAGCGTTACCTCCCGCAGATCGAACGGCTTGGCTAGGTAGTCCGCCGCGCCGAGCTGGGTCGCCTCGATGGCCGACTCCACCCCACCGTGGGCCGTGAGCACGATGACGGGCACCTCCACCCCCCGCTCCCGCATCTTGCGGAGCGCCGAGAGTCCATCCAGCTTGGGCATCTTGAGATCCAAGAGGATGGCGTCGGGGGCCCCCGACAGGGCCTGCTCCAAGGCGTCCTCGCCGTCCTCGGCCGTCTGCACCTCGAAGCCCTCTCCGCGCAGGTGTTCGGCCACGCTCCACCGGATGAGCTCCTCATCATCGCAGACCAATACGCGAGCGGGCACGGGGGGCCTCCTTGTCTCTCCTGGGACGGACGGCGCCGGGACGGGGACGCCCCGGCATGGTGGCACAAACCTCGCGGCTCGTCAGGAGCCGGTTGGGCGAAATCGCACATCGCCGTGCCCCGCTCCGTCCGGGGGCTGAGGGAGCCCCCGATCCGCCACCTGCTCTGAGGACCGAGGCGCAGGAGGCCGCGTCTGGGCAAGGAGGCAAGCGGCTGGGCGCGGA
>CAYZID010000003.1:60423-71319 GCA_964478315.1 uncultured Myxococcales bacterium | reverse complement strand
CCCAAACGCGGCCTCCTGCGCCTCGGTCCGCAGAGCAGGTGGCGGATCGGGGTTGCCTGGCGCGTGTTGACCATCCGGACAACTTCGGTGACGATGAATCCTATTCAGCGCACCGCTGTGGAGACTCTCTTGAGGCTGAGGAGGCCGTGATGAAGAAGACCGTGTTCCTTTCGATCGTACTGATTTCGTTGTTGTTCTCGGGACATGCGCTGGCCGCGAAGGTCCACGCGACCGTGGACGGGAAGTGCCAGCTCCACCCCGCGACGATCACCGTCCCCGCGGGCAAGACGGCCACCGGCTTCAAGTTGGTCTCGCTGACCAACGGCAAGTCCTGCGTGACCGGCGGGACGCCGGACAACAAGGGCTGGGGCATCACCAAGAACGGCCAGAAGGTCTACTACTGGAACAAGTTCAAGAGGAACGCCCCGACCGTGAAGGGCGGCCCGCTGAGCAGCCTGTCCCTGTCCCCTGGCACGTACAAGGTGTTCGTGGACGGGGGCTCGGGCGCGCGGGCGGCCGTGCAGTACACCTTGAAGTAGCTCCACCGAGCGCTGTGTCAGCGAGGGGGGAGCGGTCGCCCGGGCGGCCGCTCCCCTTTCCTATTCCTTATCCGACGATGGCTCTCATGCGGTCATGGCGTCGCGGCGAGGGCGTCGGGTTGGGCTGGGCGCTCGCCGTGGAAGCGCTTGCGGAGCTGGAGGGTCTTCGCCACGTCGAAGAGGACGGGGTAGACGAGCAGCTCCATGAGGAAACTCGTGAACAGGCCTCCCAGCATGGGGACGGCCAGGCGGCGCATGGTGTCCGCCCCCGCGCCGTCGGCCCACAGCAGCGGGAACAGGCCGATGAAGGTCGTGAAGACCGTCATCGTCTTGGGCCGGATGCGCTTCACCGCCCCGTCGTGGATGGCCGCCGCCAGGTCCGCCGGCGTGTTCATGCGCCCCTCGCGGTCGAAGCGCGCGAAGCTCGTGTCCAGATAGAGCAGCATCACCAACCCCGTCTCGGCGTCGAGCCCCGCCAGCGCGATGACCCCCACCCACACCGCCAACGACAGGTTGTAGTCCATCGCGTACAGGAACCAGATGGCCCCCACGAGGCTGAAAGGCACGGCCAGCAGGACGATGCCCACGCGCAGCCAGCTCTTCGTGGCGGCGTAGAGCAGCAGGATGATGACCAGCGCCGCCGCCGGGATGACCACCTTCAGGCGCTTGTTGGCCGCCTCCATGTACTCGAACTGGCCCGACCAGACGAGGCTGTAGCCGCTGGGGAGCTTCACGGCGTCCCCTACGACGGCCTGAGCGGTGCGGACGAAGGTGCCCACGTCGATGTCCTTGATGTCCACGTAGACCCAGCTCGTGAGGCGCGCGTTCTCGCTCTTGACCATGGGCGCCCCCGGCTTGAGCTCGATGGACGCGAGCTGCCCCAAGGGAACCTGGGCCCGCACGCCGTCCGGGCCACCCCCCGGCGTCCCCACCAAGGTCTGCTTCAACGCTTCCAGGCTGTCGCGCAGCTCCTGGGGGTAGCGCACGTTCACCGGGTAGCGCTCCAAACCCTCCACCGTGGACGTCACGTTCATGCCCCCCAAGGCGCTCATGATGACGTCCTGCACGTCGGCCACCTCCAGCCCATAGCGAGCGATGGCGTCGCGGTCGATGCGGATGTCCAGGTACTTGCCCCCCACCGACTTCTCCGGGAAGGCGCTGACGATGTAGGCCCGCGTCCGCGCGTCCGTCTTCAGGGCGTCGGCGATCTGCGCGCTCGTCTTGGCGAGCGTGGCCAGGTCCGGCCCCATCACCTTGATCCCCACCGCCGTCTTGATGCCCGTGGACAACATGTCGATGCGCGTGCGGATGGGCATGGTCCAGGCGTTCGTGAGCCCGGGGATGCGGATGGCGTCGTTGAGCCCAGGGACGTGCGTCGTCGTCCCGTCGGGATTGGGCCAGTCGTAGCCATAGACGAGCTCGTTCACCGTGATGGTGCGCGTGTCCGACCAAATGGCGCGCGGCAGGGCCGCCAACCAGTCGGGCCAGCCCGCGTAGAACCGCTTCACCGGCACCTTGCGCCACAGGGACTTGTCGCGCTGGAGGGTGATGGTCGTCTCCAACATGCTGGGCGGCGCCGGGTCGGTGGCCGTGTCGGCGCGCCCGGCCTTGCCGTAGACGCGCTCCACCTCGGGGAAGGACTTGATGAGGGCGTCCGTCTGCTGGAGGACCTCGCGGGCCTTGGACATGCTGATGCCGGGGTCCGTCGTGGGCATGTAGAGGAGGTCCCCCTCCTCCAAGGGCGGCATGAACTCATCGCCGAGCTGCATGAACGGCCAGATGGTGATGAACACGGCGGCCACGGCCGTGATGAGGACCCCCGCGCGGTGGCGCATGACGAAGCGGAAGGCCGGCTCATACAGGCCCTCCAGGATCTTCGATAGGGGGTTGCGCTCCTCGGGCAAGATCCCCTGGGGGAGCACGATGAGGGCGGTGAGCACGACCCACCCGAGCACCAGCCACCAGCGGTAGGCAGCCAGGGCCTCCATGGGCCACACGGCCAGGAGGATGGCGGGCACCACGGGGACGCCCACGTACAACGCCATGCGCCACCGCCGCGCCAGGGTCTTGGGGACCACGCGCTCGCGGATGAAGTAGACCATGAGGACGGGGATGACGGTCACGGCCAGCAGGGCCGCGGCGCCCATGGCGAAGGTCTTGGTGAAGGCCAGGGGCTTGAACAGGCGGCCAGCCTGCTCGCCCAGGGCGAAGACCGGGATGAAGCTCACCGTGATGATGAGGAGGCTGAAGAACAGGCTCGGCCCCACCTCGCGGGCGGCCTCGGCGATGACGGCGGCGCGCGGGCGCGGCGGTTCCCCGCGTTCCACCCGTTCCTGTTCCAACTCCAGGTGCTTGTGGGCGTTCTCGACCATGATGACCGAGCTGTCCACCATGACGCCGATGGCGATGGCGATGCCGCCCAGGCTCATGATGTTCGCGTTGATGCCCAGCAGGTGCATGATGATGAGGCTCAACAGGACGCCGGCCGGCAGCACGAAGGCCGCCACCAGCGCACTGCGAGCGTGGAGCAGGAACAGGATGCAGATGAGGGTGACGACCAGCATCTCCTCCATGAGCGTGCCGCTCAGCGTCTCGGCGGCGCGCTCGATGAGGTCGCTGCGGTCGTAGCCCGTGGCGATCTCCACGCCGGGCGGCAGGCCCTGAGCCAGCTCCTCCAGCTTCTCCTTGGTACGCTCGATGGTCTTGAGGGCGTTGTCGCCGAAGCGCATGACCACCACGCCGCCCACGACCTCGCCCTTGCCGTCCCAGTCCAGGACGCCGCGTCGGATCTCGGGGCCCACGCGCACCTCGGCCACGTCGGCCAGCGTGATGGGCACCCCGTCGGGCGTGGCGCCCAGCGCCACCTTGCGCAAGTCCTCCAGGACCCGCTCGGTGCGGGCGCGCGGCACGGCGTTCACGCTCCCCGGCCGGCGCGCCGCGGCGGCGCGGGCCTGGGCCAGCTCCTCGTCGCTGAGCGACCCCAGGTAGCCCACGCCCCGGACCATGTACTCGGTCTCGGACATCTCCACCAGACGCCCGCCCACGTCCTCATTGGAGCGCTTGAGCGCGGCCTTCACGCGCCGCAGGGGGATGTGGAAGCCACGCAGCTTCACGGGATCTACGATGATCTGGTACTGCTTGACGAAGCCGCCCAGAGAGGCCACCTCGCTCACGCCCGGCACGGCGACCAGCTCGTAGCGCAGGAACCAGTCCTGCAAGCTCCGCAGCTCGCTCAGGTCCACGTCCGGCTGCACCAGGCGGCCGCTCTGCGCCTTGGCCTCGTGGGTCGGGCCGGCCTGGGCGTGGCCGGAATCGTCACCGCCCGCGGCGTCGGCCTTGGGCGCCTGCACGACCTCCGGGCAGCGGTCGAAGCCGGGCTCGACCGTCACCTCTTGCAGCCGGCCGCGCGCCTCCTCGGGCGCCTCCTCGCGGGTGTCGTAGCGCCGGTTGTCCTGGGGGTCGTAGTAGGCCACGCGCGGCGCCGGGAAGATGCGCTGGAGCCGTAGCCGCTGGCGCACGGCGTAGTCGTCCGGGGCGTCCTCGGGCGTGGCGTACCAGGCGCCCGTCTCGGGGTCGTTCCACAGCCCCTCGGGGTAGTCCTCGCAGTAAGGACCGGTGAGCAGCGCGTACTCGTAGATCCAACCCACCCCCGTGGCGTCCGGCCCGAGCTGGGGCGTCACCCCCTTGGGCAGCTTGCTCGCCACCACGCTGAGCTGCTCCAGCACGCGACTACGGGCCCAATAGAGATCGGTACCGTCCTCGAAGATGATGTAGACGAAGCTCGTCCCGAACATGCTGTAGCCGCGCACGACCTTGGCATAGGGGACGGCGAGCATGGCCGTGGTCAGCGGGTAGGTGACCTGGTCCTCGACGATCTGGGGCGCCTGCCCCGGGTAGTCGGCGCGCAGGACCACCTGGACGTCGCTGAGGTCCGGGATGGCGTCCAGCGCGATGTTCTGCGCCGTCCACCCACCGCCCAGGAGCAGAGCCCCGAGCAGCAGCAGCACGATGAGGCGGTTGCGCACCGAGGCGTCGATGAGCTTCTCGATGAGCCCCTGGCGTGCGCCTGGAGTCGTGGAGCTCGAAGAAGGGACGCTCACTTGGAACCTCCCTCGGGCGCCTCGTGCCCGGTCTTGGCGTCGCCGCTGGCGCCGTCCGCGTCCGCGGGCTTGGGCGCCTCGTCCGCGCCCGTCTCGGGGATGGCCGCGCGCTCGTCGTGACAGGTGAGCATCTGCGCCCCGTAATACGGGTTCCGCACGTCACCTCCCTTCTGGAGCCACCACGTGCCGCCCTGGTCATCGCGGTACATGGGGCAGTGGACCTGCTCCACCCGCTCGCCCAGCTCGGGAGGCACACCCGTGCCTCGGATGAGCTTGGTCAGCGCCGTGCTCAGGTCGGCGAAGTGCTTGCGCGCCTCGGCCAGCGCGGCCTTGCCACCCCCGGACTCGGTCGCCTTGGCGAGCGCCAGGGCCGCCCCGCGGATCGTGGCCACCTCGTCGTGCTGGTGCCAGAAGTGCGGCGCCTCGGGGATCTTCGTCTTCAGCAGGGCGTCCACCGCGCCGGCCACCCGGCGCGCCGCGTCCGCCGTCCCCTCGGTCGTGTCGCCCGCCAGGGCGTCCTGGATGTCGAAGTTGGCGCGCAGGAGCTCGACCAGCGCCCGCGCCGTGTCCGGCGGCAGCGAGGTGAGCTCGCTCTTGCCCGCCGAGGCCACGGGGGCCTTCTGCTCGCTCGCCTGCTCGCCCTTGATCATCTTGGCGATGCCCGCGCGGATGTTCGCCTCGCTGTCCAGGAGGAACTGCCCGCTGATGACGACCTTCTCGCCGGGCTTGAGGCCATCCAACACCTGGACGACCGCCTCGCCCTCGGGGCCCTCACCCTCGGGCCCAAGTTGGACCTTGCGCGGCTCGAACTTGCCGTCGCCCAAGCTCACGAAGGCCACCTGCCGCCGCCCAGTGTCGAGGATCGCCTCGCGCGGGGCCAGCACGCGGTCGTCGGCCAGGCGCGAGCGCAGCTCCACCTCGGCGAACATCCCCGGCTTGAGCAGCCCGTTGGGGTTCGCGAAGGCCAGGCGCGCCTGCCCCTCCCGCGTCTTCTCGTTCACCGTCGGGTAGATGTAGGTGACCTCCCCCTCGAACTCCATCCCGGGGAGGTAGGACAGGCGCATGACGGCGTGCTGGCCCACCGACACGTAGGGGAGCTGGTCCTCGTAGATGGACACCTGCACCCACACGGTGGACAGGTCGGCGATGCGGTAGAGCAGCGTCCCGGGCTTCACCCGCATCCCCTCGTTCGCGTTCTTGGAGACGACGACGGCGCGGGGCTCGTCTGTCCCAGGCTTCGCGGTCTCTCCCGAAGCGCCCGGGGGCGCTGCGCCGGGCTTGGGGCTGGTCGACAGCGCCGAGACCTTGATGGGCAGCGCCTTGCGCGGTTTGCCCTCGCGCTCGATGGCGGCGATGGTGGCGTCATCGATGTCATACAAACGCAGGCGCGCCCGCGCCGCCTCGGCCATGTCGCTGGCGTCTCCGGTCCCCCGCCCGCGCGCCCCGCGCACCGCCGCGAGCAGCTCCTCCTGGGCGCTGTAGAGGGTCGGCGAGTAGAGGTCGAACAGCGTCTGCCCGGGCACCACCGGCGCCCCCACGTAGTCCACGTAGACGCGCTCCAGCCAGCCGTCCACCTTCGTGTTGATGTCCTGGACCCGCGTCTCGTCGTAGGTCACGTGGCCCACGGTGCGCAGCGTGCGCTCCAGCGGCCCCTTGGTGACGTCGGCCGTGCGCACGCCCATGTTCTGGACGATGACCGGGTCGATGGCGATCTCGCCCGTGAACTTGGCCGGGTCGAGCGGCGTGAGCTTCATGTGACAGATGGGACAGTCACCGGGCTCGGGCAGGATGACCCAGGGGTGCATCCCGCAGGTCCAATACTGGCCGGCGGCCGCCTCGGCCTGCTCGCCCTGGTCCTCGCCGCCGAAGACGGCCTCCCAGGCCCCGCCCGCGGCGGACTTGATCGTGTCGCCCAGGGTCAGGGCCAGGGCCAGCGTGATGGCCACGGCCAGCAAGACGGCGCGCCGGGCGCCCTTGGGCTCGCGCGCTTGGGATGTGCGCGTGGGGGTGTCGTGTTCCGGGGCGCTCATCGTGCGTCCTCCTGTGTGGTGACGGTGACCTGGTTGGTGACCTGATTCGTGGGTGCGTCGGTACGAGTGTTGGTGGGGGTGGGGGGCGCGATGGGGAGCGCGCGGTCCACGCGTGGGTCGACCGCGGCGAGAGCCACCGAGCCGGACGCATCGGGCGCCCCTGCTGGCTCCCTCGCGTGGGCTCCTCGGGGCGGCGTCACCGCTGGGTCCACGGCCACGCCCAGGGCCGTCAAGCCGCCTGGGCCCGCGCCCAGCTCCACGGCCAGCTTGGCGGCGAACACGAAGGCGTCCCGCGTGGCGGCGTGGGCGGCCAGGTTCACGTCCAAGGCGCGCGCGACGGCGGCGTCCACGTCGAAGAAGGTGGCGCGCCCGGCGCGGTAGCCCCGCTGGGCCACCTGCACGGCCTGCTCGGCGCGGCTGCGCTGGACACCCGCGTACAGGCGGCGCCGACGGACGGCGTCGTCCAGGGCCACCCAGAGCTGGTCCGCCTGGGCGGGCGCGTCCCGCAGGGCGGCCTGGAGGCCCTCCTGGGCGGCCACCTGGCGCTCCCGCGCCTCGCGCAAGAAGGGCCCGCCGGTGATGAAGCGCAGGTTCCCCTGGAGGGCCATCCCGCCCGGACCGGGGCGCTGGCGCGGAGCGCCCGCCGCCGGCCGGAGGGATCTCGGCTCCAGGTCCGGGGCCTGGTCCGAGCGCAGGCCCGCGGTGAGGTTGGGTTCGAGCTGGCGTTCGGCGAGCTGCACCATGAGGGTCGCGCGGAGCGCCCGGGCTCGGGCCACGGCCACGGCCGTGCCCCGAACACCGCTCTGTGTGAGGGTCGCGTCAGCCGCGAGGGCTGCGCCCCCATGAGGAGCCGGCACAGACGCCCCATCCGCTCCCGCCGCCAGGGCTCGCACCTCGTCCCGGTCGGGGCGGCCAGGGAGCGGGGCGTCCAGCTTGAGCTTGGGCCTGGGCGGGAGCGTGGCGACGACGGCCAGGCCGCCCTCGCCCTCGCCGGACGCGCTGGGCTCCCCCAGCCGCAGGACGGCCGCCAGACGCCGCCAGGCCGCCTCGCGGCGAGCCTTGGCCGTGCGCAGACGCAGGCGCAGATCGTCCAGGCGCATCTCCGCCTGGATGAGGTTGGCGTGGCTCACGGCGCCCGAGCGGTAGCGCGCCCGCGCGGCGTCCACGGTACGGGCGGCGTAACCCACGACCCGCGCGAGCACGCCCACGGCTCGCTGCTCGTACAGGAGGCCCTGGAAGGCCGCCTCGAAGCCCGCGGCCGCCTGGAGCACCTCACGCTCGAAGGCGGCGCGCGCCTCGGCCACGTCGGCCGTGACGATCTGGCCCTGGAGGGAGGCCACGCCCTGGAAGGGGAAGGCCTTGCCCCGAGGCGGCGTGGCGGCGGCGCCCGTGACGCCGGCCTTCTTCAAGGCGCGGCCGAAGGCGTCATACTGCCGAACGAGGTCGTTGAGGGCCGTGACCTGCCCGTACCGCTCGAAGGCCGCCCGGTAGCGCGCCGCCGCCGCCGCCACCGCCGGGCTGCGAGCGAAGAACGCCTCGCGAGCCGTGGAGTAGAGGAGCGGGTTGGGCGGCGTCCAGGCGGGGTCCTGGAAGGGGGAGGCGGGCGCGGCCTTGGGCGCGGTTCCGGGCGCGGTTCCGGCCGCAGGCGCAGTCCCGGCCGTGGTTTGCCCCGCGGTTTGGGCCGCGGTTGCAGGCGCGATCGCGGTTCCGGTTGGGCTCTCCGTCACCGCGGCCGTGGCCTCGGCGAAGGAGCCGCCGGGGTGGTCCTCCAGGTCCCCGCGCAGAGAGGCGGCGCAGGCCGTGAGGCCCAGGCTGGCGAGGGCCAGGACCAGGGCCGTGGTCGTGGAGGGCAGAGGGCTCGGGTTGGTGTGGGTGTGCGGCTTCATCACTTGGCCTCCTCTCGGCCGGTGGCCCCACCGGCGCCCTGCGTGGTGGGCCGGGCGGTGCTGGAGGGCGCCAAGGGGGCGCCCAGGAGCTGCTCGAGCCGCGCCACGGCCTGGAACTGGTCCGCCACGGCTCGCGCCCGGGCGAGCTGGAAGCTGTAGAGGACGCCCCGGGCCTCCAGGAAGTCGGTGAAGCGTCCCGGCTTGGCGCGATACCACTGCTCGGCCGTCTCCAGGGCGCGGACGGCCTGGGGGAGCAACTCTTGGTCGTAGAGGGTGCGCAGGCGGCGGGCGTCACGCTCTCGGAACAGGGCGTCGGACAGGCGCGCCTGGAGGTCGTCCAGGTGGGCCGCCTTGTCGGCCAGGGCCGCCGTGCGCCGGGCCTTGGCCTCGGACACGCGGGCGGCCTGGTCGCCGAACCAGATGGGCAGGCTCAAGCTGACCATCACACCCAAGGCGTCCTGGCCGCTGTCGGGCGGGGGCTGGGCGGTCCCCGACGCCGCCACGCGGGCGGGGCCGTTGACGCTGTACTGGACGCCCACACCCAGGTCGGGGAGCCAGCTTGCGGCGGCCTCCCGGACCTTGGCCTGGGCGGCGCGGATCCGCTCGTCCAGGGCCTTGAGCTCCTGCTGGTGGGTGAGGGCCGTGGCGAGCAGCGCGTCCTCGGACGCGGTGACCTCCAGGTCGGGGAGGGCCGCGGGCGCGGCGATGGGCGCGCGGGCGGGGCGGCCCAGCAGCCCGTTGATGCGCGCCACGACCACGCGCCGCTGCTCCACGAGGCGCAGCCGGTCGTAGCCGAGCTGGGCGAGCTGGGACTGGGCCTTGGAGACGTCGAACAGCGTCCCACGCCCCTGGGCGTAGCGCGTCCCCGCCAGCTCGGACAGGCGCCGGGCCAGGTCCTCGTTCTGGCGCACGGACTCCAGGGCGCGGGTGACATAGTACAAGTCCGCCCAGGCCACCTTGAGCTTCGTGAGCTCATCGCGCACGCGGCGGTCGTGCTCGGCGGCGGCCGCGCGGGCCAGCGCCGTGGCGGCCGAGTCGCGGGCGGCGAGCTTCGTGGGGAAGGGGATGGCCTGGGTGAGCTGGATGCGGTGCTCCGTGGGGCCCACCCGCGTCTCCACCGGCCAGGGGAGGTAGGTGTAGCTCAGCACCGGGCGCGGCAACGTCGACGCCTGGGGCACCCGCTCGATGGCGGCCCGAGCCCGGGCCCGCGACGCCACCACCGCGGGGCTGTGACCCAGGAGATAGGTCACCAGCCCGTGGAGGTCGGCGCCCAGGACCGCGCCCGTGGTCGCGCCCCGGTCCTCGCGATCCGCGCGGTCGCGGCTGCTGGCCCGCAGCGCCGCCACGGTGGTCTGGCCGGGCTGGAGCCAGGCGGAGTCCTCGATCCACGCGGGTCCTGGCCCGGCGCAGGCTCCCAGCAGCGTCGCGGTCAAGCTCGCGAGCCCCACCGTTCCGATCTTCCAGCCGGGGGACCCCATCTTCCGGGGGCTGCTCGCCGCACTGCTCGTGCGGCGCCTCGCTGGCCCTCGTCTCAAGTCTCGTGCGTCCACAGACACCTCCTGTGTCGACCCGCACCCCACAAGCAAAGTTCGGGCCGACCTCGAATAGCGCAATCATTACCGTATACTCTGCGTCCCGCGCCGCCAACACGATCCCGCTGTGGAATATCCTACACAGCGACCCTCGTGCTTGACGCCGGGGGCGACCGGGCTACATGCGCGACAGCGCCTGGCGGACCTGCTCGGCGCGGCGCCCCGTGGGGTGGCTCTTGAGGTAGCGCTGGTAGTACCGCTTGGCCTCCGAGCGCCTGCCGGCGTTCATGGCGATGCTAGCCATGGTGAGGAGGGCCCCGCCGTGGTTGGGGGAGGCGCTGAGGACCTTGGCCAGCAGCTTCTTGGCCTTGGCGTCCTTGCCGGCGGCGTAGTAGGCCTTGCCTAGTCCGTACTTGGCCTTGAGGTTCCCGGGCGAGAGCTTGAGGGCCTTCTTCAGATCGCGGATGGCCCCCGAGGTGTCCCCGGCGCGGAGCTTCTTGCTGGCGCCCTTGAGCAAGCCCGTGACGTCCACGGCGGGCTTGGCGGCGGCCTTGGCCTCGGCCTTCTTGGCGGCTGCTTCGGCCTCGGCCTTCTTGGCGGCGGCCTTCTCCTTCGCCTTGGACGCAGCTTGGGCCTTGGCCCGGGCCTTGGCTTCCGCCTTGTCCTTCGCCTTGGCCCGGGCGGCAGCCTCGGACTTGGCCTTCTTGGCGGCTGCTTCGGCCTTGGCCTTCTTAGCGGCGGCCTTCTCCTTCGCCTTGGACGCGGCCACGGCTTGGACCCGAGCCTTGGCTTGGGCCTTGGCTTCCGCC
>CAYZID010000003.1:0-60323 GCA_964478315.1 uncultured Myxococcales bacterium | reverse complement strand
CTCTCCTTCGCCTTGGTGGCGGCTTGGGCCTTGGCTTCCGCCCTCTCCTTCGCCTTGGTGGCGGCTTGGGCCTTGGCTTCCGCCCTCTCCTTCGCCTGGGCCTGGGCGGCGTCCGCGGCGGCCACCTCGTCGGGGGAGGGGACGCGCACGGGGGCGAGCTCGATGGTGTCCGGGGTTCCGGCGGGCGTTGGGGGCTCGGCGGAGTCTGCGCCGGGTTGCGCGGCTGGGTGCCCCGCGTCGGGCGCCAGCGCCGTGTCGGGCACGGCGCCGGGTGCGCTGTCCGTGGGAGTCGTGGGTTCGGCGGTGGCGCCTGGGGGTGGGACGGTAGAGGGACGGAGCTCGCGCAGGGCTTCGTCGGTGACGCGCTGGGCCGCGGGGCTCGCAAGGTGGGCGGAGAGGATCTCCGAGGCCGTCTTGCGCCGCGGTCGCGTCTTGGTCGCCGCGGCCGTCCCTCTCTGTGCGCCCGTCGCCGCCTGTCCGGGCGGGGTCCCGGTCTTGCGGAAGGCGCCCAGGGCCACGCCCACGCCCAGGGTCACGACGAGGAGGAGGACGAGGACCGGGATGGGCCAGCGCGCGGGGCGTGGGGCGCGGAGGTCGTCGAAGGCGCCGAAGGCGCTCGTGTCGTCGTCGAACCAGTGGCTGTCGGGATCACTCACGGCGGCCTCCCCGGCCAGGACCACGCCCGCGCTGGAGCGCGGACGCCCCGAAACATAGCACACCGGCCACGCACCGCGCGCCCCGCGGTGTGGCGCGGGTTGGGTGGGCGCCTCGTCAGACCCGGGGCCTCTCAGTGGTGGTGGTGGTGATGCCCGGGCATGTGCGGGTGCCCGTGGGCCTGCTCCTCGTCGCTGGCGTCGCGGATGGAGGAGATCTCCACGGCGAAGTGCAGCTCCACCCCGGCGAGGGGGTGGTTCGTGTCCAGCACCACGCCCTCGGGGCGCACATCCACGACCCAAACGGGCGCCTGGGAGCCATCGTCCCCTTGGAGGAGAAAGTTCATGCCGGGCTGGATGTCCATGTCCTCGGGGAAGGCGTCGCGCGGGGCCAGCCGCAGCCCCTCTGGGTCGCGCTCGCCGTAGCCCTCGGCGGGGGAGACGACGGCGTCCACCTTGTCGCCCACGGCGTGCCCGGTGAGCTGGCGCTCCAGCCCGGGGACGATGTTCTGGGCGCCGTGGAGGTAGGCGAGGGGCTCGCCGCCCTGGGAGCTGTCGAGGACCAGCCCGTCGGGGCCGGTGAGGGTGTAGTGGAACTGGACGACCTTGCCGTCTGCGATGAGCGCGTCTGCCATGGGAGGCCTCGTGGGCTTGGGGGGGTGCCACGAGCCCGGGGCCCACGGCGGTTCGTTCGGAGAGCGTGGCCGGACCCTCGCACGCGCCGGTCCGGGGCGCAACGGCCCGTCCGGCTCTCGAGCTCCCCTTCCGACCCGAGCGCCGGGCCCCGCCCCAGCCTTCAGCGAAGCCCGTACTCGTTGAGCTTGTAGTGCAGCGTCCGGAGCGCGATCCCCAGGAGCTCGGCCGCCTCGCGGCGGTTCCCCTCCGTCTCGGCCAACGCCCGCGCGATCGCTCGGCGCTCCAGCTCCTTGAGGTTGAGCGGCAAGCTCTCGGCGCTCCCGTCGCCCGGGTGTGCGCTCTCGCCCGCCCCCTCCGAGGCCCCCAGCCCCAAGTCCCCCGGCGTCACGGAGTCGCCGTCGCAGACGATGACGGCGCGCTCGATGGTGTTGGACAGCTCCCGGACGTTGCCAGGCCAGGCGTGCGCGGCCAGGGCGGCCTCGGCGTGGGGCGTGAGGCGGGGCTGAGCGCAGTCGGGGCGGTGGCGGGCGGCGTGGACGGTCAGGAGGTGGCGGGCCAGGACCAGGACATCCTCGCCCCGCTCGCGGAGCGGCGGCAGGTGGATGGGGACCACGGCGAGGCGGAAGTAGAGGTCCTGGCGGAACGTGCCCGCGGCCACCATGGCTTCCAGGTCCCGGTGGGTGGCCGCCACGAGGCGGACGTCCACGGAGATGGGCTGCACGCCGCCCACGCGCTCGAAGGTCCGCTCTTGGAGGACGCGCAGGAGCTTGGCCTGGAGGCCCGCGCTCATCTCGCCCACCTCGTCCAGGAACAGCGTGCCCCCGTCGGCGACCTCGAAACGCCCCTGACGGCGGCGGTCGGCCCCGGTGAAGGCCCCGCGCTCGTGCCCAAAGAGCTCGCTGTCGAGGAGCGTCTCGCTGAGGGCCGCGCAGTTCACGGGCACGAAGGGGCCGCTGGCCCGCCGCGACAGGGTGTGGACGCGGCGAGCCACCAGCTCCTTGCCCGTGCCGCTCTCGCCCGTGAGCAGCACGGTGGCGTCCGTGGGGGCCACGCGCCCCACGAGCGTCATGACCCGCTCCATGGCCGGATCGCGGTACACCAGGGTGTCGCCGTCGCCGCCGTCTTGGGGCGAGGGCCCCTGGGACAGGAGCGCGTCCCGGTGGGCCACGGCGCGGGACGCCACGACCCGCAGGTCCTCGGGATCTCCCAGGGGCTTGCTCAGGTAGTCGAAGGCCCCGGCGCGCATGGCGTCCACGGCCGACGAGATGGAGCCGTAGGCGGTCACCAGGACCACGGGCAGGGCGGGGCGCTCGGCGCGGAGCTTGGCGAGGAGCGTGAGCCCGTCCAGCCGGGGCATCTTGACGTCGCTCACGACGAGGTCGAAGGGCTCGGCGAGGGCGAGCCCGAGGGCCTGGCGCCCATCGGCGGCCTCGCGTACGGCGAAGCCGTCGTCGGAGAGGATCCGGGCCACGAGGCGGCGGAAGGCGGGCTGGTCGTCCACGACGAGGGCGCGGGGGCGGAGGCTCATGGGGCGGTCTCTTTGCTGGGGCCGGGGCTGGAATCGTGGGGCTCCGCCGTCGGAGCGAGGGGCAACGACAGGGTGAAGCGGGCCCCCTCCCCCGGGCTGGACACCACGGTCACGTCGCCGCCGTGAGCTTGGGCCACGCGGCGCGTGACGGCCAGGCCCAGGCCCGTCCCTCGGGCCTTCCCGGTGACGTAGGCCTCGAAGATGTCGGGGAGCACGGCGGGATCCACCCCGGGCCCGTCGTCCTGGACCGTGACGTGCGCGGCGTGGGCGTCCACCGTGATGGTCACCGAGACGGTGCCCGACGCGCCCTCGGCCTGAGCCTCGTCGCCCCGATCGGCGGCGGCCTCCACCGCGTTCCGCAGGAGATTGAGGAGAGCGCCGGTGAGCTGCTCGGCGTCCACGGCGAGCGCGGCGTGGGCCGGGGCCGTCTCCGCGGCGCCGTCCACGTCCACGCGCAGGTCGACGCCCGCGGCCTTCGCCTCCTCGGCGACGAGGCGGGCAGCGCGCTGGACGAGCTGGGCGAGGCCGGGCAACCCGAGCGGGGCGAGGGCGGGGGGCTTGGGGCGCGCGTAGTCGAGGAGGGTCTGGACGAGCCCCTCCAGGCGCGTGGACTCGCTGACGATCATCGCGAGGTCGTCGTGGGCGGGGTCCTCGGGGGGGAAGCGGCGGGCGGTGTACTGGGCGAAGCCCTTGATGGCGCCCAGGGGGTTGCGGATCTCATGGGCGAGGACGCCGCTCAGGCGCCCCAGGGCCACGAAGCGGCGCTCGGCCGCCCGCTGGCGAGCCAGGGCGGCGGCGCGACGCACCTCGCGGGCGTAGCGGGTGGTGAGCGCGAGGAGGACGAGGACGAGGAGGCCCACCAGGGCGGCGTGCACGAGCGTCTGGCGGCCCAGGGACCCGGCGGCGTCGGCGCCCAGGATGACGAGGAGGACGCGCGTCCCGCCGATCTGGGGGCCGGGTGACACGGGCGCCGTGGCGGGCATGCCCACGGTGAAGGGCAGCCACAGGGCGAAGTCCTCGCGCCCGAACAGTCCGCCCCCGCCGCGCGCTTCGTAGCGGGCTTCGCCCGGGGCCGTGGCGTGGCGCACGGCCTCACGCACGGCCTCGCGCTCGGCCTCGGGCGTGTAGCCCGGCGGTGGCGTGGGGCACAGGCGCTGACCGTCTGAGCGGTAGACGCAGGCGAACCGCACGGGCGCTTGGACCATGCGGGCGGCCATGCGCGCGAGCACACCGTCGCCCAAGGGCGTGGCGCCGGCCGCGGCCGTGAAGGCGGTCGCCCGGTCCAGGGCGCGGCCCAACAGCACGCTGCGCAGGGCCTCGTCGGTCTGGACCGTGAGCACCGCCGTGCTCCCCAGGAGGAGGGCCGCGACCAAGGCCGCCGCCAGGGGCAACCGCAGGCGCGGCGTCCCCTCCGAAGCCTCGGGGATTCGCGGCTCGCGGCTCATGACACGGGCGGGGAGGACGTGTGGGGAGGGCGCGAGGCGAGGCTGAGGCGGAAAGCGCAGACGGGGTCGCCTTGGGCCAGGGTGTGGGGGCGCTCCAGGGACGGGCGGCCATCGCGGCCGAAGTAGGCGGCGTCCGCGGCGCAGAACAGGGGCGCGAGGTGGTCGCGGCCGGCGGCGCGGCAGAGGTCCACGAAGCGGCACGCCGTCACGTCGAAGGCGGCGTGGTCGGCGCCGGTGGCGACGAGGCGGGCCTGGGCGTTGGGGAAGCGGTCGAAGGCCTGACGCACGAAGCGGGCGCGCTCGTCCTGGGAGGCGGCGCGCCAGGCGGTGGGGTCGTCGAAGGGCAGGGTGTGGCGGAGAAAGCGCACGCCGGCGGCGACGATGACGTCGCGGAGGATGGCGAGGCGGTCGGCGGGCTCCGTGCGGGGAGCGCGGGCGCGCAGGGCGTCGTCCAGGAGGAAGGCGCCGCGGAGCTGCTGGCGAGCCAGGGCCTCCTTGGGCCAGGGGGGGCTCGCGCGGGGGAGGCCGCGCAGGGGATCGCGCCGCGCCGCCCAGAGCGCCCGGAGGAGGAGGCTCGCGGCGGCCAGGCGCCCCATGTGCCGGCGCAGAGCGCCCCAGGTGGCCGGCAAGCTGTGGCGCAAGTCGAACCAGGCGAGCTGGGTGCGCGACAGGGGCCGGAGCGTCGGCAGTGGGCGCGCGGGGGCCTGGCGACCGTCGTGGTCGGGGGGCGTCACCGTCTTGGTCCTCCTCAGCGCCCTGGGCGCAGGCGGCGCGGGAGGATCTCGGTGAGCCCCACGTACAGGGACAACCCGACGATGGCCTGCCACGTCTCGGCGGCGTAGGCGCGGCGGACCATCATGAAGTCGTGGGGGAGCTGGAGCGCCGCGGCGTACAGGGGCCCGTCCACCCCCTCGGGTCGCATGACGACGAAGACCATCCAGGCGCCATAGGCCACCTGGATCGCCAGGTTGACGAGGATGATCCAGTGGACGATCCGCCACCCCAGGGGCAGGCGCCCCAATCGAGGGACCCGCTCTTCGACGCGTGCCGTGCTCATGGACCCAGCCTCGCCGGGTGGCGGGGGCGCGTCAACCACCGACCCCCGACGCACGAACGCCGGCGGCGCCGTGCCCGCGGGCCCTGCCGGGGCAGGGCTGGGGGGTGTGGCGCGCCGGCGTTCAACGCGTGACCGCCCGGGGGGTAGCCCCGGGACGGCAGGAGGCGACGCGGCTACTTGGCGAGCTGCGCGTCGATCTCCTTCTTGATCATGTTGTAGTCGCTGGGGTTCTGGACGCGCTCGGCGTTGATGAACATCGTCGGGGTGCCGCGCACGCCGACCTCCTTGCCCAGCGCCATGTCGGCCTGGATCTCCGCGTCGTACGTCTTGCCGTCCAGGGCCTTCTTGAGCTTGTCCACGTCCATGCCCACCTGCTTGGCGTACTCCTCCAGCTTGGCGCGCTCCAAGGCGCGCTGGTTGGCGAACATCAGGTCGTGCAGCTCCCAGAACTTGCCCTGGGCCTTGGCCTCCAAGGCGGCCGTGGCGGCGTTGTACGCGTTCTTGTGGAAGGACAGCGGGAACTGGTGGAAGACGAAGCGGATCTTGTCCTTGTAGTCCTTCCGGAGCTGCTCGACGGTCTTGGCGGCGCGGGAGCAGTAAGGGCACTGGAAGTCCGAGTACTCGACGATGACGACCTTGGCGTCCTTGGGCCCGAAGCTCGGGAAGTCGCCCTCGGACTGCTTCTTCACCAGCGCCGGCTCCAAGGGCTGGTTGGCCTTCTCCATGGCCTTGAGCTCGGCCAGGACCTTGTCGTACTGCCCCAGCATCATGGTGCAGCGCTGGGCGGGGAACTGCGGGGTCTTGGCGCGAACCATGGAGCAGGTCTTGGTCTTCTCGCCCAGGTCCTTGCAGAGCTTGTCCATCAAGGTCTGGCAGTCCTTGGCGTCGCCCGCAGGCTTGGCGGCCACGGGCTTGGCTTCGGCCTTCTTGTCGCCGGCCTTGGCTTCGGCCTTCTTGTCGCCAGCCTTGGCTTCGGCCTTCTTGTCGCCAGCCTTGGCTTCGGCCTTCTTGTCACCGGCCTTGGCAGCGGGCGCGGGGGCCACGGTCTTGCCTTGGTTGTCGGTCTGGGCCTTGTCGTTCTTGGCGCAGCCCGCGAAGGCCACGAGGGCCACGGCGAGCGCCAGCGAGGTCGTGAGGGTACGCTGCATGTCTTGATTCCTTTCCTGAGAGGGACGCGGCAGGGTGCGCCGGCTCCGCGTCCAACGCAAGGGAGAATCTGCGTAGGGACCTCGCCGCTTCCCCCATGCGCCCGCGCGGCCGGGGCGCCCCGTGGCCTTGGGGGGCCTGTCCTCCGGTGCCTCGTTCTCCGGTGCCTCTTTCTTTGGGGAGGCGTCGGGGGGGGGCCGGGGGGCTCGACCGGTCAGGCGAGTGGGGCGAGGCCCCGGCCGATGAAGGCGGCGAGATCGTCCAGGACGCGCAGGGCCGCCTCGTCGATGGCTCGGGGCCCCTCGGCGGTGTGGGAGACGACGCCCAGCGTGCCGGCGACGCGGCCGCCGCTCGGGCTGGGGAGCACGACGGGGGCGACGGCGCCCGAGCGGATCTGATCCCGGGCCGCGCGCGAGCGCGACGGGCTGCTGGCGCGGGCGGCCGCGAACAGCTCCGCCCGGCGCTGACGCACGACCTGCCCGGTGAAGCTCGCCCCCACCGACAGCTCGCGCCCCAGGACCGAGCGCGCGGCACCCGTGGCGGCCACGTAGCGCAACAGCCCCCCGCTGGGTTCCAGCGCGGCCCCCCCCTGAAGCACCGTGGCCGAGGCGCCGTCGCAGGGGATGAGGGCAGCGGCGGCCTCCACAGCGGTCTGGGCCACGTCGGTGAACGTCTGGGCGGTGCCCAGCGCCTCGGTGAGGTGGCGGTAGACCTCGGCCCGTCGTTCCGCGCGCTGGGTCCAGGAGCTCGTCGCCATATGCCGAGTGTAAAGGGGGCCGGGGTCCAGGGGCGAGGACGAACGTTGGGCGGTCGGTCACTTCCTGCTAGAGTGCCGCGCTCGAAGGACGAGCTGCTGGTTGGAGCGAGGCGCCGCTTGGGCACGATCCCTCGAAGCGCGTGGTCCCCGCGAGCCATGAGGAGGGCGTCATGGACCGGATGCGAGAGGTCCTGGGAGCGCGCGTGGAGCCCACGCGCCGACGCGTGCGCGGGCTGATCAAGGAGCACGGGGCCAAGCCCATCGCCGAGCTCAACGTCGCGCAGCTCTACGGGGGCGTGCGGGGCGTGGTGTGTCTGGTGAGCGAGACGTCGGCGCTGGATCCCATGCAGGGGATTCGCTATCGGGGGCGCACCATCCCCGAGCTGCTCCAGCGACTGCCCCGCCACCCGGGGAGCGAGCAGCCCATGGTCGAGGCGCTGCTCTACCTGCTCATGACGGGCGAGGAGCCCAGCGCCGAGGACGCCGAGGCGGTGCGTCAGGACCTGCTCGAACGCGGGATGGCTCTGCCCCCCGTGGCCGCCCGAGCCCTGGGGGGCTTACCGCCGGACGCCGCGCCCATGACCCAGCTCGCCGTGGGCGTGTTGGCTATGCAGGGCAACAGCGTGGCCCACGCTGCGTACCGGAGCGGGACGCGCACTCGGGACCTCTGGGAGTCCACCTACGAGGACGCGCTCAACCTGCTGGCGCGCTTGCCGGCGCTAGCCGCGGCCATCCACCGCCGCTGCCACGGCGAGGCCCCGGCCGCGGGCCCCTCGCCGGCCCTGGACTGGGCGGGCAACCTGGCCTGGATGCTGGCGGGCGAGCGCCCACGGTTCGCCGAGGCCCTGCGCCTGTTCGCCTTCCTCCACGGCGACCACGAGGGAGGCAACATCGGGGCCCACGCCACGCACCTGGTTGGCTCGGCGCTAGCTGACCCCTACTACGCGCTGTCGGCGGGTGTCGCCGGGCTCGCGGCGCCGCTGCACGGGCGGGCGACCGTGGATTTCATGCGCTGGGTGGCGCCGCTGGTGGAGGACGCCAGTGAGCCGCCTCCGCGGGAAGCGGTCGAGGCGCACTGCGAACGGACGCTGCGCCGCGGGCAGGTGATCCCCGGCTTCGGCCACGCGGTCCTGCGCCGCGTGGACCCGCGCTACGTGGCGCTGTATCGCTTCTGCCGCAAGAACTTCCCCCAGGACGTCCTGGTTCAGACCGTTGGCATGCTTTACGAGGTCGTCCCGGAGGTCCTCCGGCGCCACGGCCAGGACCGCAACGTCTGGCCCACGGTGGACGCCTACGCCGGCGTGTTGCTGCGCCAATTCGACGTGGTGGAGCAGCCCTTCTACGGCGTCCTCGTGGCCGCCGCCCGGGCCGTGGGCGTGCTGAGCGCCCTGGTCTGGGACCGCATCCTCAACCTGCCCCCCGAGCGCCCCAAGAGCGTCACCACCGACTGGCTGGAGCGTCGCCTGGCGCGCGGCTGAGCCCGCAGCGCACCCCGGGGCCGCCTGGAGGAAGCCGCGAACCCATCCCACTCCCTTCGACCCCGTCGACCTTTCCCCCTGCCGCGCCCCGCGCGACCCCACAAGGAGAGCTGCCCCATGGACAAGCGAGTCGCCGAGATCAAGTTCTTCATCCACGACCTGCGCGTGGAGAAGTTCTTCCATCAGCTCGTGGCCATCCACAAGCGCCTCATCGCCGCCTACGAGGAGGAGGGGTTGGATGAGGTGCGGGCACAGCACCAGGGGTACTTGGACCGGCTCACGGCCTCCCTGGAGGCGACGCGCGAGGCGCGCGAAGCCTACGAGATCGCGGTCAAGGGGTTCGCCAGCGGGGACATGGTGCTGGACAAGGGGCGCGCCTACATCGACGCCACGCTGGAGACGTGCCGCATCGCCCTGCTGCCCCACTGGCGGGACTTCAAGGACTTCGTGTCGCACCTGCCCCACGGCGCCAAGGCGCGGGCGCTGGAGAACTCGTTCAACGAGTCCAAGGCGTGGATCGGCGCCATCGACCGCCGCATCGTCGACTTCGTACGCTACTCGGACGGCGAGGGCCCCATGATGCCCATGGCCGTGCACACCCGCGTGGAGAGCTACGTCGAGGAGCACCTGCGCTACTACGTCCGCGGCGCGAGCGACAAGCGCCTGGACGTGCGCCTAGGGCACCTGGACCGCTGCCACATCTACGCCGACGCGGCCGCCTTCAACCGGCTGCTGTTCAACCTGACCATGAACGCCGTGGACGCCATGCGCCACCGCAAGAGCGGCGTCATCCTCTACCAGGTCTTCGCCGAGCCCCACACCGTGCGGGTGGAGGTCACCGACGAGGGTAAGGGCATGCCGCCCGAGAAGGTGCAGCAGATCCTCCACTCCCAGAAGGACCTCACCGGCGAGCTCCACTCCCTGGGCTTCGTCTTCGTGCGCAAGGTGGTGGCGCTGCTCAACGGCAAGATCGACGTGGAGTCCACCGAGGGCGTCGGAACCAAGATCAAGCTCGTCTTCCCTCGCTACCTGGCCGACGAGCCCGTGCCCACGGAGGCGCCGGCCCTGGGCCTGCCCGACGAGGAAGACGAGGAGGGCGCCCGCGGGGCGGGGCACGACGGCGTGGCCGAGGCCGACCGCGCGGGGGCCATCGTCGTGGACGACTTCTGCAAGTCCCTGGCCCCCACGCCCGGGTGTCTGTTCTCCATCGCCATCGAGCCCGGCGGGCGCGTGGACCACTTCATGCACAAGCCCTACGACCCCGACTGGATGATGGGCCACGACGACCTGGCCCCCATGATCTACGAGGCCGTCGTCCGCGGACGCTACGAGACGGACGAGGTGGACGGAGCGGCCCTCATCCTCAAGACGCCGCTGAACCGCGAGGAGTACTGGGAGCTTCGCGAGGTGCCGCGCGAGGAGCGCGAGTCCGAACCCACGCGCCGGCGCATCCACGACGAGATCGTGCGCATCGGGCGTCACCTCGTGAACACCGGGATGGACGCCGACACGCCCGTGCACCTCACGCAAAAGGACTACCTGTTCGAGCACTTCGGGCAGACCTTCTCCCGCGATCCTTTCCCCCTCTCGGAGCTGGCCGCCCAGCCGCTGCTGGACCCCGCGGGTGACGGCGCAACTGACTAGAACAAAGGGTGTTTTCTGCGTTCCGTTGAGTTATGTCGAGTTAGCCTTCAAGCCGGTTGACACGGGCCCGCGCGGTTTCCTATGACGGAGGCCGTCAGGGCCTTGGAGTGGGCGTTCCTGGCGCCGCGGCGGCGTCGGGTTCGACAGAAACGCGACCTGTCGCGGTGACTAGGTCCGAGCGCGTGGTGCGCTAGTTCGAAGACATGCTCGTGGCGGTGGCGCGTCGTGGCGCGTGGGCCCGTTGGGCGCACGCGAGCACGGCAAGCAGGCTGTCGGGCGGGCGATAGCTCCGGGGACGGTCCGGAGAACTCATGAGGAGGAGACGATGAAGCTCAAGGAAACCCTCGCGGCGAAGATCGAGGCGCACCGGCCACGGACCAAGCGGCTCCTCAAGGAGTTCGGTGGGGAGAAGGTCGGCGACGTGACGGTGGCGCAGGCCATCGGGGGTGCCCGCGGCGTGAAGATGCTCGTCACGGACATCTCGTACCTGGACCCCTTCGAGGGGATCCGCTTCCGCGGCCACACCATCCCCGAGACGCTGGCCGCCCTGCCCAAGCCCGAGGGCAAGGAGTTCCCCTACGTCGAGGGGCACATGCACCTGCTGCTCACGGGTGACTTCCCCACGAAGGAAGAGGTCGACGAGCTGGTCGAGGAGTTCCGCGTCCGCCGCCAGGTGCCCCAGTACGTCTGGGACGTCCTGCGGGCCATGCCCCGCGACACCCACCCCATGACCATGTTCTCCACGGCCATCCTGGCCATGCAGCGTGAGAGCGAGTTCAAGGCCTTCTACGAGAAGGGCTTCGACAAGCTCACGGCCTGGGAGCCCATGCTGGAGGACGTGCTCACGCTGGTGGCGCGCCTGCCGGTCATCGCGGCCTACATCTACCGCATGAAGTACAAGAGCGACACGCACATCGCGCCGGACGACAAGCTCGACTTCGGCGGCAACTTCGCCCACATGATGGGCGTGGCCGAGCCCTACGACGAGCTCATGCGCCTGTACTTCATCCTCCACTCCGACCACGAGTCCGGCAACGCCAGCGCCCACACGACCCACCTCGTGGGCTCCACGCTGTCCGACGCCTTCTACTCGCTGTCCGGCGGCATGAACGCCCTGGCCGGTCCCCTGCACGGCCTGGCCAACCAGGAGGTCCTGCGCTGGATCCAGGGCGTCTACGACAAGCTCGGCGGCAAGGTGCCCTCCAAGGAGGACCTCACCAAGTTCGTGTGGGACACGCTCAACAGCGGCCAGGTCATCCCCGGCTACGGCCACGCCGTGCTTCGCAAGACGGACCCGCGCTACGAGGAGCAGCGCAACTTCTGCCTCAAGTACATCCCCGACGACGAGATCTTCCAGGTCGTCAGCATGCTCTACGAGGTCGTGCCGCCCATCCTCAAGGAGCACGGCAAGGCCAAGAACCCCTGGCCCAACGTCGACGCCCAGTCCGGCGTCATCCAGTGGCACTACGGCGTCACCGAGTATGACTTCTACACGGTCATGTTCGGCGTGGGCCGCGCCATGGGCGTGCTCGCCAACCTGGTCTGGGACCGCGCCCTGGGCTATCCCATCGAGCGCCCCAAGTCCCTGACGACGGCCATGCTCGAGGAGATGGTCGGCATCAAGTAGGCCGATCCCCGCGGGGATGCGCCAGTGGCGTTCCCCGCGGGCCGCGAACCCTGAGCGCCCGCGCCCTCCCCCCTTCGCCGGGGGAGAACGCGGGCGCTCTTTTTCTTGCCCGCACGGACATCCGGATAAAGCGAAGGGGCGAAGACGAACGCGCCCGCGGATGCGGAGGCGGACGCGGAGGCGGACGCGGAGGCGGGCGCGGACCCGGGCGCGGGCGCGAATGCGGAGGCGGGCGCGGAGGCGAACGCGGAGGCGGACGCGGAGGCGGACGCGGATGCGGATGCGGTGGCGGTGGCGGTGGCGGGCGCGGTGGCGGTGGCGGGCGCGGACGCGGACGCGGAGGCGGGCGCGGACGCGGACGCGGCTCCGCATGGAAAAGGCCCGGCGGGTTCACCGCCGGGCCTTTCGTGTGCGCGGGTGCGCGCCGGGAGAGCACCAGCCCCTCCGGCCTCTCGGGGACCGGAGAGCGCGGGTGCCTGACCGCCTACCAGTCGTACTGGATGGCGCCCGTGAGGCCGAAGGGGGCCGTGTTGTTGCCGGCGCCCGTGATGAAGTCCGGGCCGTTGAGCCAGAACAGCGGGTTCACGTTGACGTCGATCTTCAGCACCGAGTCCTGGACCGGCACCTTGAAGCCGAGGCCCGTGGCGACGTTCGTGGCCACGGAGCTGGCGCGCTGCTCGGTCGTGGGGGTCGCCGGGGGCGTGTTGGACTTGCGGAGGAAGTCCACGGACTGGGAGGCGCCGAAGCGGAAGTCCATCCAGTCGAAGACCTTCACGTCCACGCCCACGCTGTAGTAGGGCAGGCTCACCAGGCGATCGACGTCGCGGTCGACGTTCCCGCCGCCCTGGAGGGTCTGCTGGGCGTAGCGCAGGCCGATGCCGGGCACGACGAAGACGTCCTCGAAGAGCTGCATGCGCAGGTCGGCACCCAGCGCCAGGTCCGGGCCGCTCCAGGCGCCGCCGGGCTGGGGGGGGCCGCCCTGGGTCACGAGGAAGTTGTTCTGCGTGACCTCCTGAGAGGCGTAGTTGATCCGCGCGTAGGCGATGAGGTGGTAGACGTCATCGATGTCGTAGGTGAAGCGGCCGTTCAGGCGGATGGCGAAGTGGCTGGCCGACCAGTGCTGGATGAGGTCGCCCGGCTGCCCGTTGGCAGCAAAGACGCCGTCCCGGTAGTCGTCGAGCATCCCGTACTCCACGCCCAGCGCGATCTCGAGCTCGCTGTCGACGAGATCCAGGCCCAGGCCCAGACCCAGGTCGATGAGGAGCGCGCCCGCGTCCCATTGGGCCGTGTTGGGCTGCTCGTTGTCGCCGTCGTCACCCAGGATGTTCAGCATGAAGCCGAGCCGCACGCCGTCGGCCACGTTCATGGCCGCCATGAGGCCCATCTTGAGGTCCACGTTCGAGATGGAGTTGGGGACCATCTCGTTGCCACCCACGCAGAAGGGGTTGTTGGGCCCGGGCTGGCAGAAGGAGTTCTGCTGCACGCCCGCAGGGCCACCGCCCGCGTTCGCCGCCTGGCTGGCCTGCCCGCCCACCTGGATGCCGCTCGTCCCCGTGAAGGCGTTGCCGGCCACGTCGAAGCCCGTCCCCACCGGGCGGGTCGTCTCGTTGATGCGGCCGCCGAAGACGCCGATGACGAAGTCCTCGCCCAGCGCCAGGTGGAACCCGAAGCGCGTGTTGGCGAAGGCGCTGTTGAGGTTGTCCACGTAGGTCATGTCCCCGTAGCGGACCAGCAGCGATGGGAAGTCGAAGATGTTGACCTCGTCTTCCACCGTCCAAGCCTTCGAGCCCCCGCCCATCGAGTCGATGCGCGCGCCCGTGGCGAACGCCGGGGAGGACGATGCTACCATCGCCAGGCCACCTAGCATGGCGGCGGCAAGTGCAAATCGGTTCCGCATAGGTCTTCTCCTTGTGTCCACCATCGTGGACGGTCCGTGTGCGCACATCCTCTGACAAGCACCCACACGCCCGAGTGCGCTGGGCGGCCCAGGAACCGGGGCCGCCGTGCTCCGGAGCTTCCAGTGCGTGGGCTGCCCCTGCTCGCTAGCATGGCCCCCTGGGACCGTCAACAACGCGCGGCAGGGACCCGACAGGGACCCGCCGTCCTCTCATCTTTTCCAGTGTTTTTCTCGTGTTGGAACCTTCGTTCGCGGTGCGTCGCCGCCGCCGCAGGGCGACCTCCGCGGGCGCGCTCCGGGCCCCAGCGCTCCCGGGGTGCCGCCGAGACAACGCCGCGCGGGGGCGAAAATCGACGGCGGGCGGCCCCCCGTGGTAGGGTCCAACCCGTGATCCAGCTCTACCACGTGACCAAGCGATACCCCAATGGTATCGAGGCGTTACGGGACATGACCCTGAGCGTTGGCGAGGGGGAGTTCGTCTTCCTCTCCGGGCCCTCGGGTGCGGGCAAGACGACCTTCATCAAGCTCCTCATGGCCCTGGAGCGGCCCAGCGAGGGACAGATCCTCGTCAACGGGCGCAACCTCGCGGTCCTCAAGCGCTCCTCCATCCCCTACCTCCGCCGGAGCATGGGGGTGGTCTGGCAGGACTTCAAGCTCCTGCCCCACCGCACGGTGTTCGACAACATCGCCTTGGCCCTGGAGGTCCAGGGCTTCGCCGCGCGGGACGTCAAGAGGCGCGTGAACCAGGTGCTGGAGATGGTCAACCTGGAACGCTACGCCCGGTCCTTCCCCACCTGGCTCTCCGGCGGCGAGCAGCAGCGCGTCGCCATCGCGCGCGCCATCGTCAACGAGCCGCCGATCCTCCTCGCCGACGAGCCCACCGGGAACCTGGACCCCGAGCTCTCCATCGAGATCCTGCGCATGCTCGTCGACATCCACGCCACCGGGACGACGGTCGTCGTCGCCACACACGACCGGTCGCTCATGGAGCGCTTCGGCGAGCGCGTCGTCCTGCTCAACAAGGGCTTCCTCATCGAAGACGGCGCCCCGGACGAGGTCCTCCCGCCCACGGCCTCCCACGCGCTGGAGGGGATCCACGGTCGGAGACGCGAGCCCGGCGAGGGAGAGCGCCCGTGAGCCAGCGAGCCCCCACCGCCGTGTTCGCCCGCGAGGCCTGGAAGAACATCCGCACGGCCCCCGGGCTGACCCTCGTGGCCGTCCTCACGATCGCCGTGAGCCTCATCCTGGTGGGGCTGTTCGGCTTCGTCGTCGTCAACGCCGACCGCCTGCTCGACCGCATCGGGCGGGACCTGCGCGTCACCGTCTACCTGGAGCCCACCGTCACGACAGAGCAGGTCGACGCGCTGGTCCGCGCCTTCGAAGACCGCGAGGAGGTGGACTCCGTGACGGTCCTCAGCGCCGAGGAAGACCGCGCCCGAAACAAGGCGTCGCTGCCCCCGGACCTCCTGGAAGGCCTCGACGAGGAGGCCATCCCCGGCCAGCCCGTCATCGAGGTCCAGCTCAAGCCGCGCGAGCGTCGCAAGGAGGACTTCCGCCGGCTCCCCGAGTGGGTCTCCAAGTTCGAGGGAGTAGAAGGCGTCCAGGACCTCTACTTCGGAGCCGACAAGCTGCGCGTGGTCTTCGCCATCGTGGACCTGCTGCGGCTCGCGGGGCTCATCATCTCGGTCATCGTCCTCACGGCGGCCGTGTTCTTTACCTTCTCCACGATCAAGCTCGCCGTCTACGCGCGCCAGGACGAGATCGAGGTCCTGCGCCTCATCGGCGCCACGGATGGCTACATCCGCGCCCCCTTCTACATCGAGGGGGCCGTCGCGGGCCTGCTGGGCTCCACGCTCGCGCTCCTCGCGGTCGTGCTCATCCACGGCCGCCTCTCCGGCTTTCTCCAGAGCGAGCACGCCATCAACATCGACCTGGACCTCCTCCCAGCCGGCATGATCGCCTGGCTGGTCCTCGGCGGCGTGGCCCTGGGCCTCGCGGGCTCCGCCCTCAGCGTCCGCCGCTACCTCCGCGAGCCATGAGGCGACCGGTGTCCACCGCGGCCTCCCCGTCAGCACGACTCGCCTCCGCGCTGGCTACGGTGCTCCTCGCCACCCCCCTCCTGGGCGCCGCCCCGGGCCCGTCCACGCCATCGGACACGGTCGATCCCGACACCCTCGTGGTCCCCGCGCCTCCCCCCCCTCCCGTGCGCAAGCCGTCCGAGGCCGTCTCGCGGCTCCTGCGCCCCGACGAGCGCGTGCTCGACCACGCAGAGACCCTCGACATCCGGATCGCCCAGCGCGAGGACGAACTCGAGCGCCTCCACCACCAGCTCGACGTGGTGAGCCGCGACCTCGAGGCCACGACCCGGCGCTTCGAGGAGGAGACACGGCGCCTGGCCGAAGCGCGCCGTCATACGCGCCAGCGGCTCCGGGCCCTCACCCAGATCCGCCGGGTGTCCCCCTACTCCCTGCTCTTTAGCACCCGGGACTTCCAGGACGCGGCCCACCGCAAGCGCCTCCTCGAGATCCTCGTGAAAGAGGATCGCCAGCGCGTGGCCCAGTACCGCGCGGACGCCGAGCGCTGGCGGCAGCACAAGGCCGACCTCGAACGCCGGCGCACCAACCTCCGCCACACCGAGGCTCAGATCCGCTTCGCCCTCCAGCAGCTCGAGCTCGACCGCCAGGAGAAGGAGGCCCTCGTGACCGCCGTGCGCGACAAGCCCTCCTACAACCAGAAGGTCATGCGCGAGCTCCGCGACGTGGACCGCGCCCTGGTGGACAAGGTGGATCGGCTCCGCGACCGCGACCGGCGGCGCCTGTGGTTCGAGGAGAGCAAGGGCCGCCTCATCCGCAACCCGGTGAACAAGGGCGTCATCATCTCGCGCTTCGGCACGCACAAGAACAAGCGCCTGGGCACGGAGACGTTCAACCCCGGCGTGGACATCGTCCCCAGCCAGTGGGACGGCGAGGAGGACGTCCCCGTCCACGCCATCTACTCGGGCACCGTCGTCTGGACGGGCTGGCAGCGGGGCCTGGGCAACACCGTCATCATCGACCACACCCGTGGCTACATGTCCCTGTACGGACACCTCGCCCGCATCGACGTGAAGGTCGGCCAGGTGGTCAAGGGGGGGGCCGTCCTGGGCCTCATGGGCGACACGGGCTCCTTGTGGGGTAAGCGCCTGCACCTCGAGATCCGCCTCGACGGCAAAGCCCTCGACCCCCGCCCGTGGCTCCGCTGAGGCGCCCACCACGAGCGCTCGCGTGGGCACCGCGATCCCAAGCGCGCAGGCGAAGCCTCCTCCCGGTGGTACTCCTCGCCGCCGCGAGCTGCGGGCCTTCGGGCGGGACGCGGCCCACCACGCTGGGCCCCCTAGACCACGCACCCACGGAGGTTGGGAGCCCCCTCGCCGGAGCCTGCGCCTTGGCCGCCCTCTTTCCCGTGGTGGACCTCACCCCGGCGGGTCTCGACGGCGTCGCCGCGCGCGTGGTGACCGACGACGTGGCCGCCGCACGCGCCAGGCTCCTGGACCGATTCCCCGACGGCACGCCAGCGGGCCTCGCCCGGGTCACCGTGGAGGCGCCTCGGCCCCGCTTGGCCGTGGTCATCGATGACCTGGGGCTCCACGAGGCCCAGCTCGGCCCCCTGTGGCGCCTGGGTCAGCCGTTCACGTACGCCATCCTCCCCGGGCGGCGATGGAGCCGCGCGGACGAGGCCTTCCTCGACAGCCGCGGCGCGACCGTCCTGGTTCACGTGCCCATGGAGTCCATCTACCCCTCCCAGATGACCATCGGCGGCTACCTCCGGCGGGACCAGACGCCAGCCGAACGCCTGGCGTTGTGGACCCGCAGCCTCGCCGCCGTCCCCAGCGCGGTGGGCTTCAACAACCACCAGGGGAGCGCCTTCACGGGGCGGGGCGACCTCCTCGGCCCGCTCCTCGACGCCCTCCCCACCGACTACGTGGTCCTCGACAGCCGCACGACGGCCGACACACAGCTCGCCACGTTGGGGCAGGCGCTGGGCCACCCCACCGCCTCGCGGGACGTCTTCCTCGACAATCACCGCGATCCCGAGGCCGGCGTCGCCCAGCTCCGAGAGGCCCTCGCCATCACCAAGCGCCAAGGCTACGCGGTCATCATCGGGCACCCCTACCCGGAGACCGTGGAGGCGCTCCGGCGCTTCCTCGAGCGCCACGCGAGCGAGGTCCACCTCGTGGGGATCGAGCGCGTCACCGATCCACCGGCGCGCCCGCGGTGGCGGAGGCGCTGCGGCCGGTGACCTCGGCGATCCCCCTACCTTCCCAAGAGAAAAGGCGGCGCGCCCCCGAGGGGGCGGCCGCCCTTGCAGTGCACGGGACGGACCGGCGGCGACGATGCCCGCCGGCGCCGCGCGCTCAGCCCTTGTTCGGCACGATGCACACCCGGCGGAACGCGCCCTCGCCCTCCGAGCGCGTGGTCACGCCGTCCACGTCCCGCAGGGTCATGTGCACGATACGCCGAGAGCGGGCGTTCATGGGGCCCATCTTGTAGGTCTGCCCGTCGGCCAGCGCCTTCTCGGCCAGGGCACGCGCGGACTCCGAGAGCTCGTCCTCGGCGCCGGCCTTGGCCCCCTCGCTGTCCACGGTGATGCGCTTGCGGTGGTCACCGTCGAAGTTGACGATCTTGTCCACCAGGTGCTCGATGGCGTCCAGGACCTCCATCTCGTTGGCGACGAGGGCACCGTGGTAGGGGCCGCTCTCGAGATCGAAGCGGATCGCGTCCTCGGTCTCGTGCAGGGTGACCTTCATGCCGAAGCCCATCCCCGTGAGGATGTCGCGCATGACCTCGTGGGCGTCCTCGCCAATCTCGCTGAGCTCCACGCCCTCGGGGACGATCATCGTCACCTCGGTGGGGCCGTCGGCGGGCACCTCCAGCAGCTCGTAGGAGCGCCCGCGTCCCCCGCGGCGAGAGCGCCCACGGTCGTCGTCGCGCCGCCCGCGGCGGTCACGCCCTCGGCCGCCGCGGTCCCGATCGCGCCCGCCGCGATCCCGGTCCCGCCCGCCACGGTCACGCCCTCGGCCGCCGCGGTCCCGGTCCCGCCCGCCGCGGGACTCCGCGCGGTGCTCGTGGTCCTCGCCCTCGTCGCTGCCCTCGGGGGCGCCGGTGCCGCTGAGCTTCTCGACCATGGCGGGAGCGGCGGCGGCCCCCCCCTGGCCCTTGACCTTGATGAGTGCGAAGCCGCCCCCCTGCCCGGCCAAGACGTCGTAGTCGAGCTCCTCGGGGGTCACGCCGTACGCCTTCGCCGCTGCCGCGATGGCGATCTCCAAGGTACGTCCGGTGAAGCTGGTCTTTTCGCTCATGCCAATCGCCGCCTGATGATGATGTTCTGGATGATAGTGAGGGTCGTGTTGACCAGGATGTAGAGGACGAGCCCAGCCGGCAAAAACAGCATGAAGACGCTGAACATGACCGGCATCCCGTACTTCATGAACTTCGCCTGCATCCCCTCCATGGTGGCGGTGCTCGTCGTGAGATGAGACTGCGCCAACATGAGGACACCCAGGACGATGGGCATGACGAAGTAGGGATCGCCCGCCGAGAGGTCTTGAATCCACAGCCCCAGCGGGGCGTGGTACAGCTCTACGCTGGAGCCGATGGTGCGATAGAGCGCCAACCAGATGGGCATCTGGAGGAACATGGGCAGGCAGCCCGTGAGGGGGTTCACCCCTCGCCGCTTGTAGAGCGCCATGGTCTCCCGGTTCATGGCCTCGCGGTCGCCACCGAACTTCTCCTTGATGGCGTCCATCTCGGGCTTGAGCTTCTGCATCTTCTGCATGGACTGGAAGCTCTTGTTCGTGAGCGGCAGCAGGAGCAGCTTCACGAGCACCGTCAGCAAGATGATGGCGAGCCCCCAGTGACCCACGAGGTCGTGGAACCAGCGCAGGAGCGCGTGGAGGCTCTCGGCGATGAACCCGAACCAGCCGTAATTCAACGACTCCTTGAGAGACGGGGCCATGGCTCGCATGGCGTCGAGGTCCTTGGGACCCACGAAGAGGCTGAACCGGAAGACCTGCTGGCGGCGCCCCCGGAGGGCGTCCCACGCCTCCTCGATGTGCGCGTAGGCCTGGTTGCGCGCCGCCTCGTCGGTCATCCCCTCGATCTTCCGACGCGCTTTGCTGCGCAGGGACTTGAGCTGGCGCTTGGACATCTCCGGCGTGGCGCCAAAGCGCGCGGCCAGCGAGCGACAGGAGGCGAGCCCTGGGCGCGCGGGCAGCCAGTCGGGGGCGCAGGTCTTGTCGGGCGCCCGGAGCGGCTCGATGGAGGGCGTCCAGATGGTCGAGGAGATGACACCAAAGGTGTAGGCCTCCAACAAGCACTGCGCCTCGGGCATGTTCCGTGGGACCGCCGCCGACAGGAAGTAGGTGGTGTCCACGCCCACCCACCCGTTGGCCATGGGAAAGCTCTCCGTGCCGGGCGCACCAACCGCCGCGTCGTCTTCCCGCTCTTCCAGGAGGGTATGGTAGTCGTAGCGTTCGAGGCTCTCCCCCGTGTAACACGAGGCTGCGAGGACGTTCGTTGGCGGACGGAACATCGTCCCCTTGCTCGCCTTGGGGTGCTGCCAGCCCGCCAGGCGGAGCCCGACCCCCAGCTTCACGTCCTCGCGGCCGAAGTTGTGCAAGCGAACGGTCAGCCCCAGGTGGTACGGCTTGTCACTCGCCTCGAAGCGCTTCTCCAGGAACAGGTCGGACTGGTCCGTCCGTGGATCGGGCCAGACATAGGTCACCGGCAGCCCCGGCTTGGGACCCGCGGGCTTGCCGTCCTCCCCCATGGGTCCACCCACGCGCACGAAGGTCGGCTCCGCACGGAACAGCTCGTCGAACGCACCCTTGCGGCGGACCTCGTAGGCCACGCCCGTGGCCTGCTTCACCGGGAGCGGCTCGCGGGTCTCGATGGCCCCGGAGTCAGTCACGCGGAACACGTGATAGAGCCCCTTCAACGCGGGGGGGGCCGTGATCTCCAGGTCATCCCCCACGCGCACGGGCCGGTTCACGGTGAGCCCGGCCTGCTCGGCCTCCCCACGTGGTGGCGCCAGCCGCCCGTCCGCGACCCGAGCGCCCGTGGCGCGTCGGCGCACACGCGTGACGGGCGCCTCCCCCGAGAAGTCGCGGAACACCACGCGGTACGGCAAGAACCCAGGATCCCACGTGGTGACGAGGTCGATGGGCCCAGCCGCCAGCTTCTCGGCTGGGACGCCGGGGATGGGCTCCTGATCGGTGTCCCGCACGTAGCGCGGGTTGCGGAGCCTGGCGTTCCGCAAGGTCCCGCCGCGGTTGGTCCACAGGAAGTCCACCGTCGGCGCGTCCGGGGGCAGGGACACCTCCAGCCGCTCCTCCGGCTCGGGCGCCCCGCGCGGGCCGGTCGTCACGACCTCCGTCACCTGGCCGGGCACGAACGGCGTGGTGCCATCCGCACCCTGTGCGCCCTTGTCCGTGTTGACGTCTGCGGAGGCGTCCGCGCCTCCGGGATCTCCCACCCTGGCCTGCCCGAACGCCGTCGTCGACGCGAGGAGCACGGCGACCACCGCCGCGGCGCCAGCGAGGCGAGACACGCGCCCGCGCGCCACCCAGGCGGGCAGCGTTGAAGGGTCTCCCCAACGGTTCATCGGCAGATCCCTTTGTGATCTAGGTGAGCGTGCGCGGCGGGGACCGGATCGACCCCGCCAGGGCTCCAGGGGTGACAGCTCGCCACGCGCTTGGCGGCCAGCCAGCCACCGCGGAGGAACCCGTGACGCTTGAGCGCCTCACCCGCGTACACCGAGCACGTCGGGTAGTACCGGCACGCGGGCGGCAGGAACGGGGAGACGGCGAACTTATAGGTCGCCACGAGGAGGCGAGCCACGGCGGCCAGAGCGCCGTCGACGGCTCGACCGGCGCCGAGAAGCGCGCACGTGGTCCGTCTCAAAATAGCGGGCAAGGACATGATGGAGCTCATCTCGGATCGCCGCGTAGCTCCAGTCGGTCACCCCTCGTTTTGCCGTGATCACGAGGTCTACGGGGTGCGCGAAGAGCTCAGGGTGCTGGCGGAAGGCCTCGCGCACCCAGCGCTTGATCCGATTGCGGACGACGGCGTGGCCGACCTTTCGAGAGACGGTGATGCCCAACCGCGACCGGGCCGCGGCGCCCGGCTGGATGGAGAAGATGAGGCGACGTCCCCAAAGCCGCTTCCCTCGATCGCGGATCCGAAGGAATTGGCGCCGCTTCTTGAGGCGCGCCTCGGGCGGGAAGCAGAAGGAGCCCCGCGTCAACGCCGCGCGCTACTTGGCGGCGACAGTCACGCACAGCCGCTTGCGCCCCTTGCGGCGGCGCGCGGCGAGGACCTTGCGGCCCGCGTGGGTGGACATGCGCTTGCGGAAGCCATGCTTGTTCTTGCGCTTGCGGTTGCTCGGCTGGAAGGTGCGCTTCACGTCAGGCTCCTCCGTGTCTCACGGTCGGTAGAAAGAGGTGCTGTGTCGGTGTCCGGTGCGCGATGACGCCCGCGCTGGGGCCCGGGAGCCGGGGTCTCGGGGGAGAGGGGGCGCCCGCAATGGGCGCGACAGTAAGCACGCGCCGCGCCATCGTGTCAAGGGAAAGGGGCCCGAGGCCGATTCTCTAACCGTTTGTGATTACAACGCGATCTGCGGAAGGCGTCGAGACATCCTGGGAGCCGGCTCGCGGCGACCCGGGTCCCACCGCCGGGTCTGGAGCCTTTCGGGACCGATCTTCCGGGGTTGTCCGGGTGGGTTCCAAGGTGCCTGGAACCCGCCTTGCCGCCCAGGCTCTCGGCTGGTATCCGTGACGGTCCGAGTTCCACGATCTCGTGGACCTCATGATCTCCCTTCCCACTTCGCTCGTGGGCGCCTCTGGGGCTCGCGGGCGGATCAGCGACGTAGGCTCCCCGCGCTTCACGCACGCTGAACGAGGCCCCCCGCCCCCGCTGGGGTCTCCGCTTGGGTCTTCGCCTCGCCCCCCTCCGACCATGGAAGGCCATCCACTCGTCGAGCATCGAGCCAACCACTCAGGGCCGCGCGTGGACAAGGACGACGACGCCACCTCCAACACCCCGGCTCGGTCAGCCGGAGAGGTCGACACCTTGAGCCTCTGGGAACGAACCGCCGAGCTCCTTCGTCCCGCCGTGGAGCCCTACAACTACCGCCAGTGGATCTCCCCCATCCGCGCCTTGGAGGCGGACGAGGCCCAGCGCCTCCTCGTGCTCCTCGCCCCGGACGGGGCCCACGCGCGCTGGATCGAGGAGAACTTCCTGGGGTCCATCCAACAGGCGCTGCGCGAGCTCACCGGGGGCCCCTTCGAGATCCGCGTCCACCCTCCCAAGGACGGCGGTCCCCAGGAGAGCCCTTCCACGCAGCCCCAGACGAGCCCACGTGACGGCGACGAGGCCCGGCGACGCTCCACGCCCGAGGAGCGCGCGCCTGCCGTCTCCAGCGCGCGCGTGGAGATCCCAGGCCTCATCGGGCGGTACCGCTTCGACACCTTCGTCCACGGGCCCAACAACCAGTTCGCCCTCACGGCGGCGCGGGCCGCCGCCGACCGTCCGGGATCGCAGTACAACCCGCTGTTCCTCTACGGCGGGGTGGGGCTCGGCAAGACGCACCTCCTGCACGCCGTAGGGCACGCCGTAGCCGCCCAGAATCCGGCCGCTCGCATCCGCTACGTGACCAGCGAGACCTACGTCAACGATCTCATCGACGCCATTCGCAACGACGGGATGCAGGCGTTCCGGCGCACCTATCGAGATGACTGCGACGTGCTGCTCGTGGACGACATCCAGTTCATCGCCGGGAAGGACCGAACGCAAGAAGAGTTCTTCCATATGTTCAACACGTTGCATTCGAACCACAAGCAGATCGTCATGACCAGCGATCAGCTCCCACGGTCCATCCCAGACATGGAGGACCGCCTCAAGTCGCGCTTGGAGTGGGGGCTCATCGCCGACATCAAGCCCCCGAGCTTCGAGACGCGCGTGGCCATCCTCAAGCGCAAGGCGGACGAAGACGAGGTCCCCCTGAACGACGCCGTGGCCATGCTCCTCGCGCGCCACATCACGCGCAACGTCCGAGAGCTGGAGGGGGCGCTGCTCCGCCTCGCGGCCCACGCGCGCATCTTCGGCAAGCCCATCGACGCGAACATGGCGAGGGAGGTCCTGGGCGACCTCGTCAACGAGGACCTCCGCCGCCTCACACCCGAAGCCATCGCCAAGGCCATCGCCCATGAGTTCCACGTCACCCTCGCAGACCTCAAGGGGCCCAGCCGCGCCCGAACCGTGAGCGTCCCGCGCCAGGTGGCCATGCACTTCATCCGCACGCTCACGGATGCCTCCCTCCCGCAGATCGGCCGGTACTTCGGAGGCCGCGACCACAGCACGGTGCTCAGCGCCCTCAAGCGGGTCGACAAGCTCCGCCAGGCGGACCCGACCTTCGATGAGCGGATCGAGCGGCTCAAGAGGCAGTTCTCGGCGTAGCGCGGCTCGGTGTCGGCGGCCACGAGGGTCGCACGACACGGGGCAACCAGCCCCCAGGAGCGGCAAGAGCGCCCCTCTCCGACCGGCGCGACCCGGCGCGACCTGCGCGGAGGCACCCGCGCGCGGAGGCCCATGCGATAGTTCCCATCCTGAAAAGGCGGACCGAGCCACGGCGAGTCGATGTGCGTGCCAGGTGCGTTCACGCAACCCGCCGGAGTAGCAGCGCTACTTCAAGTGGTTGCGGGGACGCGCATGGTGCGTGCAGCGGCCGTCGCGGTGACGGGAGGCTTTTCAGGATGGGAACGCGATAGGAAGTGCGGCGTGATGAACGTGCGGGCGCGCGCTCGGAGCGCCCTTGGGTTGGGTCGTGAGCCGCCTGGGGAAGACCTGGGGATAGCCTGGGGACAGCTTGGGGAGGACCTGGGGACAGCTTGGGGAGGAAGACGTGGGGCGCGGTTGTCCACGAGCTCTCCACAGCCTCCACCCCTCGGTTTTCCCTCCTTGCGTGGATTCTAATTCGTTGGAATTCAATACGAATTTTCTGTCGTCAACATCTCCACACGGCCTACTTTCATGATCGGATCCCCTTTGTTATGAAGGGATCTCTTGAGAGAGTCCTCACGACGACGCCAGAACGACGCAAGGCGGTGGGTCCCATGGCGACCATGGAGTTCGAGCTAGAGCAGGGCGTGTTCCTCAGTGCGCTGCACAAGGCCCAAGGGGTCGTGGACAAGAAGAGCACGGCGAACGTGCTCAGCAACGTCTTGTTGAAGGCGACCGAAGACGGGATGCTGCGCCTCGTGGGGACGGACTTCGATGTGGTCCTCCAGGCGGACCTGCCCGCGGAGATCCTCCAGCCCGGCACGGCGTGCGTGAACGCCAAGGGTCTCTACGACGTCGTCAAGAACGCGGACTCCAAGGCCGTTCACCTGCGTGCGCTGGACAACGACTGGGTGGAGATCACCTCGGGCCGGAGCCGGTTCAAGATCGCGGGCTTCAACCCCGCGGACTTCCCGGACGTGGCCGTGAACCAGGACGCCCGCTGGTTCGGCGTCCCTCGCGGCGTCCTCAAGGACATCATCGACAAGACCTCCTTCAGCGTCTCCGACGATGAGACCCGGATGAACCTCAACGGGGTCTTCTTGAAGCTCAGCCCCTCCCCGGAGACGCCCTCCGAGGGCGGCGAGCGGTTGGGGCGGTTCACCGGGGTGAGCACCGACGGGCACCGGCTGTCCCGGGTGCAGATCGACGCGGAGGTGGCCGGCTTCGACGGGGAGACCTACGAGGCCATCGTCCACAAGAAGGGCGTGCACGAGCTCAAGCGCCTCCTGGACTCCGACAGCCCCCTCGTCGACGTCGCCTTCGGCAAGGGCGACGTCCTGTTCCGAAGCGGCGGCACGACGTTCACCGTGCGCCAGATCGAAGACCGCTTCCCCGACTACGAGCGCGTCATCCCCGCGAGCTCGCCCATCCGTATCGAGGTGGACCGCGCGCGCCTCGTGAGCGCCATCCGCCGTATCGCGGTGCTCACGTCGAGCAAGACCTACATCGTCAAGATGGAGCTGAGCCCCGGCCAGCTCGCCTTCACGACCTCCAACCCCGACTACGGCGAGGGCCGAGACGAGCTCGACGTGGAGTTCCAGGGTGAGGGCGTGGTCATCGGGTTCAACTACACCTACCTCCTCGACGTCCTGTCGGTGATCCGCGGCGACAAGGTCGTCTTCGAGCTCTCCGACGAGTACGGCCCCACGGTCATCACGGCCCCCGGTGAGCCCGGCTCGCTGTTCGTCGTCATGCCCATGCGCATCTGACCAACCCACTCCCCTCGCCTCCGCGCCGGCCCTCCCGCCGGCGTCGGGTGCTTCACGCCCGTTCGCCTCCCGCCTCCCACACCGCGCTCCGCCGGAGGCGTTGGGGGAGGTCACCGCCTCCGGTTGCCCATGCGCCTGCTCCGCCTAGCTTGCGAAGACACGCGGAACCTCGAAGCGGTGACCGTGGAGCCCGGCCCCCGGTTCAACCTCTTCGAGGGCGCCAACGGGCAGGGCAAGACCAACCTCCTGGAGGCCGTGGGGTTGGTCGCCACGCTGCGCAGCATCCGCGACGCGCCGCCGCGCGACCTCATCCGCTGGGGCAGGCCCCGCGCGCGGGTCTTCGGGGCCTTCGAGCGCGGCGGGGTGCGGCGCGAGCTCGAGCTGGAGATCTCCCCCAAGGGCCGCCGGGCCCGCCTGGATGGTCATCCGGTGCGGCGCCTCTCGGAGAGCGCCGGCCACCTGGTCGTCGTCCCCTTCGGGCCGGACGACCTGTCCGTGACCAAGTCGAGCCCCGCCGTGCGCCGTCGCTTCTTGGACCGCGCCATCTTCGAGGTCTGGGCGCAGTACGCCGACGAGGCGCGGGCCTACGTCCAGGCGCTCAAGAGCCGCAACCAGCTCCTGCGGACGGGTGGCGCCTCGGACCCCGCCGTCCTCGCCTCCTTCGACGCCGAGCTCGCTCGCCGTGGCGCCCGCGTCCTGTGGCGCCGGGTGCGCTTCGTGTCCTCCCTGCGGCCACTGTTTCGCCAGGCCCTCTCGGACATGACGGGCGGCGGCCTGGAGGGTGACCTCCGCTACCGCGGCGCCCCCGGGGTGACGGAGGACGCCACGGAAGACGCCCTGCGAGGCGCGCTTCGAGAGGCCCTCGAGGCCAGCGACGAGCGCGACCGGCGCCGCGGGTTCACGAGCGTGGGCCCCCACACCGACGAGGTCGTGTTCGAGCTCGGGGGGCGCTCCGTCCGGCGGTTCGCCAGCCAGGGGCAGCACCGGGCGTTCGTGCTCGCCCTCAAGATCGCCGAGCTCGCCCGCGTGGAGGCGGAGCTTGGCGCGTTCCCACTGCTGCTGCTAGACGACGTGTCGAGCGAGCTGGACGAGGAACGAAACAGGCGCCTCATGGACTACCTGGACACGGCCGGCGGGCAGGTGTTCATCACCACCACCGATCGGCGGTGGATCCAGGTCGACGGCGCGACCACCATCTTTCGAATCCACGGCGGCGCGGTCCGCCGCGAGGAGGGGTAGCCATGGAGCGCTTCGTCATCGAGGGCGGGGTGGAGCTGAGCGGCGAGGTGCGTCCCAGCGGGAGCAAGAACGAGGCGCTCCCGACGCTGGCCGCCACCCTGCTGACCACCGAACCCGTCATCCTCAAGAACCTCCCCGACATCGCCGATGTGCGGGTCATGATGGAGATCCTGGAGGAGTTGGGCGCGACCATCGAGCGCCTGGCACCCGGCACCGTCCGCATCACCGCGCGCGACGTCACCAGCACCTCCCTGCGGGGTGAGTTGAGCCGCCGCATCCGTGCGTCCATCCTCTTCGCCGGGCCCATGGTCGCGCGCCTGGGCGCCGTGGACCTGCCGCCGCCGGGCGGGGACGTCATCGGCCGTCGCCGCGTGGACACCCACCTGCTCGGGCTCCAGGCCCTGGGCGCGCGGTTCGACCTCGGAGACACCTACCGCTTGGAGGCAGATCGCCTGGAGGGCGCGGAGATCTTCCTGGACGAGCAGTCCGTCACCGCCACCGAGAACATCCTCATGGCCGCCGCGCTGGCCCGCGGGACGACCACCATCATGAACGCCGCGTGCGAGCCCCACGTCCAGGGCTTGTGCCGGATGCTCGTCACCATGGGCGCCGAGGTGAGCGGCATCGGCACGAACACGCTCCGCGTCACGGGGGCCGACCGGCTCCACGGCACGACCCACAGCATCGGCCCCGACTACCTGGAGATCGGGAGCTGGATGGGCCTCGCCGCCGTGACCAACTCCGACATCACCATCACCGACGTCCGCCGCGAGGAGCTGCGGATGGTCCTCCACATGTTCCGGCGCGTGGGCGTGGAGCCCACCTTCGAGGATGGGCGCGACGGCACCCGCCTGCGCGTGGCGCCCGGCCAGGACCTCAAGGTGCGGCGGGACCTCCACGGAGCCATCCCCCGCATCGACGACGCCCCCTGGCCGGCCTTCCCCACCGACCTCATGTCCATCCTCATCACGGTGGCCACCCAGGCCGAGGGGACCGTGCTGTTTTTCGAGAAGATGTTCGAGGGGCGGATGTTCTTCACCGACGCCCTCATCAACATGGGGGCGTCCATCATCCTCTGTGACCCCCACCGCGTGGTCGTCGTGGGACCCTCACAGCTCTATGGGATGCGGCTGGAGAGTCCGGACGTGCGGGCGGGCATGGCCCTGCTCATCGCCGCCTTGGCCGCCAAAGGGCAGAGCGAGATCTACAACATCCGGCAGATCGACCGCGGCTACGAGCGCGTGGACGAGAAGCTCCGCGCCCTCGGGGCTCACATCCAGCGAGACCCCGCTTGAGCCACCCGTCGCCCCGCCCGGACCCGCCCGAGCGCGTCGTCGTAAAGCTCGGCAGCGCGGCGCTCGCGACCGTGGATCTGCCGGCCCTCGTGGCCGAGATGGTCGCCGCGCGCGCCAACGGCGTGGAGGTCGTCGTGGTCTCGTCCGGGGCCGTCTCTTCGGGGATGGAGCGCCTGGGCCTTCGCGAACGCCCCACGGAGCTCGCGCGGGTCCAAGCCCTCGCCGCCGTGGGGCAGGTGGACCTGCTGTGGCGCTACCGGGAGGCGTTTGGCGCCCACGGCGTCCACGTCGCGCAGATCCTGCTCACCCACGACGACCTCGCCGAGCGCCCCCACTATCTCGCCGTGCGCCACACCTTGCGGTCGCTCCTGGACACCGGCGTCGTGCCCATCGTCAACGAGAACGACTCGGTGGCCACCGAGGAGCTCCGGTTCGGCGACAACGACCGGCTGGCCGCGGCGGTCGCCTCCCTCACCGAGGCGGATCTCCTCGTGCTGCTCTCGGACGTGGACGCCCTCTACGACCGCGACCCTCGCCAGGACGCCGCCGCGACGCCCCTGCGCGTCGTGCCCGCCATCGACGGCGCGGTGCGCGCCCTCGCGGGGGACGCTGGCTCCGCCGTGGGGACCGGCGGGATGCGCTCCAAGGTCGAGGCGGCCGCGCTGGCCGTGCGCGCGGGCATCGAGACGGTGCTCGCCCGGGGCTCGGTCCCTGGGGTCTTGGGGCGCATCTTGACGAGGGAGCCTGGCTTGGGCACGCGGTTTCTCGCCTCCTCCTCGCCCGCGTCACGGCGGCGCCACTGGATCGGCACCTTGAGCCGCGTGCGGGGTGGCGTACGCGTGGACGCCGGCGCGGCCGAGGCGCTGCTGACCCGGGGGTCCAGCCTCTTGCCCGTGGGGGTGACGGCCGTCCACGGGGACTTCCCGCGCGGGGCCTCGGTATCCATCGAGGGGCCCGACGGCGTGGAGCTCGGGCGGGGCCTGGCTGGAATCCCAGCGGGCGTTCTGCGGCAGATCATGGGGCTCCGGCGGGATCAGATCCGCGGGGTGCTGGGGACGGACAGCATCGACCCGGTCATCCACCGCAACGACATGCTCATCCACACGGCGACCGAACCCCCAACCGGTGAGGGGACCCCATGACCGAGCCCACGAGTCCTCTCGAAGTTCCTACCGTCCCGGCTCTCCGCGACGCCATCCGCGCGCGCCGCTACAGCGGGCGCGTCTTCGCCGAGGACCCCACGCGCCGCGTCCGCGTCCCCGTGGACGCCCTGGGCCTGGCGACGCTTCGAGCGCTGGGCGACGGTCCCCGGCCGGTCTCCGAGCTCATCCGCGCGCTGGGAGCCGAGGTCGGGGCCACGGCCGAAGCCTTGCACGCGCGCGTGACCCTGTTCGAGCTCCACGGGCTGCTGGACACGGACCACGCCCGCGCCCAGGAGGCGGTCACGGCGAGCGCCCCACCCCTCCTCCCCCGAGAGAACTTGGCCCAGGCTCCCTTGCGTGCCCCTGGCGACCTCGTCCACGGGTGCGTCGCTTGTGGGTCTTGCTGCATGGGCACCGACATCGGGCCCCTCACGGACGCGGATCTCGCGCGGCTGGAGGGAGGCTCCTCGGAGACCCAGTGGGCCCACGTGCTGCCGGACGGCGTCGAGGACTACCGGGCGCCCGTGCGCTACGAGGGGCAGACCATCACGCTCATGGCGCGCACGAACGACCGCTGCGTCTTCCTGGATGACGACAAGCTCTGCCTCGTCCACAAGGTGGCGGGTGCGTCCACGAAGCCCACCATCTGCCGGCAGTTCCCCTACACCTTCACGCGCACGCCGGACGGCGTGGACGTGAGCTTCTCCATGGAGTGCCGGGCCTGGCACCGGGCCCGCAAGGCGGGGCGGCCCATCGCGACCCAAGAGGAGTCGCTGCGCGTGCTGTTGCGCGAGGGTGGTCCGGTCCTGGACCTGCCCTCGCCCGTGCCCGCGGGCGCCGGGACCGATTGGCCCGTGGAGAGGTGGATGGCGGCCCGCGCGGAGGCCATCGAGGGCGTCCTGGGAGCCACGGATCTCGAGGCCCTCGTGGCGCGGCTCGTGGAGCCTTTCCGTCGACGGGCGCGAGCGGACGAGGAGCGGCGCGAGGCGGCCCGCGCCCGCTGGTTGGATCCCGCGGTGTGGGGACTCGCGCCCGCGGCCAGTGACGGCGGCGGTGACATGGGCGCCGGTGGCGTGGAGGCCGCGCGCGAGTCCCTCGTGCGTGGGCTGGTCGACGGGCTCGGGGGTTTGGCGTCCCGCTACGAGGAGCGCGGTGACGGCGTGAACGGGGCCCGGGTTCGGGCGGCCCTGGAGGCGCTTCGCGTCACGGCTCTGGGGCCCAAAGGCGGGGCGTTGGACGAGATCGTGCCGCACCCCGAGGCGCTGTCGCTGCGGCGGGACGCCGTGCTCGCGAGCTTGTACGCGCACGAGCCCGCGCGCCAGGGCGATCTGCGCACGGGCGTGGCGCTCTTGGCCGCCCGGGTGTTGGCTGGGAGACGCGCCGCGCAGGCGGCCGCGCGGCGGTCGTTGCGGGTGCGCACCGAAGAACAGGACGTCGTTGACAGCGTAGTGCTGCTCACTAAGATGCTGCGCGGCACGGTGGTCCACGGGCTGCTCACGCGTACGTTGGCGGCCCCGCTGCGCACCCTGTTCTTCTGGCACGTCGAGGCTTCCTTGGAAGAAAGCCCCGGGGAATGAGGCTCCGGCCTCCGCGCGTTGGGAGCTTCCGCCCGAACCCACCAGAACCAAAAGGAAGATCTATGAACCGTACCCTCATCCTCACCTTCGTCGCCGGCGCGCTGGTCCTCGCGGCGCCCGCCTGTGGCAAGAAGGCCGACCAGGCTGCCAAGAACTCCAAGGCCCCCGCGGCGCAGCAGGGTGCCCAGAAGGCGGCGTCGGCCAAGGACGGCGCCAAGAAGGCCGAGCCGGCCAAGGATGGCGCCAAGAAGGCCGAGCCGGCCAAGGAGGCGAACGCCAAGAAGGCCGAGCCGGCCAAGGAGGCGCCGAAGCCTCGTCCGCGGATCACGGGGCCCGTGGCCAAGGTCAACGGCGCGGTCATCGACAGCAAGGACTTCTACGCCGAGCTGGACAAGATCACGGCGCGGAACGCGAAGATCCCCGCGGACCGCCTGGCGCGGATCGAGCAGAACATCCTCAAGCGCCTCATCGAGAAGGAGCTCATCAACCAGGCCGTGAAGGAGGCCAAGGTCGAGGTGAGCGAGGCCGAGCTCAACAAGGCCTTCGACGAGTACAAGAAGCGCTTCCAGAGCGAGGAGCAGTTCCAGAACTACCTCCGCCACGGCAAGGTGACGGTGGACTCCATCAAGGCGCGCCTGCGGGACAAGGCGGCGCTGGAGAAGCTCATCGAGGCCAAGGGCAACCTCAAGGTCGACGAGGCGGAGGCCAAGGCCTTCTATGACAAGAACCAGCGGTTCTACGTGGAGAAGGCCGGCGTCCACGCGCGCCACATCCTGGTCAAGGTCCCCCAGAAGGCGACCAAGGAGCAGGAGGAGGCGGCCATGGCCAAGGTCAAGCAGATCCAAAAGGAGCTCAAGAGCGGCAAGGACTTCGCCGAGGTCGCCAAGAAGATGTCCGAGGGTCCCTCGGCGCCCAAGGGCGGAGACCTGGGATTCTTCGGCAAGGGCCAGATGGTCAAGCCCTTCGAGGACGCCGCCTTCAAGATGAAGAAGGGAGAGGTCTCGGGCCCCGTGCGCACCCGCTTCGGGTTCCACATCATCAAGGTCGTGGACAAGCGCGAGGAGCGCAAGAAGCCCTTCGCCGAGGTGAAGGATCAGATCATCCAGAGCCTCAAGAACAAGAAGTTCTTCCAGGAGCGGCGCAAGCTCCTGAGCGACCTACAGAAGGCGGCCAAGATCGAGAAGTTCTTGCCGGAGCCGCCCCCGCGCGCCGGGGCGAAGAAGCCGACGCCGGTGGCGCGTCCGGCCGTGAAGCCGGCGACCCCGGCCAAGCCCGCCGCGAAGCCCGCCACGGGCACGACCAAGTAGCTCAGGCGTGGGTGGGTCCCGGTCCTGGGGCCCACTCCGCGCCCGCGTGAGGGGTTCGACGCCCGTGGCGATGTGCCGCGGGCGTCGTCGTTTGGGAGCCAGCCGAGGAGAAACGACATGGCGCGCGCCGCGCAGAACTTGGGCCTCCGTGAGCCCGTCATCTTCGACCTCACCGCCCCAGGGCGGCGCGGCGACTCGCTCCCCGCCTCAGCTCAGGTGCAGGGGGAGATCGCCATCCCCGAGGCCTTCCAGCGCAGGACGGCGCTCACCTGGCCCGAGGTAAGCGAGCCCGAGGCCGTGCGGCACTTCGTCCGCCTGAGCCAGCAGAACTACAGCGTGGACACGGGGATGTTCCCGCTGGGTTCCTGCACGATGAAGTACAACCCCAAGGTGAACGAGGACGTGGCCCGGCTGCCGGGCTTCGCCGACCTGCACCCCTTGTCCCCCACGGCGTGGACCCAGGGCGCCCTGGAGCTCATGTGGAACCTGGAGCGGTACCTCGCGGAGATCGCGGGCTTCCACGCCGTGACGCTGGCGCCCGCCGCGGGCGCGCACGGGGAGTTCACGGGGCTCGCGCTGTTCCGCCGGCGGCTGCTGGAGCGCGACGGAGATCCCCGCAAGAAGATCCTCGTGCCCGACACGGCCCACGGGACCAACCCTGCCAGCAGCGCGCTCAACGGCTACAAGGCCGTGTCCTTGGCGTCCTCTGAGGACGGCGTGCTGCGGCCCGAGGTCGTCGCCGCCGCCATGGACGAGAGCGTGGCGGGCATCATGATTACGAACCCGAACACGCTGGGGGTGTTCGAAACCCACATCACCGAGATCGCCGAGATCGTCCACGCCAAAGGCGGCTTCGTGTACCTGGACGGGGCCAACCTCAACGCGCTCATGGGGCGCGCGCGGCCGGGGGACATGGGCGTGGACGCCATGCACTTCAACCTCCACAAGACCTTCTCCACGCCCCACGGTGGCGGTGGGCCGGGCGCGGGCCCGGTGGGCACGACGGAGGAGCTCGCTCCGCTGCTGCCCGTGCCGCGCGTGGTCCGCGACGAAGACGGCGGGTTCCGCCTGGACCACGACCGGCCCCGGTCCATGGGCCGCGTCAAGGCCTTCCACGGCAACTTCAGCGTGCTGGCGCGCGCCTACGCCTACATCCGCGAGCTGGGCGCGGCGGGGCTCAAGCTCTCCACGGACATGGCCGTACTGAACGCGAACTACCTGCGCGTGCGTCTCCAGGATACCTATCACGTCGTGCAGGATCGGACCTGCATGCACGAGGTCGTGCTCACCGATCGCAACCAGCGCCGGGACACCGGGGTGGAGACCAAGGACATCGCCAAGGGGCTCATCGATCGAGGGTTCCACCCGCCCACGGTGTACTTCCCCATCTGCGTGCACAACGCCATCATGATCGAGCCTACCGAGTCCGAGAGCCTCCGCGAGCTGGACGCCTTCGTGGACGCCATGCTGGACGTGGACCGCGAGGCGCGCGAGGCGCCCGAGCGCCTCAAGGCGGCGCCCACCAAGGCGCTCGTGGGGCGGCTGGACGAGACACGCGCGGTGCGTCACCCGAAACTCCGGTGGAGACCCGCCGAGGTGGCGGAGTAGGCGCGGTCGCCGGCCCAGGCGCGACCGTGCGGTTGTCCGTTTCCACGAAGATCTTCCTCGGCTTCGCCGTCGTCATCGCGGCCTTTGGCTCGGCCTTCGCGTACGCCATTCACCGCATGAGCGTCTCGCGAGCGTCGGTGACCGTGGTGCTGCGGGAGGTCGTACCGGCGCAGAGCGAGCTGCGGCAGGTCTCCCGGCGGCTGCGGGCGCCCGAGGAGTTCCTGGCCCTCAAGCGCCCCAGCGACGCGGCGTGGCTCCAGCGGCTGCTGCCGACGATCAAGCCCTTCGAGCGGCTCCGAGCGGTGGAGGAGCGCCTCCGAGCCTTGGCCCGGGGCGGCCAGCTCGCGGCCGAGGATCGCGCCGCCGTGATGGGCGTCGTCACCTCCCTGGAGGCCTTCCGGCGGGGCGATGAGCTGGCGCGGGCGGTGTCCTCCGAGGGGCTCAGCGGGTTGGAGCAGGACGCCGTGGGGGCTCCCGGCGAGGGACAGGATCGCGCCGCGGCGTTGTTCGACCAGCTCACCCGCCGCGTGGTGCGCGCGGCGAACGAGGGGAAGCTCCAAGCCCACGCGCCCGAGGTGCGGGCCGTGGTGCGGGCCTTGCGCCGCATCAACCGCGCGGTGGTCAACGCGCAGCGCGGCCTCGCCTTGCCGCTCCGCCGCCTCAACGACCGCGCCGCGGCCGACGAGAAGGCGGCGACCTTGGCCGTCATCATCATCGCCACGGGGGCGCTCGTGCTGTCGCTGCTCATGCTTGTCATGAGCCAGCTCACGCTGGCGCCCATCCGGCGGCTGCGGGAGGGGGCTCGGCGCGTGGCAGCGGGGAACTACGACGAACACGTGCGCGTGCGCTCCGACGACGAGATCGGCCAGCTCGCCGCGGAGTTCAACCGCATGGCGGACGCCCTGCGCGAGCGGGACCAGACCCTGGCGCGCCAGCGCGAGGAGCTGCTGCGCGCGGACCGGCTCGCGACCATCGGGCGGCTCGCGGCGCAGATCACCCACGAGGTGCGCAACCCCCTGGCGTCCATCGGCCTCAACGCCGAGCTCCTGGAGGAGACCCTTGAAGACGGCGACACGGAGGAGGCGCGGGCGCTCCTCGGGTCCATCTCGGACGAGGTGGCGCGCCTCAAGGCCATCACCGAGGAGTACCTGCAGTTCGCCCGCATGCCCAAGCCGTCACCCACGGAGGTGGACGTGGGGGCCCTCGTGAAGCAGACCTGCGCGTTCCTGGCCGGCGAGCTCGCCCGGGCGGACGTGGAGCTGCGTCTCGACGGTGTGGCCTCCCACGAGGACGGGGGCCCGGCGCCCATCGAGGCCGATCCGGACCAGTTGCGGCAGGTGGTGCTGAACCTCGCGCGGAACGCCGTGGAGGCCTTGGAGGAGGTGGAGCGGCCCCGTGTGCTCACCGTGCGCTTGCGCCCAGCACCCCAAGGGGGCGTGGAGTTGCGCGTGGCGGACAACGGGCCCGGGCTGGACCCGGCGCTCCGCGATCGCCTGTTCGAGCCCTTCGTGACCGGCAAGGCCCACGGGACGGGGCTCGGGCTCGCCCTGGCGGCGCAGATCATCACGGAGCACGGCGGCACCTTGCGCGCCGAGGACAACCCCGAGGCGCCCCACGGGGCGGTCTTCGTCGTAGCGTTGGGCGGGCGCATGTCGGGCGTCGAACGCCGCTGAGTGACCCGCGTGAGCGTCGTCGAGCGACCCGTGTGGTTGTGGAAACGAACGCGGCAGGGTATTCACTTTGGGCCGCAGCCGACCGCGGAGGTCGGCCGCGCCGCGGAGGTCCGATGGAATTCTCGGTCATGACGTACAACATTCGCCTGGGGCTAGACAGCGATCTGGAGACGATCGCGGCCATCGTGGGCGAAGCTGACGTCGTCGCGCTGCAGGAAGTAGGCAACGACTGGTTCCGCGGCGAGGGGGGCAACCAGATCCTCAAGCTGTCGCGCCTGAGCAAGCTGCCCCACCACCGCTTCGCCTCCGCGCTCACCGTGCGGCCCGGGACCGACCCCCCCGAGCTGGTCCCCGCGCCCACCTCGGACGAGCGCCCTGGCTTCGGTGTGGCCCTGCTGAGCCGCTTCCCGCTGGGCCCCTGGACCCGCCACCGCCTGCCCAAGCGCAAGGACGAGCAGCGCTGCATCCTGTCGGGCACCGTCGTCAGCCCCAAGGGGCCCGTGAGCGTGCTCGTGACGCACCTCTCCGTCAACGAGGTCGACCGCGGTGTGCAGGTGCCGGCCTTGCTGCGGCACGCGCAGACCCAGGCGTCCCCCATCCTGGTCCTGGGGGATCTCAACGCCGAGGTGGGCGACCCCACGCTGGAGCCGCTCCAGCAGGCCCTGGTGAACGCCGCGGGGGACGACCCCTTCCCCACCTACCCGGCCGACAACCCCACCCGCGCCATCGACCACATCTACGTGTCGTCGGAGGTGAAGATCATCGCCCCCGCGGCGCCCCTTCCCATGATGGGCAGCGACCACCTCCCGGTCATGGCCAAGCTCTCCCTGTAGCCGACTCCGGCGAACGGGAGCGCACCGCGACCGGTGCGCGGCGGCGGGCCTGGCTACACGACCAAGAGGGTCCACGCCGTGATGAGCGCGGCGCCCAGGAGGTTGATGACGAGGCCCGTGCGCGCCATGGAGCGGATGGGGATCTCCCCCGTCCCGTAGACGATGGCGTTGGGCGCCGTGGCCACGGGGAGCATGAAGGCGCAGGAGGCGCTGAAGGCTGCCGGCAGCATGACCCACATGGGGTTGAGGTCGGCTCCCACCGCGAACGCGGCCAACACCGGCATGAGGATCGTGGCCGTGGCGGTGTTGGAGGTGACCTCCGTGAGGAAGGTCACAGCGAGGGCGATGGTCCCCACGAGGAGGGCCGGGGGCGCGTCGTGGAGGCCCGTGAGCTGCGCGGCGATGGTGGCGCTGAGGCCGCTCGCCTGGAACCCGTGGGCCAGGGTGATGCCGCCGCCGAAGAGGAGGACCACCCCCCAGGGGATCTTCCGCGCCGTCTCCCAGTCCAGCAGGCGCACCCCGGGCTGGGTCTTGGACGGAAGCGCGAACAGCAGCACGGCGCCCAAGACGGCCACCGTGCTGTCGTCCACGAGGCCCGTGAGCCCCAAGGCGGGGGCCCACCCCACCGCCTCACCGCTGCCCGTCACGAAGCGGCGGGTGACCCACAGGGCGGCCATGCCGGCGAAGACCACCGCCACGGTGAGCTGGTCGCGGTGGAAGGGACCCAGCTTGGCGAGCTCTTCGCGGATGAGCTCCCGCCCGCCCAGGGACATGGACCGCGGCAGACGCCCCACGCGACTCACCAGGAGCCACCAGATGATGGGGACGAAGACAGCGACGAGCGGCACCCCGAAGCGCATGAAGTCCAGAAACGAGATGGGATCTCGGTCGGGGAAGGAGGCGCGGTAGGCGCCCAGGAAGATGAGGTTCGGGGGCGTGCCGATGGGCGTGCCCAGGCCGCCCACGCTGGCCGCATAGGCGAGGCCCAGGGCCAGGGTCATGGCGAAGCGGTGGGCGGCGGCCAAAGCCTCAGGGTCGTCGTCTGCACGGGCGCGGGCGCGGTGGGCGAGGGCCATGACCAGCGGCAGCATCATGAGCGTCGTGGCCGTGTTGGAGATCCACATGGACGCCCCGGCCGCCGCGACCATCGTCCCCAGCACCAGGCGCCGCGGCGAGGTCCCCACGGCCAGGAGGACGCGCAGCGCCATGCGGCGGTGTAGGTCCCATCGCTCCAGGCTCAGGGCGGCCATGAACCCCGCCATGAGCAGGACGATGAAGGGCGACATGTAGGGGGCCGCCGTGGCCTTGGCGGAGGCCACGCCCAGCAGCGGGAAGAGCGCCAGGGGCAGGAGCGACGTGGCGCCCAGGGGCAACGCCTCGCTCACCCACCAGATGGCCATCCAGGCGGCGACACCGGCGACCTTGAGACCACCCGCGGTGAAGACGGTGGGATCCTGGGCGGTCGGCGGGAGGCCGCCGTAGGTTGCGAACAGGAAAGCCGTCAGGCCCGCGGCGGGGCCGGCGACCAGCGCCACGGTCCTGCCGGTCACGGGAGGGCGTCCGCTCGGTGTGGGTCGTGCGTCATGGGGTCTGGCGGGCCGGGCCACGCGGTGCGGCGAGGAAGGTCAGCGGCGGAACTTCGGGGCGCCACCCATGCGTGGGGCACAGATGCGAGGGAAGTGTTCGGCCATGTAGGAGTCCACGGTGTCGGTGATCTCCGCCACCGAGGACATCTGGGAGATCTCCTGGAGCAGCGACAGGGCGTCCGACCGCCGACTGTTGCGCAGGATCTCCTTGACCAGCGGGATGGAGCTGGCGCTCATGCTCAGCTCGTCGAAGCCCAGGGCCAGGAGCACGAGGGTGAAGCGGGGATCTCCCGCCATCTCTCCACAGATCCCCACGGGGATCTTGGCGGCCCGGGCCGCGCGCGTGGCCATCTGGAGGATGCGGATCATCGCCGGGTGGAGCGGGTGGTACAGGTAGTCCAGGGAGCGCTCTTCGCGGGAGATGGCGAGGGTGAACTGGATGAGGTCGTTCGTGCCCACGCTGAAAAACGCCGCCTCTTGCGCGAGCTGGTCGGCGATGAGGACGGCGGCGGGGACCTCGATCATGAAGCCCATGGGGACGTCGGGGGCCACGGGGACGCCCTCGGCCTGGAGCTCTCGCCGGATGGCGGCGGTCATGCGCTGGACCTGCCGCACCTCGTGCATGGAGCTGATGAAGGGGACCAGCAGGCGCAGCGTGCCGTGGGCCGAGGCACGGCACAGAGCGCGGAGCTGCGTGTGGAACAGCTCTCTCTCTTGGAGGCAGTAGCGAATGGCCCGCAGGCCCGCGCCGGCGCGGCTGCCCGTGCGCTGCATGGGGAGGAGCTTGTCGCCCCCCACGTCCAGCGTGCGGATGGTCACCGGGTGCGGCGCGGCCTCGCGGAGCACCCGCGTGTAGACCTCGTACTGCTCGTCCTCGCTGGGCAGCGAGGGCCGGTCCAGGAAGAGGAACTCCGTGCGGAACAGCCCCACGCCCTCGGCGCCGTGGGCCGTGAGGAGGTCCATCCCCTCCACGATGTCCAGGTTTCCCCGCAAGCGCACGCGGACCCCGTCCAGGGTCACCGCGGGGAGGTCGCGGTTGGCCCGCAGGGCACCCCGCAGGGCCCGCCGTCGGCGTGCGCGCTGGGCGTAGAGGTTCTCCTCCTCCGCGGAGGGGTGGATGACGACCTCTCCGTCGAAGCCGTCCACGATGATGCGGTCGCCGTCGGCGATGCGCTCGGAGGCCGTGAGCAAGCCCACCACCGCCGGGATGCCCAGGGAGTGGGCGATGATGGCCGTGTGGCTCGTGGCCGTCCCTTGGTCCAGGACGAAGGCCCCGATGCGCTGCCGGGCGAGGGCCAGGGCGTCCGCGGGCGAGAGCGTCGCCGCCACGATGACGGCCCCGGGACCCACGATGCTGGGGGTGCGCTCGGCGTGCTCCCCGGTGAGGGTGCGCAGCAGGAGCTGCCCGACGTGGTGGATGTCGTCGGCGCGCTCGCGGAAGAACGCGTCGTCCATGCCGCTGAAGATGGCGGAGATCTCCTTCGTGGCGTGGTGCACCGCCCACTCGGCGTTGCGGAGCTCGTCCGTGATGAGCGCCCGGGCCTGGTCCAGGAGCATGGGGTCTCGGAGCATGAGCTTGTGGGCCTCCAAGACGCCCAGATACTCCCCCCCGCTCCCTCGCTCCGCCCGCAGGAGCTCATCGAGGGCGTCGATGTCGCGCTCAGCCTGGATGACCGCCGCTTCGAGTCGGGCGACCTCCGCCTCCACCCGGTCGAGCTCCACGTGGAGACGTTCGAAGTGAACCTCGGCCTGGGACAGAAAAGACGCGTAGCCGAGGACGATGCCGGGTGACACCCCCACACCGCGGAGCACCGTTCCAAGCTGGGCCGACCCGTCATTCATCCGCGCTCGTAGAACCCCCTCGCCACGACCTCCGAGATGGCCTCCAGAGCTTCCGCGGCGTCCGGCCCCTCGGCCACCACGCGCACCTGCGTCCCCTTGGAGGCCGTGAGCAGCAGGAGGTTCATGACGCTCTTGCCGTTGGCCTTCTCCCCGTCTCGCTCCACCGTCACCCGGGACTGAAAGCGCGCCGCGGTCTGCGCCAAGATGGTCGCCGCGCGGACGTGGAGCCCCTTGTCGTTCACGATGGTCAGTGTCTGTTCGGCGCTCGCCATGACCCTCCGGCCTCGCCCCGAGGTGTGCGCCTCGGGGCCAAGCCCCTGGCGTGGTTGTCGCTCAGCGCATGGACTGGGATGGGCGGGCCGGGCGCGGCCCGCGGCCGGCACCCAGCCATCGCCTCACCGCTACTCCTCGTCGGGCGTCGCCCCCTTGTGGTGCTTGCGCTTGGACTTGTCCCGGCTGAGCTGACGGTCCAGCTTGTCGATGGCCAGATCGATGGCCTCGTACATGTCGTCCCGCGTCTCGCCGGCGACGAACGTGCTGCTCGCGTTGGTCACCTGGAACTCCACGGACTTGTGGAACTTCTCCGTCGTGAACGTCACCGCGATGGAGAGCTCGCGGTCCTCAAACCGCGACAGCCGTTCGAGCTTGGACGCGGTGTGCTCCTTGAGCGCGTCCGAAGAGTCCATGTGGCGGAAGGTGAAGGTGATCTTCATGGATGCTCCCGTGAAGTTGGCCAGGGTCACCGAGAGGTCGAGCGCCTCCCGGACGGGTGGGGGCGCCCCCGCGATGAGGCGCCCATCGCGTCATGCCTCTAAAAGAGCTTCTTGCGCTTGGATGACGAAGGAATATTCAGCATCTCTCTGTACTTGGCGACCGTCCTCCGGGCGATCGTCGTCCCCTCCTCCGCGAGCATGTCGCAGAGCTTCTGGTCCGACAGCGGGTGCTCGGGGTCCTCGGCGCTCACGAGCTTCTTGATCCGCTGCTTCACCGCCTCGCTGGCGACGTCCCGCCCCGTCGTCGTCGTGATGCGGCTGTTGAAGAAGTACTTGAGCTCGAAGATGCCCCGGGGCGTGTGCACGTACTTGTTCGTCGTCACTCGGCTGACCGTGGACTCGTGCATCCCGATGTCGTCCGCCACCTCGCGCAGGATGAGGGGCCGGAGGTAGGCGACCCCCTTGTCCAAGAACTCGCGCTGGAAGCGCACGATGGACTCCGTCACCCGGCGGATCGTGTTCTGGCGCTGGTGGATCGACCGGATGAGCCACACGGCGCTCTTGAACTTCTCCTGGATGAAGGTCTTCTCGTCCCCCGTCGCCTTGCGGGCCTTGATGCGGTTCTCGTAGAAGTTCGAGATCTTGAGCTTGGGCAGCCCGTCCTCGTTCAACGTCACCACGTACTCGTCGCCGACCTTGTGGACGTAGACGTCGGGCGTGATGTACTGCGCCGCCACCTCGCCGAACCCGCGGCCTGGCCTGGGCTCCAGCGTGGAGAGGAGCTCCACCAGCCCGGCGAGGTCCTTCTTGTCGATGTCCAGGTCCTTGAGGATGGGGCCGATCTTGCGGTTCTCCAGGTTCCCGAGGTGCCGCTCGATGAGCGCCTGGAGGAGCTTGTCCCGCGGGAAGTCGTGCCGGGCCTGAATGAGCAGACACTCCTTGAGGTCACGCGCCGCCACGCCCACCGGGTCGAAGGTCTGGATGACCTCCAGCACCGCCTCGACCTCGTCCAGGGGCATCCCGTGACGCTCCGCGATGACCGGCAGCATCTCCCCGTTGAGGTAGCCCGTCTCGCTGATGTTGCCCACGATCTCCAGCGCGACCGCTTGCTCCTCGTCCGTGAGCGGCGTGAGCCCCACCTGCCACTCCAGGTGCTCGGTGAGGTTCTCGTGGCGCGTCAACGTCTGCTCCAGCGACGGCATCTCGTCGTCGGAGTAGCGCACCCCGCCCGCCCCAGGAGAGTAGCTGTACTGGTTGTAGTCCTCGACGAACCGCTCCCAGTCCATCTCCCCGGCGGCCTCGTCCACCGCCTGGACCTCCTCCTTCTTCTCTTGGGCCTCCAGCTTCACCTGCCCCTCGTCGAGACCCTTCTGGACCTCGGCGGGCTCCATGGCCTCCACCTCCCCCGCCTCCAGCACGGGGTTCTCCATGAGCTCCTGGTTGATCGTCTCGGTGAGCTCCATCCGCGAGAGCTGCAACAGCTTGATGGCCTGCTGGAGCTGGGGAGTCATCACCAGCTGCTGGGTCATCTTCAGGTACTGTCTCAGCTCCATCGGACCTCCCCAAGCTCCCCCCAAGCGCCAGCCGCGAGACCCATCGTCGCGCCTCCCTGACCCCCACCCGAGCGGTTCGTTGCGAACGCAAAGATACCACGCCTCGGCCCCTTCAACAATCCTCCCCAGAACCTTGGTATGGTCTTTGCTTCGACCGCTCGGGTCGGAGCCGGGCCGGCGCGCGTGCCTCCCCGGTCCGGGCGGCTCAGAACAGGTCGTCGCGGCGCGACGAGGAGACGCGGTAGAGCTTCCCGGCCGCCTGACACTCGCGCTTCGCGGCGTCCTCGAAGAGGTCCATGCTCAGGCGCTGGTTCGTCGCCACCGCGCGGTAGGCGGCGCGCAGCACGGCGTTCTTGATGGAGCCGCCGCTGAGGTCGAAGAACTCGCCCAGGTCCTCGAAGTCCACGTCGTCGGCCAAGGGGGCTTCGGGGGGCAGGAGCTGCCGCCAGATCCGCGCCCGCGTCTCGGCGTCCGGGAAGGGGAAGTTGATCTTGAACGACAGCCGCCGCTCGAACGCCTTGTCGATGCTGGTCTTCAGGTTCGTCGTCAGGATGACGAGCCCGTCGTAGCGCTCGATGAGCTGGAGCAGCACCCCGATCTCCATGTTGGCGAAGCGGTCGTTGGAGTGCTTGACCTCCACGCGCTTGGAAAACAGCGCATCCGCCTCGTCGAAGAGCAGCACCGCGTGGGCGCTCCGCGCCTCCCCGAAGATCTTCGTGAGGTTCTTCTCCGTCTCGCCGATATACTTGGACACGACGTTCGCCACGTTCACGCGGAACAGGCTCATGCCCAGCTCGGCGGCGATGATCTCCGCCGAGAGGGTCTTGCCCGTCCCCGGCTCGCCGTCGAACAGCGCCGAGAGCCCCCGGCCCTTGTTGAACTTCTTATCGAAGCCCCACTCCCGGAAGACGATCTGCTGGGCGCTCACCGCCTCGATGATCTCGCGGATCTGCCCCTTGACGTCCTCGGGCAAGATGAGGTCTTCCAGCCGCAGGTCCGCCACCTCCCGGTCCGCGTAGCGGTTCAGCCGACTCCGGAGCTGCGTGTAGGCCGCCTCCATGAGATCGGCCTGGGTCACGGCGGCGGGCTCCTCGCCCCGGACGACCCGCGCCGCCGCCTGCCCCGCCGCCAGGAGCACGGCGTTCTTGATGTAGCCGCCCGCGAACTCGAAGCGCCGGCCCAAGTAGGCCACGTCCACGTCGTCGGCGACGGGCATGGAGGGGGGCAGGTGGACCTGCCAGATGGCCTCCCGCAGCGACGGCGAGGGGATCTCGAAGGTCACCCGGTACAGCACCCGCCGGTCCAGCGCCGGGTCCAGCGCCTGGTCCACGTTGGTCGCCAAGATGACCACGCCGTCGAACTGCTCCAGCGCCGTGAGCAGCGCCGACAGGTGCCCCGAGGACCGCGCCGCCGACGCGAACAGCGGCTCGCACTCGTCGAAGAACAGCACCGCCCCCTGGAGCCGCGCCTCCCGCAAGAGGTTGTCCAGGTTCGCCTCGAAGCCCTGGTGGTGCGGCCCCAATAGCCGCGTCGTGTCCACCAGCAGCATCCGTCTGCCCAAGTGGGCCGCGATGGCGCGCGCCGTCAGCGTCTTGCCCGTCCCCGAGGGCCCGCTGAACAGCATGACGACGCCCCGCCCGTAGGTGATGGCGTCCTCCAGCCCCCACTGACGCAGGGCCTCGCTGTAAGCCCCGTGCTGCTCCACCAGCTCCACGATCCGCGCCTTCTCGGCGTGGGGCAGGATGACCCGCGCCAGGCTCTCCCGCGGCTCCACCAGCCGAGAGAACGACTGCAACGTCTCGTCTTCGCCCTCCTGCCCCAACAGCAGCGTGACGAGCCGCCCCGGCAAGCGCAGCTCCAACCCCAGGAAGGCGTCCCCGGTGTCCGACACCCCCCGCCCCACCAGCAGCAGGTTCGCCAGCAGCAGCCGCCCCGACGACGCGAACGCCTGGCGCCGCCGCACGCGCTCCTCGAAGCTCTCGCACAGCACGGTCAGCGCCACGTCCACGTCCAGCGGCTGCCGGTAGGTCACCCCCTTGAGCCGCCCGTATAGCCCGTTGAAGGTCGCGTCCAGCGCCGGCGCCAGCGCCAGCAGCAGCACGTCTCGCTCGAAGTCATCGAGGTCGAAGGCCGCCTGGAGCCGGTGGAGCGCCGGCGGCTCGGGCGTGGCTCGGAGCCCCGCCGCCAGCCGCTCCCTGGCGCGCGCGAGCGCCCGCTCCAGCTCCTCGGGGTCCGCCTCGTCCCCCGAGAGCGTCGCCACCGGATCGCGCGCGATGAGCCCCTCGCGTTCCATGGCCGCGATCTTCACGCGGCAGCGCAGCCGCATGACCGCCAACGCGTCCCCCAAGAACGCTAGCTCACTCGCGTACCCGCTCGCCGCGCGCCCCGCCTCCGCCTCGTCGCCCTGCACTCGCTCAGCCGCCACCGCGCCCCCGCCTTGTCCTTGGACCACCGCGCGCCCCGCGCGCTCCGCGCGCCAACTTAGGACACTCCACCGAAAGTCTCCACGAACCATGTGCGCCCACCACGGCGCGACGCGTCGCAAGAGGAGGCTGCCGGCGCCCGGGGGACGCGGTATGGTGGTCCCACGATCGGATCCGCGCCCCACGGAGCTTCCCCATGCCCAGCCGCCCCCTTCGCCCCTTGGCCCTCGCCGCGCTCCTGTTCACCGTCAGCCTCGGCGCTTCCCCGGCTCCCGCCCACGCGGCCAGCGCCCGATCCGGCTTTGGGCTCGGCCTGGTCCTGGGCGAGCCCACGGGGCTCTCGGCCAAGCTCTGGCTCGCGGGCTCCTCGGCCCTCCAGTTCCACTTCTCCTGGGACTTCACGGACGCCGCCTTCGTCGTCAGCGGCGACTACCTCCTCCACCTGGACGTCCTGGGGGTTCACACCCCCGACCTGGACCTGCTGTTGACCCTGGGCCTGGGTGCCAAGTTGGGCCAGCACACCCAGCGGGCCAGGGAGGAGCCGCTGTTCCTAGGCCTCCGCGTGCCCATCGGCCTGTCCATGCCCTTCCAGGCCATGCCCCTGGAGCTCTTCCTCGAAGCCGTCCCAGGGCTCCGCGTGCTCAGCAAGGTCGGCTTCGACGTCGACCTGGGCCTGGGCGCGCGCTGGTTCTTCTGACCCCCGCGCCCCCTCCTCGGACGTCTCGGAGGCCCGCCATGTCCCTGTCCTGGGCCCTGCCCCCCAAGCTCCCGGGTTGGCTCCACCGCACCCTGCCCTTCGAGCGCCGCGCCGCCCTCGTCGACGGCCAGCTCGTCCACTTCCTCGACCACCGCTGCGCCGCCGACGCCCTGGGCCACCCGGTCCTCCTCGTCCACGGCAACCCCACCTGGTCGTTCCTGTGGCGCGAGGTCATCCGCGCCCTGTGCGGGACGGGCGTGCGCGTCATCGCCCCCGATCTCGTGGGCTTCGGCCTCAGCTCCAAGCCGCTCTCCGTGGGCTGGCACACCCTGGAGCGCCACGTCCACGTCGTGCACGCCCTCGTCCGGGCGCTCGGCGTGGACCACCTCACCGTCGTGGGGCAGGACTGGGGCGGCCCCATCGCCGCCGCCGTGGCCGCGCGGCTGGACGCGGCGCGGCCGGGCACCGTCACGGGCGCCGTCTTCGCCAACACCTCCGTGCTCGCGCCGCGCTCCTTCCGCGGGACCAGCTTCCACCGCCTCGCGCGCGTCCCCGTCCTGTCCGACGCCCTGTTTCGCGGCCTGGGCTTCCCCCTCCCGCTGCTCCACACCGCCCAGGGCGACCGCGCCAGCCTGGGCCGCCTCCAACGCCGCGCCTATTGGATGCCCTTCCTGAACCCCCTGCACCGCGCCGGCCCGCTGGCGCTCGCCCGCATGGTCCCCGACGGCCCAGGGCACCCGTCCGTGGCGCCGCTGGAGCGCGTGGACGCCTGGGTGCGCGCCTTCCCGGGCCCCTTGCAGCTCGTCTGGGGCACGCGCGACCCCGTCCTGGGGCGCGCGCTGGGTCGCCACGTGGAGGCGCTGCCCCGCGCCCACGTCGTAGAGACGCAGGCCGGGCACTTCCTCCAGGAGGAGGTGCCCCAAGCCCTCGCCCGCGCCATCGCCGAGGTCAGCGGCGTCGCCTGAGCTCGCTGGTGGCGTGCGGCCGCCCGGCGCGCCCCCTACTGCCCGGCGGGCACGAGGTCCACGACGCGCTCGGCGCCCGCCACCAGCGCCGCCGGGTCGGTGACCAGCGCCGGCGACTGGTTGGCGACCCACTTGTCCATCTCGTCGGCGTAGTGGGGGCTCGACGGGTCCTCGTCCTGGCCACCCGGGATGACCATGTAGGCCACCGGCGGGTCCGTGAGCTCGTAGACGTTGCGGATGGCCGGCCCGCTGCGGAACGCGAAGTTCATGTCGCCCATCCCCGGGTGGCTGGCGTCCACGCAGTAGTTGTCGCCGGGGCGCGGGAAGCCGTCGGGCAGCGTCGTGGGCTTGGGGATGTCGAAGGTGGCCGCCACGTTGTGCTTGAGCTTGATCGTGTGCAGGGAGCCCCAGCGCCAGGCGGTCATGTCGTCCGTGCCGAACCCACCGTGGGCCGCGACGCCCACCACGGCGGGGTCGCTCAGGAAGGCCAGCCCCTCCACCAAGCTCTTGACCATGATGGTCGACCACAGCTCCGTCTCGGCCGTCCCCTGGTCGTCCCAGATGCGCGACTGGCCCGTCGCCTCGTCCCACGTCACCAACTCCTCGGGGGTCTCCAGCATCCGCACGAGCAGCCGGATGCGCAGGCCGTCGCTCCCGAGGATGCCCTCGTCGTCGAAGGTGTTGTGCATGAGGCGCACCAGGAAGGCGTTGAAGATGGAGGTCGCGATGGACCCCTTGGCGGCCTGGGAGTCCGCCGGCGTCCCCACCCCGCTGGAGGCGATGAGGTCCCACTCGGTGAGGTAGACCTTGGCGTCCGCGACGGCCGCGTTCAGCATCGCTGCCGCCGTGGGGTCGGTTCCGTCCTCGGCGTCGGCCAGCGCCGCCATGAGGTGAGGCAGCACGCGGACGGCGACGTTGGAGGTGTGGTCCCCCTGGATGGCCTTCATGTCGTCGGCGGTGATGGGCTCGCCGTCGAACAGGAGCTGCTCCAGGCGCATGGTGATGCGCTCTTGCCGGAAGCCAGGGGCCCAGGCGTAGCCGATGTAGGGGCCGTCGTTGAAGGGGTCGGCGTCGTAGGAGATGCCCGTGGGGTCGGCGTTCGCCGTCGCCAAGTAGCCCTTGTCCGGGTCCACCGCTTGGGGCAGCTCCGCGCGGTCGAGGATGCCCGTCCACTCGGCCGAGCCGTCACCCGGCATGGGCAGAAACGGCGGGTGCGTGGTGTCCCCGGCGGCGATGTTCTTGCGGATGGGGAGGTCCAGCGATGGGTACCAGGCGATGTGGCCGTCGGCGTCGCCGTAGACCCAGTTCTGCGAGCCCACCTGGAAGTCGTCCAAGGCCGCCTTGAAGTCGTCCACGGACGTGATGGTGTTCAGCGCCCAGATGGCGCTCAGGTCCGTGGTGGGCTCGAAGCCCGTCCAACGCCAGGTCATGGCCGTGGGCTTGCCCTCCGCGTCCACGCCCTGACTCCACGGGATGATGGGGCCGTGGTGGGGGACCGTGCGGACGGTGACGGTGAGCTGGCAGTGGCTGTCGTCTGGCGCGGAGACCTGGGGGTTCATGGTGGCGATCCAGCCGAGCGTCGTTAGGTCCTCGCACTGGGCGTCCCCGGGCCGCAGCACCAGGAACGTCTCCGTGGAGTCCTCGATGGGCACCTGGGCGCCCTCGAAGGTCACCGATTTCCCGTCGGCGCTCACGTCCTCGACGTAGGTGTCGGTCACGTCGGCGTAGAAGACCGTGGCGCCCCAGGCGGCGTGGGGGTTGCGCCCCAGGACGATGCCCGGCGCCCCGGCGAAGTTCACACCCGCCACGTCGAGATCCCCGCCTGCCGCCGTGTTGCTGAGCTGCACCTGGTAGAAGACGGCCGGGTTCCGCAGGGCCAGGTGCGTGTCGTTGGCGACGAGGGCCGCGCCGCTCGCCGTGTGCGCCCCGGAGACGGCCCAGTTGTTGCTGCCGAAGTCCACGCCCCCGCGCATGGCGTGGTGCGGCAGGGTGCGCATCCACCGCTCGCCTTGGACCATGCGGTCCAGGAGCTGGGGCGACATCTGGGCGAAGAAGGGGTCGCTGAGCACCGTGTCCAGGTCGAAGGTGGCCGCCGCCGGGGGCGCGGTGGGCGTGATGGTCGGTGTGCGCCCCGGCGGGTCGAAGCGCAGGACGTCGCGCTCGATCCCCTCCAGCGCCGTCCCATCGAAGGTCGCCTTGAGGCTCAGCGCCTGCTGGAGCAGCTCGTACTCGTCGAACTGCCCGCCGAAGGACAGGTCCCACGTCTGCAGGCGCACGATGGTCATCGTGTCCGCCACGGTCCACGGCTCCAGCTTCAGGCCGAAGACGCCGACCTCCATGGGGGCCTTGACCGCGCCCTCGTTCACCTCCTGGATGCGCGCGTTCACGCCATCCGCGAAGGCCTGGACGACGGCGTACAGCGCCGGGTCGTCGGTCTCCGCGCGCGCGGCCATCTCCTCGGCCACGCGGCGCAGCCCCAACATGCGCAGGAGGACGTCGCCCTTCACGGCGCCGGGGCCCGAGATCTCCGCCAGCCGTCCAGACGCCGCCAGGCGCAGCGTGTGCATCTGGAACAGGCGGCTTCGCGCCGTGATGTAGCCCTGGGCTCGCGCCAGGTCCCGCACGTCGTCTCCGTAGATGTGCGGGACGCCGCGGTCGTCGTAGAGCACGCGGACGACCCCCTCGAGCCCTGGCAGCACCATGACCTCGTCCACCGCGAGGGCTTCGCCTCCCGGCACGTAGGCCGGCACGTCGTACTCCGGCGGGGCGACGTCCGCGGGGCCGATGTCGCCCGCGCCGTCCGGCGTCGCGTCGGTCCCGAGATCCGTCCCGGCGTCCGGGCCGCCGTCCGACGCGGCGTCACCCAGCCCATCGGGGTTGGCGTCGGTCACCACGTCCGGGAGCGAGGTCGGCGGCGCTTCGCCGGGGCACCCGGCGGCCACGAGGGACAGGCCCAGAGTCCAGAGCCCGAGAGACAGCCCGAGAGATGGGCCAAGAGATCCAGGTGCGCGTCGCATGGGCTCCTCCACCGATGATGTCCCCTCGGAGGCGTGGCGCTCGGGCGTGGCGCTCTCGCCCCGTCCTCGCGTTCTGGCTCGTCTCGGTCCGCCATCGCTGGCGGCCACTCAACGTGTGATGCGGGGAGCTTATCGGATCTTGGCTCTCAGCGCCTCCGCTTCGGCCGTCTTTCCCATCCGCTCCAGGAGCGTGGCCAGGTTCTTGCGCACCCGCGTGACGCGCGGGTCCCGGGCGCTGAACTCGTTGAGCCGCGCCTCCAGGGCCATCCGATAGTAGCGCTCGGCTTCGGGGAACCGCTTGCGGAGCTGGTACAGGTTGCCGAGGGCGTTGCCCGTGGTCCCGATCCCCGGTCGGTCTACGGGCTTCTGCGCTTGGGCGATGCGCAGGGCCTCCAGGTAGGCCTTCTCGGCCTCATCGAGCTTCCCCGTGGCCCCCAGGGCGTCGCCCAGGTTCTGGAGGGTGCGTCCCAGGACGTGATCGTCGGGTCCCAGGGGCTTGCGCAGCGCCACCGCCCGGCGCAGGAGCGGGATCGCCTCGTCGAAGCGCTTGGCCTGGTTGTACAGCAGCGCCAGATCGTTGAGGCTCGTGGCCACCAGCGGGTCGTCCTTGCCCAGCTTGGCCTCCTTCTGCGTGAGGGCCGCTTGATAGAGCGCGATGGCCTTGTCCATCTGTCCGGCGCGGCGATACGTCTCGCCCAGGTTGTGCCTCACCTTGGCTACGCGCCTGCCGTCGGGGCCGTCGGACTTCTCCAGGATCTTCAGCGCCCGCCGGAAGCTCTCCAGGGCCTTGTCATACTTCTTCAGCATCACGTAGTTCCGACCCAACCGCGACAGCGCCAGCCCCACGGACGGGTGGTCGGGCCCGTGGGCTTCCTCCTCCAGGACGACGATCTTCTCCAGGTAGGGCTCGGCGGCGCCCCAGGCGCGCTGGATCATCCACAGCTTGACCACGGCCTGGAGGGTCTTGCGGTGGCGCGGGTCGGTGGCGTCGAAGTTGTCGGCCAGCTCGAAGGCGGCGAGCAGCTCCTCCTCGGCCTTGGAGAAGTCCTTGGCGCGCATGGCCTTGCGACCCGCGTCGTAGTGGGCGCCCCACACGGCGTTGATGTCCACCTTCTTCTTGCGCGCGTGGGTGTCAGGGGCCGGCGCGCTCACTGCCGCCACGGCCACCAACGCCACCAGCGCGCCCACGAGGCGCCTCGCTCGCACATTCCCCATGGAGACCTCCTTCCCGCCCGGGATCACGCTGGGACCCTACCAGGGAGGCGTCGTCGCTTCCTACCCGCCGGGTCCATTCCCCTCACGAAGCGCGCGCCTCAAGCGTCAGGGGGTGTGGTCTCCGGCGCTGTGGGGGGGCGTCGCTCCATGGGTTGGCAAGGTACCACGCGAGCACGGCTGCTACGCGCCCGTGCATCACCGCGTCCACCGCGTGCGTGGACGCAGCGCGGCGTGGGCGCGTATCGTCTCACCCATGCTCACCGCCGCCACCGCGCTGTCGCTGTCTCTCGCCGCCGGGGTCGCCATGCCCGATGCGCCCACGCTCAAGCCCTCCGCCGCCCTGCCCTTGGCGGCTCACCTCCTCGACGCCCACAACCCCGACGGGATCGCCGGGCGCTCGGACGACCAGCTCGCCGACCTCGTGCGCGTCACCTTGGGGCGCGTGCAGCTCGATGACGAGCACCTGGTGTTCGACGACCCCCAGGACGTCCAGGATCTCGTGACCCTCGCGGCGGCCCTGGAGGCCCTGTCGGCCCGGGGCGTGGACGCACCTGGCTTGCGCCGCGCCGCGGTCTACGCGGCCTACGGTTGTCACGCGCTGGGGACGGCGTACGAGACCCAGGCGGCCACCCGGGCCTCCGTGGACCGCCTCCCGTCCCTGGCCCAGGGGCCCGGCTCGCGCGAGCTCCTCACGCAGCTCGCGGCGTCCGTGCGGGGGATGCGGGCCTTGGGGCGCGCCTGGTTCCCCGTGGCCCTGCACCGCGCCTTGGACGACGACGCCAAGGCCGCGATCCTCCACAACCTGCGGGGGCTGTGGTTGGCTCGGGAGGGGCGCCACGCCCAGGCGGCCGACGCCTTCCGCCAGGCGATCGCGGTGAGCCCCAAGGCCGACTTCGGCGTTCACCTCTACGACGAGCTCCTCACCCTGGCTCGCGAGGCGGGCGCGGACGGGGACACGGCGCGGCGGCGCGCCCTGCTGGACGAGGCCAAGGCCCTCGCGGACAAGGTCACCGCGGGCGTGCCCGGGGCGGCGGGGCGCCTGCAGACGGTCGCGCGCCGCCACGAGGACGAGGAAGCCGCGGCGGCCTACGACGCCCCCGGGGCCCGGCGGGACGCCGCCAGCGGGGCGGAGCAGGTGGCGCGCCTCACGCGGTTGGGGCGCGGGGCCCAGGCAGAGGAGCTGGCGCGCGCGCTGCTGGCGCAGTACCCCAAGGCGCCCGCGGCGCTCCACGCGGCCGCCGAGGTCTTCGCCTTGGGGCGGCGCTACGAAGACCTGGCCGCCCTGTGCGCGCGCGCCGAGGAGCAGGGGATCTTGGACCAGCGGCTGTTGGAGGCGCGCGTGGCGGCGCACGCCCAGGCGCGCATGGACCACCTCATGCGGGGCGGGGCCAAGCCGCCCGCCGCGCTGGGCGACCTCCGCGCCGACCTCACGCGCTACGCCGCGCTCGCCGGCCCGGCGGGCGACGAGACGGCCCGCGCGCTGCGCCTGCTGTTGGCGACGGCCGACGCCCTGCGCGCCAAGGCCACCGGCGCCCAGGGTGCGGAGGGGCGCGTGGCCCTCGCCCTGAAGATGGCCCAGGACGCGCTGGCGGCGCACCCCACGTCGGCGGCGACCGTGCGGGTGGCGGTGGGCGCCTCGCTGTCCCTCCAGGCGCCGGACAAGGCCATGGCGCTGCTCGCGTCGCGGCTGCCCAAGCTCGCCCCGGCGGAGCGCGCGCCCATGATCCTGCTGCTCGCGCGGATGGAGCTGGGCTACGGCGCCCGGCGGCGGGACGGGGCCCTCATGGACCGGGGGCTGGGGCGCCTCGCGGGGCTCACGGTCGAGGGCGCCCAACAGCAGGCCGTCTTGCGCTACACGCGCCTCGTGGCCCCCGTCGCGCGGGCCGCGCTCGCGGGCACCCGGGAGGCGGTCGAGGACGCGGCGCGGGCCGTGGCCGAGGACCTCGGCGTCCCCAGCGTGCTGGAAGGGCTCATGGAGCTGGATCGCCGCTTCGACCGCTCCACCGAGGAGGGGCGGCGGAACGCCATGGCGGTCGCCCTCAGCGCCGGGGCGCTGGCGGTGGCGCGGAACTACGAGGGGCTCGCGCGCGTGGTGCTCAAGAAGGCGCGCTACTACGCGGGCGGTGAGGACCCGCTGGGGCTGTTGGCGGACGGTCAGGCGCAGGTGGCGGACGGAGATCTGGCGGGGGCCTTCGGTCGCCTCACCCGGGCGGCGGCCCTGGCGACCCGCCCGGCCGTGCGCTTCGCCGCCCGGAAGTGGCTCATCCTGGCGGCCAACAAGGCGGGAGATGCCCGGGCGGCCCAGGAGGTCGTGGGGCCGCTGTTGGAAGACTGGGGGCCCGCGAAGATCCCAGACCGGGTGGAGGCTGGCGTGCCGCTCCCGGTCTTCGCCGGGGACTTCCAGGTGAACGTGGGCGTGGCCCACGGCGAGCCCCTGAGCCCCCAAGCGACGGCGTCGCCGCTCCTCCTCCTGGTCCCCGACTTCCCCGCCGAGCGCGCCTGGTTCGTGGGCCTGCGGGACAAGCTCCGGGGGCTCGGAGGCGACGCCGAGCGCTGAGCTGCGGGGGCCTCGCGGGCTCGGCCGTGGACATGGCGCGGCGGTCCGATTAGGTTCCGCCACCCAGCGGTCCCGGAGCGTGGCGGCGCGAGCGCGCCACGGAGGGGCGCCGTGGGGTCGGTCGGCGTTCCGGTTGGGACCGGCGCGAACCGGCGCGAAGACACACGACGCGAAGACCCACAGACAGAGAGACGACCATGCGTAAGACGATGATCCTGTTGGCCGCCGCCGGGGCGCTCGCCGCCGCCGGGTGCGGCAGCACCGCCGCCACGACCAAGACCAGCGAGCCCGTGAAGCAGGCTGCGGCCCAAGAGATGGTGCCCGCGTGCCCGGCGAAGGACCCCGCCAACCACGTGGAGGTCAAGGACGTGGAAGGGGGCGTCGCCGTGGACGTGACCACGACGGGCGACGTGGCGGCCCTGCGGGCGAAGATGGCCGCGCGGCGCGCCTACATGAAGGCCCATCCGCACAAGCCCGGTCCCATCCCCACCGAGAAGAAGATCGTGGAGATCGACGGGGGCTTCCGCAAGCTCATCCTCGCCAAGAACCCCGAGGACGTGGACAAGGTCCGCAAGCACGTCCGCTCGCACATCCTCGCCGAGCGCGCCGAGGGAGACGGGCACGCCGAGGAGGCCGCCGCTCCGGCCTGCCCCATCGAGGACAAGGCCAACCAGGTCAAGATCCTCGACGTCCCGGGCGGCGTGGCGATCGAGGTGACGACCACCGGCGACGCGGCGGCGCTGCGGGCGCAGATGGCGACGCGGTTGGCGTACCTCGCGGCGCACCGGAAGGGCACGCCCAAGATCCAGACCGACAAGAAGATCGAGGAGATCGAGGGGGGCTTCCGCCGGATCATCACGGTCAAGGACTGGCAGAACCACCCCGAGGACGTGAAGAAGCTCCGCCAGGGCATCCGCCACCACATCGGCGAGGAGCGCGGGGAGTAGCCCCGCGTTCCCTTGGGGCGCCCATGGCGGGCGTCCCCGCCTCATGGCCCCTTTACGCCCCGTCGGCTGGCAGCCGGCGGGGCGTCGTCGTGCTTGCTGGCGAGGGGCGCCGGGGCTACAACGACCGCCGCGGTGAGCCCCGTGGGCACGGGAGGGAGTGGGTCATGGTGAGACGCGGGGACGACTTGGGCGTTGGGTCTGTGGCGCGGCGGGCGAAGCGGTCCGGGGCCGCGCGGGCTCTGGTGTTGGCGGCCGCGGTCTTCGCCGTCGCCGCGGTGGGTGCTGGGTGCTCGTCCTCGGAGGAGTCGGCCGGCGCCGCTGATGCTGGGGCCCAGGGGGCTGGGGCCGTCGTCGGCGCGAAGCACGGCGAGGAGGGCGCCGACGAGCACGGGGCCGCGGCGGCGCGTGGGGCGGTGGGGGCGACGGAGGAGCCGGGCGAGGCGCCCGCCGCGGCCCCGGAGGAGACCCGCCTGGCCCCCGACGAGTCCCAGCCGCCGCTGCCCGATGGCACCTTCACGGGCCGCTTCCAGGGCGAGGACGCGGCGGTGAGCGTGCGTCTCGTCGTGCGCGACGGCATGGTGCTCGTGGCCCACGTGGAGGTCGTGGGGAAGCGGCGCACGAGCTTGGAGCTGCGGCCCGTCGTCGCCTCGGACGCCCGCACGCTGCGCTTTCAGGGGCGCTTCGGGGAGGACTACCTGCGCCTCAAGGGGCGCTTCGTGGACGATCGGCGGGCCACGGGCACCTTCGAGGGGCAGGTGGACCGCAAGCGCGTCTCGGGGCGCTGGTATGCGCTGCGTCGCTGAGGGCGCCGACGTGGGCGGCCGAGCGTGAGCCCCTTGCCCAGCGTGCGTTGGGGCCCCGAGGGCTCGGAGGGGCACACGCGCGAGGCTCGGGTGCGCGACGCGTTCGCGCTGGGGACCCTCGTACACGAGGCGCTGGAGGCAGCGCCCTCGTCGGAGGCGGGCGCCCACGAGCTGGATGACGACGCCCTGTCGTTGGGGGTGAACCTGCTGGGCGGGGCGGGCGTGGACGTGATCGTGGCCGAGGTCGACGGGTTCCTCGCCGGGCTGGCCCGCGTGGGGCGGCGGGAGTTCCTGCGGGCCCAGCACATCGCGGACGTGCAGCTCCTCGTGCACCCGGCGGCGCGCGGGCAGGGAGCAGGTCGGGCGCTGTTGGAGCACGTCTGGGAGGCGTTCGTGGTCGGAGGCGTGTACGGCAAGCTGGCGGCGCGCGTGGCGGCCGACGACCCGGCGTCGCGGGTGACCTTCGAGCGCGCCGGGTGGGTGCTGGAGCGCACCGAGCGCGGCGCCTTGTCCCGAGGGCGGGGGCCAAGGAGCCCAGGACGCCGCGGCGCACGTTGGGCGGGGGTGCGGCGGGCCCACGTGGGCGCCCCAGAGGCGGACGCGGACGTGGACGTCCTGGTGTTCGCGCGCTACGCGCCCAGGCCGCTGGGCGTGGGCTGAGGCGGCCGGGGGCGGCCCCGCGAGATCGCGTCCGGCGCTTGGCCCCCACCTTCCCGCACGGCCTCGGGGGCCGTGCAGAGGCCCGGCTGTTGCCGGTGACACGCGTGCGTTTGCGGTGAGGGGGCGCGCTTGTGCTACCTTGTGGGCCCGCGAACGCTCCTGTGGAGGTCCTGCCCATGCGCCGTGCGACGCCCCTGTCCGGGACGATTCTTGTTGTGATTACCGCCGGTTTCATTTCTTCTTCGTGCACGGATGTCCAGACCGCAGCGGACGCCGTGCCCATCGGCGTGGACGGTGGGGTCGTGGGGATCGACGGGGAGGAGGGGGATGCCACGGCCGAGACGGTCGCCGGGGACGCCGCGCCGGAGGCGGCGCCGGTGGACACCTACGTCCCCGACCCGGGCGAGTTCGGGTGGCCTTGCACGCAGAACGCCGAGTGCAACAGCGGCTGGTGCGTGCCCACGAAGCAGGGGAAGGTGTGCACGAAGACGTGTGTGGAGTCGTGCCCCGAGGGGTGGAACTGCCGGCCCCAGGTGGCGGGGGATCCCGTGTTCCTGTGCCTGCCCCGTTGGCTCCACATCTGCGACCCTTGCGAGGAGGCCACGGACTGCGCCACGAGCGAGGCGGACACGGGGCACTACTGCTTGGACCACGGGGCGGAGGGGAAGTTCTGCGGGGGCGAGTGCGAGTCGGATGGCAAGTGCCCGGCGGGCTTCGAGTGCAAGAACGTCCCGGTGGGGCCGGGGCAGATCAAGCCCCAGTGCGTGCCCGAGGCCGGCGCCTCGTGCACCTGCTCGCCGTTGGCCATCGACTTCCAGCTCCAGACGACCTGCGTGGTGTCCAACGAGTTCGGGGCCTGTCTGGGGATGCGGGCGTGCACGGTGGACGGCCTGAGCGACTGTGACGCCAAGACGCCCATCGCCGAGCTGTGCAACGGGGTGGACGACGACTGCGACGGGGCGACGGACAACCTGCCCCCGGACTACCAGTGTTTCAAGACGAACGAGAACGGGACGTGCTCGGGCAAGGGGCAGTGCATCGGGGGCGTGGAGATCTGCGACGCGCCGGACGCCCAGCCCGACGTCTGTGACGGGCTGGACAACGACTGCAACGGCGTGACGGACGACGGCGCGGTGGACACGGACGGCGACGGCCAGGCGGACTGCGTGGACGAGGACGACGACGACGACGGGCTGCCGGACGTGGCGGACAACTGCCCGCTGGTGCAGAACGTGGACCAGGCGAACAACGACGGCGACGACCTGGGCGACGCCTGCGACCCGGACGACGACAACGACTCCAGCCCGGACACGGAGGACTGCGCGCCCCTGGACGGCAACGTCTTCCCCGGGTCGGTGGAGAAGTGCGACAACATCGACAACGACTGCAACGGGCTCACGGACGACAACCTGTGCGACGACGGGAACCCGTGCACGGAGGGGAGCTGCAACGCGGACGGCTCGTGTGCGCAGACGCCGCTGAACGGCATCCCCTGCGACGACGGCACGGTGTGCACGCAGACGGACATCTGCTCCAACGGCGAGTGCGTGGGGAGCAACCCGCTCATGTGCGACGACATGGACGGCAACGACTGCACCATCTCCTACTGCGACCCCAACGTGGGGTGCTTGTCCAAGCTCGCGGACCCGGGCACGCCCTGCGACGACGGGCAGCCTTGCATCGTGGGGACGACCTGCAACTCACTAGGCCAGTGCGGCGGCGGCCTCCAGAAGGCCATCGCCACCGAGGACGTGGGTGGCTGCGTCCCCTTGAGCCAAGCGGACAACCCGTGCGTGGCCTACCAGTGCGTAGGCTCCACCGGCCAGTGCCTCACCCTCAACCAGGACGGCGTCTCCTGCTCGGACAACTCCAGCATGTGCCGCGTGGGCGGCACCTGCAAGGGCGGCCAGTGCGACTACAGCAACAAGGACGGGGTCAACTGCGCAGGAGAGTACGGTGGGGGGATTCCAGACTGTCAGCACCCCGAGTGTTCGGGGGGGGTGTGTTCTTTGGTCGCCTCCACCGGTGCGCCATGCACCTACGAATACGGGTTTGGGCTCTGCGAAGCCCCAGGCCACTGCCCGTCAAACGGTGGCGAGTGTGTGCCGGAGTCGACACCGACGTGTGACGTGCCGTGCTCAGGGATTTGTTTCGCATGTGGCGCTTTCGATGTTTGCTTGGAGTAGGGGATTCCATCCCCTACGGACAGCTCTCCCACTGCGAAAGGTCGAATGTCCACAGGTGTGCAGCAACTCCGGGCCCCAGGTCGGATTCGACGCCAGCCAGCGTCACGGTTCCGCTTGCTGCGGACGCAAGTAGGAGGCGCGTTCCCGCGAGTGCCAGGCGGGGGCTTTGGAGTCCGCTCCCCGTGACGGGCATCTTGGCCCACACAACGTCGCCAGAGTCATCGAGTTGTGCCACAAACGCGCCTTTCCCGGTAGCGCCTAGCCCTCCAAGCTGGAGCTCCCCGTCGAAGGTTCCCCCAATGATCGGGTTGGTACTGGGATCGAGGACGGAGACCGACTGCGTGCCAAGTCCACCGATCACGAGGCCCCATTCGGTCGTGCCGTCAGATGAGACTCGAAGAAGCAAGGCATCCTTGGCATCTTGGTTGACGGCATCCACGGGGCCCGCCTCCGTTTCGATGTGAACCGTGCCCATGAAGGAAACCGAAACGTAGCTCCCACCGTCGGTTGATGGCTTGACCCCGAGCTCATACGACGACGTTAGGAGAAGCCCATCCATCGGCCACGACCGGACCCAGTCGAGGCCACCCGTCTCATCCCATGCGCAGGATGCCATCCTCACCGCCGTCGCCGCAGGAAGCACCTCAGTGGTGGTACCCGCCTCATCGCCAAAGCGAATCGCACTCGTACCCAGGAAGGCAGCTACGAACCCTCCGCCCGGTCGGCTTTGGAACCGCGGAAACCCGACGAACGAGTCGCCTGCGGCTCCGGGCGTTCCCACAGGGAAGACCATGTAGTGCGAGGACGGGACCCCGGTCCAGTCGACTTCCAACGTCGCATAGGTTCCACCAACGGTGTCGGCGGGGGGAACCACGGTGGTCTTCGTACCTCCCGCTAGGTCGAAACGCTGCACATCCACCGGATCTTCTCCCATGAAGAATCCAATGCGAGCACCGGCCGCGGAAGCTCCCATGACTTCGGCAACAAGGATGTCCCACTCGTTTCCAGTGGGCACTGAGGGCACAATCTGGACACTCCAGCTCTTCATCCCGTCGGAGGTTAGTCGAGCGACGACACCGTTGCGGACCGCTGGATCGATCGATGCCGAGTAGCCGCTCGTCGTGCCACTGGTGATCAGGCCGACGTAGGTCCCACCTGCACCGTCATGGAGAACCGACGTGGGAATGAGGCTTGTGCTTCCATACATCGGCGCAACCCACAAAAACTGTCCGGTTGAGTCGATCGACGTGACGGCCGCGATCCGATCGTAGCCTGGGAGAGAGGCGACAGCGAGGTCGCCCGAAGGACCATGGATTGTGCCTCCACTCCCCGGAAGCGTGAATGAGGCCATGGCTTCACCGCCATCTGTCCCCCGGACGGCATACACGTCCGGAGAGGAGGTTTCGTCTGGGGGGTCTGCCTCCGCCGTCACCACCCAGTCGTTGCTGTCGTCGTAGGGGACGGGGGCGCCTGGTTGGCAGGTGCCGTCGCTGGCGCAGGCGCCGTCGCCCGTGCAGGGGTCGCCGTCGTCGCAGGCGGTGCCCTCCTCGGCGGGGCCGAGCTGGCACGCGCCGTCCACGCAGCGGGGCACCTCGCAGGCCTTGGAGGGCGTGACCACGCCCGCGCAGTCGCCGTCCTGGGTGCACTGGGGTGGGCTCACGTCCTGTACCACGTCGCCGCCGGTGTCTTGCCCCACATCCACACCGCCGTCCGACGCCACGTCTTGGATCGCGTCCGGCGTCGCGTCCTCGCCGGTGTCGGGGCCCGTGTCTTCCGTGATCTCGGGCGCGGGTCCCTCGTCCCCTCCCGTGTCTTGCCCCATGTCCGGGCCGGCGTCCTGGCTCGCGCCCGTGTCTGTGCCTGTGTCCGTGGCCGGGGCGTCCCCGTCGCTCAGGACATCCCCGGCCCCTCCGTCCAGGCAGCCGGCCGGCAGCTCGCCCGCGTCGAAGCTGGCGCAGATGGCCTCCGAGCAGTACTCGTCCTCGCCCTCCAGACAGCGCTCGACGCCGGGCTTCTTCATGGTGGGGAGCTCCAGGCAGGCGCTCAGGGTGCCCGCCGCGATGACGGCCACCGCCAGCCCCCACCGCGTGCCCCGCCCGACGTTTCCCCGGTCTTCCACTCCGCGCGCACGCCCCCAACCCATCCTCATCCTCCTGCAGCCGTCCATCCGGGCTCAGCGACCCAGCGGCGTCCCCTCACCGCCCGTCGTCCCCTTCACCCTCCCCCCTCGCGGCTTCACCGTCAAGCCGTCCACCTCGTCCCAGATCCGCCACCTACTCTGGGATTCGGCTTTGGATCCCGCGTGTGGGCGGC
>CAYZID010000002.1:50400-73996 GCA_964478315.1 uncultured Myxococcales bacterium | reverse complement strand
CCAAACGCGGCCTCCTGCGCCTCGGTCCGCAGAGCAGGTGGCGGATCGGGGTCCGAGGCAGGACGCGGCCGGGCAAGCGGATGCGGGAGCGGGAGCGGACGCGAAAGCCGATGCGGATGCGGATGCGGCGGCGGATGCAGAGGCGGATGCGGCGGCGGATGCGGCAGCGGCAGCGGATGCGGATGCGGCGGCGGACACGGCGGCGGCTGGGGGCCCGGCGGCGGCCCCAGGCACGGGCGGGTGGCGCTCGGCGCCGGAGCCCGCTACCTTAGCGAGCGCGCGCCACGGGGCGACGGACAGCCCCCTGAGGCGGTGCGGTGCGGCGCGACACGACACGGAGCGGGGTCCATGCGACGGTTGGGTCAAGGGAACCAGGGGCCGCGGAGCGGCGCGGCGGCGGCGACGACGGGCGCCGAGCGGTCCAAGGGTGGGCGTGCGGGGCTGGTGGCGCCCGCGCTCACCGCCATCATGGCGGTCGTGGCGATCGCGGCGCTTGGGGGCCCCTGGGCCGCCGGCTGCGACTCGCCGGGGACGACGACGCCCCTGCCCGACGCCGTGGCGGACGGGCAGCCCACGGACGGGGCCGACACCGCGGGCGGCGGGGACCTCGACGGCGGCACCCCGGACGCGCCGCTCGGGGACGCCGAGACGACGGACGCCCCTGCGCGGCCGGACGGGGAGCTGTTCGATGAGTCTGGGCAGGACCAGTCTGGACAAGACCAGGACCAGCTCGCACCCGATCTGCCCATCGGCGATCCGGGCGCCGCCGACGAGACGGCCGCCGACCTGCCCACGCCCGACACGGGCGGCCTGGGGTGCACGGCGGAGAGCTGCCCCGAAGGCTTCGGCTGTGTGTCCAAGGTGTGCGTGGCTCGCTGCCCGGACGGGGCCGCGCTGGAGGATCTCGTCGCGGCCCTGGGCCCGGGCATCACCCCCGTGAGCCAGGTCTGCGCCGACACGAGCGCGATCTACGCCTGGGACGTGCTGTCTAGCTGGGAGGTGCTGGAGGTGAAGGCTACCGACCTGTCGGCGAGCTCCACCTCCCTTGCCCTGCGCAAGTGGCCGCTGTTCGGACAGAGCGGGCCCGCGGGCGCGGCGATCCTGTCGGCGTCCACCGTGCCCGGCAGCGTGGCGCTGTGGGAGGTGTTCCCCTCCCCCATGCTGGCCGTGGACGAGGAAGGGGGCACGGCGCTCTGGGGCTACACGGCCACGGGATCCGGGACCACGGGCGCGGTGTTCGCGACCCCCATCCAGGGCGGGACGACCAGCACCTTCCCGGCGGTGGCCCCCATGGGGGGCGCGCTCCGCCAGGGCGCGGCCTTGGTGTCCGCGCAGGACGTGAGCGGCGCGGGCGTGGGGCCAGGGCTCTACCTCCTGAACCTGGCGGGGGGGCTATCCACGCGGGTGGTCCTCGACCTGGGGTCCGCGCCCGGCCACGTGGCGTCGTGGAACGGGCAGATCCTCCTGGGCGGGTACGCCGAGCAGTGGCCGGACTGCGGCCAGGGGGGCGCCCCGACGCCCGGCGACCGGGTGTTCGAGGCCACGGAGGACGGCATCATGACCGCCTACGGGGCGGGCACGCCGGTGAGCGCGAGCTGCGAGCTGCCGTCCTTGGGGCTGTCCGCGGACGTGCGCTTCCTGCGCGACGGGCGCATCCTCGAACGGCAGAGCGCCAACGGCTGGGACACGGACGCGCTGGTCATGCACACGTGGACGCGCGACGCGAGCGGGGCCGTGCTCCTGGGCACCTCCCGCGTGCTGAGCGCGGGCCCGCTCTACCGCGGCGCCCGCGGGGTGGGCGACGCCGGGCTCATCGTGCTCCAGCACGAGGCCGGCTACCTCGTGGTGCAAGGGCCGGGGCCCATGCCCGATCCCGGTCCCGTGAGCCAGCCCGACACCGTGGAGGCGGTGGAGGAGGCCACGGCGGACGCCGACGCCGGGAGCGCGGACGCGACCGGCGAGGTCCTGGACGACGTGGACGAAGGGAGCGCGGAGGCAGGCCCGGTGCCCCAGCGCTGAGCCCCAACCGCTGGGTCTGCCTGGGGCCGCCTCAGGACTTGCGCCGGGTGAGGATGTTCTTGGCCGCGCGCGCCACGTAGGCCGGGACGTTCCGCGCGCGGGCGAGGTTGCGGATGTCCTGGTTGCGGAGCCCGGCGAGGAAGTTCACGGCCTGGGTGGTGGGGCACTTGGGGTTCTTCACCAGGGCCAGGCGCACGGCGTAGTTCTTGGTCCACTCCCGGTTGCGGGCGATCTCGCGGATGACGTCCTCGGCGATGGCCTTGTTCTGGGCGAAGCCGGCGACCTCCTTGAGGGTCATGCGGGGGCTCCGGATGGTGGCCATGGCGACCGTCTTCTTGCTGTCGCGGATCAGGATGGCGCGGGCCGACGCGTCCCCCATGAGGGCCAGGCGGACCTTCTGGGGGACGTTCATGTCGTTGATCATCCCCCACAGGGACTTCTTGCGCTCGTCCTCCTCCTCACCGTCCTCGGGCTCGTCGTGGTCCACGCGCCGCAGGAGCCGATCCTCGTCCTCGTCCTCGGGCGCGGCCGCGCTCATGCGCAGGAGCGTCTCCAGGTGCGCCTCGTCGGCGCCGCCCTGGGCGTCGGGGGCGAGCTCCAGCGTGAGGGAAGGCGCCTCGTCCACGGGGGAGGCGGGGGCTTGGGGCTCGTCCTCCACGGGGGCGGGCTCCACCGCCTTGTCCCCCTGGAGCCGGGAGAGGTCTCCGAAGAAGGCCTCGGCGAGCTGCTTGAAGCCGGGGATGCGGCTCGTGTCCACGTCGTTGCGGAGGGCCGTCTCGATGACCGGCGCCAGCGTGGGCGTGGGGGTGGCGGCGTTGGCGACGAGCGCCGCGATGATCTGGGGTTCGCGGATGAGGCGCCGCTGGTTGGCAGCGATGATGGGCAGGACGTCGCCCCGCAGGGAGCGCGCCATCCAGCGCACCGTCTCATCCGCCGTGGCCTCGTTGCGGATGAGGATGCGCAGCAGGTCCACGTCGTCCGACAGGACGTGGGCGAACACGTCCAAGACGAGCCCGGGCGAGTCCCCCCCCGCGAGGGACTCGATGACGTTGCGCGGGAGGTCCTTGAGCGACGCCTGGGCTGCCTCGGCGATGGTCTCGTCGGGGTCCCGGGCGAGGACGGCGAGGGCCACGCCGAGCTGGTCGGGCGGCATGGGCAGCAGCGCCTTGGCCACCATGAGCTTGGCCTTGGCGGGGGCGTCGGGGCCCACCCGCGGGAGCAGCTCCGCGGGGATCGTCGATGCGTCGAAGGCTTGACCAGAGGTGAACAAGGTGTGGCTCCTCCCCCCGAGGTGCGAGGCGTACACGTGAGGCGCCCCCGGGAAGGGGGACGCGCCAGCGCGCGCGCCCCAGCCGATCCCCGGCGCGGCGCCGTGTATGGTACGGCCGCGGGCTAGGAGCGCAACCGCGAGCTGCTGGCCCCGATCGACTCGGTCATGGCCTGCACGCGCTCCCAGGCCATGCGGAGGCCGTCGAGGGTCAGGAACCGCTCCACGTCGGAGATGTGGCGCGACTCGGCGCTGATGAGCCCGGCGAGGCCGCCCGTGGCGATGACGCGCACGTCGTCGGTGCCCTGGGCGCGGAGCTCGCCCAGGATGCGGTCGACGATCCCGTCCACGAGGCCCACGTAGCCGTACACGATGCCGGCCTGCATGCTCTCCACGGTGGCGTGGCCGATGGCGCGGCCAGGCCGGACGATCTCCACGCGCGGGAGCTTGGCGGCGCGGTGGAACAGGGCGTCCATGCTGATGCCGATGCCCGGCGCGATGACGCCCCCCTCGTAGGACCCGTCGGCCGCCACGACGTCAAAGGTGGTGGCCGTGCCGAAGTCCACGATGATGCACGCCGTCCCGTGGCGCTCGTGGGCGGCCAGGGCGTTCACCAGGCGGTCGGCGCCCACGGCGTCCGCGGGGCGGTAGCGCACCTCGATACCCAAGTCCACGTCGGCCCCCACGAACTGCGCCTGGACGCCGAAGTAGCGCTTGCAGGCGCGCCGAGTGGCGTGCACGACGGGGGGCACGACCGAGGCGCACATGGCGCCGCGGATGCGGGCGGGGTCGATGCCCCGCGCCTGGAGGAGCTGGAGCATGAGCACGCCCAGCTCGTCGGTGGTGCGCTCGGGATCCGTGGCGATGCGCCAGTAGTGGGCGAGCTCGGCGCCCTCGTAGAGCCCGAGGACCGTGTTCGTGTTCCCCACGTCGATGACGAGCAGCAGCTCCCCGGACGCTCCGCTCACGCCGCACCTCCTCGCGCGGGCCACCCAGCGAGACTGGTGACTTCACCGCTCGCCACGCGCACCTCATGGCCGTCCTCGGCCACCAAGACCAGGGCTCCGTCCGCCTCCACCCGAGCGGCCCGCCCCACGACGTCGCCCGCGCGGACGGGCGCGTCCGACAGGACCCAGCGTTCCAGGTAGGCGGCGACGTCGGCGCCGCCCCGGGACTCGAACGCCTGGAGCCGCGCGGCGAGGTGCGCGGCCACGGCGTGGGCGGCGCGCTGGACGGAGACGGTGAGCCCCGTCTCCAGCGCGAAGCTCGTGGCCAGGGGCTGGAGCTCCGGCGGGAAGGCCCGCGTGTTGAGATCCACCCCCACGCCCACGACCACGGTGTCGCCACCCGGGAGGTCGGTGTGCAGCTCGGTCAGCAGCCCGCCCAGCTTCCGCCCGGCGACGATGACGTCGTTGGGCCACTTGAGGCCCGCGGGGAGGCCCAACTCGTCCATGGCCTCGGCCACCGCCAGCCCCGCGTCCAAGGTGAGGCCACCGAGTTGGTCCGGGGCGAGGTGCACGCGGTGCACGTAGGAGAGGTAGAGGTTGTCGCCGGGGGGCGACCACCACGAGCGCCCCAAGCGGCCGCGGCCCTGGGTCTGGGCCTCGGCCACGACGACGGTGCCCGATGGGGCGCCTTTGCGCGCGAAGGCGGCCGCGCGGAGGTTCGTGGAGTCCACCTCGCCGAGCCACCGCCAGTGGAGCTCAGGTGGGTCCGCGGGCCGCGCGCTCACGAGGTGATCTCCAGGCTGATGTCCGCCGCGGGCGCCGAGTGCGTGAGCGCCCCCACGGAGATGTAGTCCACGCCCGTGGCGGCCACCTCGGGCAGCCGCTCGAAGGTCATGTTGCCGCTGGCCTCCACGAGGACGCGCTCGCCGCTGGCGCGCACGCGCCGGACGGCCTCGGCCATCTGCTCGGTGGACATGTTGTCCAGCAGGATGACGTGGGCCCCGGCCTCCAGGGCCTGGTCCACGCCGTCGAGGTCCACGACCTCGACCTCGATGCGCAGGACGTGGGGGCAGTGCTGGCGCGCCCGGGCCACGGCCTCGCGCACGGAGCCGCAGGCGGCGATGTGGTTGTCCTTGATGAGGATGCCGCCGTCGAGCCCGAAGCGGTGGTTGGCCGCGCCCCCCAGCTCGGCCGCGTACTTCTGCATGACGCGCATCCCCGGCGTGGTCTTGCGGGTGTCCGTCACGCGGGTGCCCGTCCCTTCCAGGGCCTGGGCGTAACGCCGGGCCTCGGTGGCCGTGCCGCACAGGCGCTGGAGGACGTTCAGGGCGGTGCGTTCGCCCGCGAGGATGGCCCGCGTGCGCCCGGCGAGCGTGGCGAGCACGGTGCCCGGCGCCACGGACGCCCCCTCCTCGACCTGGGCCTCGACGACCACGTCGGAGTCCAAGAGCTTGAAGACCCTGGCGAACCAGGGCATCCCCGCCACGACGAGGTGCTGCTTGGCGACCAGCCGCCCCACCGAGTGGGCGTGGGCGTCGATGGTCGCGTCGGTGGTGCGGTCGCCCGTGCCCAGGTCTTCTTCCAGGGCCAGGCGGAGGAGAGCGTCGGTCTGTAACGAGAGAAGCATGAGCGCTCGCTTAGCAGAGGCGCGCCGCGCCGACAAGGCGAGCGCGGGCTGGGTCGGAGGCCAGCCCTTGCCACCTCGGAGCGACCAAGGGGTAGCTCGGAGGCCAGGCCCTGCCAGCTCGGAGCGACCAGGGGTAGCTCGGAGGCCAGCCCTTGCCAGCTCGGGGCGACCGCGGGGCGGTTTGACAAGGCGGCGCCCGTGCGATCCTATCGTCGCATGACGCGCAAGAACTTCATCCTCGACACGAACGTCCTCCTCCACGACCCCAACGCGCTCGACGCGTTCGCGGACAACACGGTGTGCATCCCCATCGTGGTCATCGAGGAGATCGACTCCTTCAAGAAGGACCTCAACGAGCTGGGGCGCAACGCCCGCGAGGTGTCGCGCCGCCTGGACGCCATGCGCTCGCGCGGGAGCCTCACCGAGGGGGTCGCCAACGAGCGGGGCGGCCTCGTCCGCGTCGTCCTCACCGATCGCGACCTGCCCAGCGGCGTGCGCATCAGCCACCAGGCCGACAACCGCATCGTCGCCACGGCCCTCTACATCAAGGAGACGGAGCCCGAGCGGCCGGCCATCTTCGTGACCATGGACACGAACCTCCGCATCCGGGCCGACGCCCTGGGGCTCCACGCGGAGGACTACGACCCCGAGCGGATCAGCCTCGACGAGCTCTACCCGGGAGCGGTGGAGATCGAGGCCGAGCCCGGGCACGTGGCCCGGCTCTTCGAAGACGGCTCCCTGCCCCTGGACGCGGTGGAGCCCCCCGAGAAGCTCTACGAGAACGAGTACGTCATGCTGCGCGACGGCCGCGGGAGCGCCCTGGCGCGCGTGCGCCTCGCCGCCAACACGCTGGAGCTCACCTACAAGTTCCGCGACGACGTCTGGGGCATCCGCCCCCGCAACCGCGAGCAGCACTTCGCCCTGGACGCCCTGCTCCGCGACGAGATCCAGCTCGTGACCCTCGTGGGCATGGCGGGCACGGGCAAGACCCTCCTCGCCGTGGCGGCCGGGCTCAAGCGCGTGGCCGAGGAGCAGGCCTACCAGCGCGTGCTCGTGTCCCGCCCCATCTTCCCCATGGGCCGAGACATCGGCTACCTCCCGGGCGAGGTGGACAAGAAGCTCAAGCCGTGGATGCAGCCCATCCACGACAACGTGGAGTTCCTCCTGTCGCTCCGCGGCGGCCGCGAGCGCCGCGCCGGCCACGGGGTCGCCGACCTCGTGGGCAAGGGGCTCATGGAGATCGAGCCCCTCACGTACATCCGCGGGCGCTCCATCCCCAACCAGTTCATGATCGTCGACGAGGCCCAGAACCTCACGCCCCACGAGATCAAGACCATCCTCACGCGCGCCGGGGACGGCACCAAGGTGGTCTTCACCGGCGACCCCTACCAGATCGACAACCCCTACGTGGACAGCGCCTCCAACGGCCTCACCTACCTGGTCGAGCGCTTCAAGGGCGAGCCCATCGCGGCGTCCGTGACGCTCACCAAGGGCGAGCGGAGCAACCTCGCCGAGCTGGCGGCGAACCTCCTGTAGCCCGACCGGCCCGCGCCCAACGGGCGCCCACTCCGCCGCACCCCGCCGCCACGCCCGTTGGCGCAGCGCGAGCGCGTGTGGGACCATGCCCTTCGCAGGCGCGCGCCGCGCCGTCGCAGGGAGGAGGGGCGAAGATGCTGAGGACGGAGCAAGTGCCGAGACCGACGCGGGACAGACGCTCCCGCGCGTGGTGGGGGGCCCTCGCAGCCCTGACGCTTACGCTGGGCGCCTGCAAGGGAGGGGAGCAGCCGCCGGCGCCCGACGCCGCCGCGAGCCAACCCCGGGGGCCCGACTGCGCGGGCGACGACTGGACCGACTGCCTGGACGATGGGATCCGCGCCCTCACGACCGAGAAGGACGCCCCCAAGGCCCTGGACCTCTTTGAGCGGGTGTGCGACGGGCCGCCCAAGGTCTCGGCCAAGAGCGACCGCCACTCCACCGAGGCCTGCCTGTTCGCCGCGAAGCTCCTGGCCCGAGGCGCCGCGGGGGTGACCAAGGACCCGCCCAAGGCCATGCGCCTCTACGCCCGCTCCTGCGACGACGGCGGCGTGGAGGCCTGCGTGACCCTGGGCGAGCGCTACGCCACGGGCCAGGCGCCCGGGGGCCGCGACGCCAAGAAGGCCGCCGCCGCCTACACCAAGGCGTGCGAGGCGGGCCACGAGGGCTCCTGCGGCGGGGCCGAGCGCATGAAGGAGGTCGTCGCCCGGGGCTGGCCCGACGAGTGGGCGGGCCGCTGCGACAAGGGCGACGCCCAGGCCTGCCTCCAGCTCGGCAAGGCCGAGGACGAGGGCACGCTCCGCGCCGGCCGAGACGTCACCAAGGCGGTGACCCACCTCCGCACGGCGTGCGACAAGGGCGTGGACGAGGCCTGCGCCTACGCCGCCATGCTCTACAAGAAGGGCGAGGTGGACGGCGGCAAGGAGGCGGCGCGGGCCGCCCTGATCACCGGCTGCGAGCGCGGGGGCCCCGTGAGCTGCCGCGAGCTGGGGCTCGACCTCTGGTACGCCAAGAAGCGCCGCCAGGCCGTGGCGCCGCTCCAGACGGCGTGCGACAAGGGCGACGCGGTGGCCTGCGCGTCCGTCGCGCAGATCTACCTCTCGGGGCGCGGCGCCAAGCGCGACTTCGCCAAGGCGCGCGTGGTCCTCACGCGGGGCTGCGAGGGCGGCCAGGAGCAGGCCTGCAGGCAGCTCAGGGAGCTGGACGCCGTGGAGGCCAAGGGGAACAACCACGCCAAGGGCTCCAAGGGCCACGCGAAGAAGTAGCCCCGACCGCTCCGCGGCGCCCAGGCTCTCGCTCCCCCGGCTTCAGCCCCCGCGGCCCGGGCGCCAGGCCGGGCGACGGCCCGCGTACAGGAGCGCGAGGAGCCCCAGGAGGAGGGCCAGCCAAGAGCCCGCCGTGGGCGCTCCGGCACCCGCGCACCCACCCTCGGCGGGCTTGGGCGCGGTGGCGTCCCCGGTGGCGTCCGGCGAGGCGTCCCAGGCCGCGTCCGCCCCGGCGCTCGCGTCTGCGGCCAGGTCGGGGGCCCGCTCCGGGGCGGGCTCGGGGCCGGGCTCGGGGCCCATCTCCGCGGCGGGCTCGGGCGCGGGCTCGGGCGCGGGCGCGGGCGGCGCGCACGCCTGGATCTGGGCCTCGGAGCCCAGGCACACGCGCGCCTTGATGGAGCTCCCCGCGGTGCGCGCGTTGGAGACGACCAGCCAGTAGCCGCCCAGCGCGAGGTCCGCGCCGTCGGCCACGGCCAAAGGCCCCGGCGTCTCGGCGGTCCAACGCGCCACGGCGTCCTCCACGGCACCGTCGGCCTTGCCGCCCGCCACGGGGTGCAGGGCGAAGTGGAGATCCGGGTCGGGCTCGTCCACGGCGAACCACAGCGGCCCGCCGCCGTGGGTCACGCGGTAGTAGCGCGCCGAGAGGGCATAGAAGCGGTTGTCGTCGTCGATGGACGAGCCCCAGGCCTCCGTGGGGACGCCGTCCAGCTCCCCCGCGAAGGGGTAGCTCGGCGCCACGCCCGCCCGGGACCCCGTCGCGAGGTTCCACGAGGTGAAGGCCGGCCACGCGGCGCCCCAGGTGTCGTCGTGGGCGGCCAGGACGTCGGTCAGGGCGTCCACGTCCACGACGGGCTCCTCCGTGGTGCGCTCCATGGCCGTGAGCAGCTCGCCGATGACGCCCTCGCCGTGGCGCTCCGTGAGGAACGCGAACCACAACCCCGAGCCGTAGGCGAAGGCCGGGACGGGCCCGGTCGGGGGCTTGTAGAGCGTGCGATACGCCTCATCGAGATAGGACTGCCCGAACCAGGCGATGTCCGCGTAGGCCGGGTCGTGGTGCCACGGGGCCCAGGTGGCCGTCCCCTCCGACATCCACACGGGCAGCTCGTTCTCGTAGGCCGCCTGGTAGGCGTGGAACATCTCGTGGGCGGCGACCAAGCGCAGCGCCCACTCGGGGCTTGGGTAGCCGTAGCCGGCGAAGTCGTTCTCGAACACGATGGCGCCCGCGCACTGGCGCGGGACGTCGGTGCAGGTGTCCGCCGAGAAGTGGCCGTCGGCCTGGCCGGCGAAGTCCACGAGGTAGGCGTCGAAGGCGGCGCTCCCGCCGAGCTCGCCCAGGCCGGCCTCCGCCTCGCTCACGACGGGGCGCAGTCCGAGGGTCTCCTCGTAGTCGGTCATGACGTCGGCCACGACCTCGGCGGCGAGCTGGGCGAAGTCCGGCACGCCGTCTCCGTCGTCGTCTCCCGGGAGCACGGCCGAGGGGCCCGCCACGCTGTAGTGCACGCGCACGCGGCCCGAGGGCTCGTCCCAGAACCGGACGTCGTCCTCGGGCGTGTAGGTCCACAGCCCTCCGTCGGTGGGGCGCACGGCGTGGGCCGCCGAGGGCCAGCAGGCGGCGCCCGCCCACAGGGCGACGCCGAGCAACCCCGAGACGCCCCCGCGGGCCAGCCGAGCCCTCACGGGAGGGCCTGCCACCGCAGGGTGAGGTTGGCGCTCCCCTGACCGGGGCCCTGGCCGGCGTTGCAGTTCTCCTGGCCGCTCTCGTAGTAGGCATCGACGACGAGCTTGAGGGCCATCGTGTCCGTGAGGAGGAGGTAGGGCGTCCCCGTGGTCTGCACGCAGTTGTCGTAGGTCCACCAGCCGCTCATGAGATAGTTCGGGCTCCCGAGGCCCGAGCTGTCGGGGATGATCGTGCAGCTATCCGTGTCATAGAAGGCCTCCTCGTGGAGCGCCGTGGCCGGGTTGAACTCCGTGACGCCGTCGTAGCTCTCGCCCACGAGCGCCGCGCCGACCACGCAGCCCGGGCCGCTCACGCCGCTGTTGAGGCGAATCCCGAAGCGCTTGAAGGCGATGTCCCAGTCGGTGCTCTCCAGAGCCGCCCAGTCGTCGATGGCGACCTTCTCCAGCCCCGTGTCCGTGAAGCGAGCGTAGACCCAGGGGTTCTGCGAGGAGTTGCCGTAGCCCCCCGCCGTGGCGTCCACCTGGGACACCCAGTCCGCGCCGTCCTGGCTGTTGGACACGGCGCCCGTGGAGATCATGTCCTTGTGAAGCGAGAGGTCCAGGACGATCTCGTCCTCGCAGTCCACGGTCCCAGGGTTCGCGCAGAAGCTCGGCAGCGCCGTGTCCTCAGCGGTGTCCCCGGCGCCCGTGTCCGCCGCGGTGTCCTCAGCGCCTACGTCGGCGGCGGCGTCCTCGGGCCCGGTGTCCTGGGCGGTGTCCTGCTGCACCATGTCCGGGCCCGCCCCGTCGGCGCCCGCGGTGTCCTGGGGGTCGCCGTCGGCGGTCGTGGTGTCGGCGGCCGAGGCACCGCCGTCGCCGTCACAGCCGCCCTGGGCGACCAGGAGCGGGGCGGCGAGGAGCGAAGCGAGGGCGAGGGACGAGGCGAGGGAGCGTAGTCGCATGGGCGTTCTCCGTGTGTGCCGGGGCGTTCGTGTCCGGCGGGCGGAGATTCAAACCAGAACCGCGGGTTCATGTCGAGCGCGGGGGTGTGACCGCGCGGTTTCGTGGAGGTCGGGGGAGGCGCCTGGCGAGGCGCACGCCCGACCTCAGCCCAGGAAGAACCCGTCGCGCCCGCGGTCCTTGGCGTCGGCCAGGGCCTGATCGGCGCGCTCCACCCACGAGGCCACGTCGTCCTCGGGATCGAGCTGGGCGGCGCCGATGGAGACGGTGAGCGGCACGTCCTTGCCGTCGTGCTGGAGCTGGAGGCCGCGCACGGCCTCGTTGATGCGCTCGGCCACGCGCCCCGCCGAGGAGAGGTCGCAGTCGTAGAGGATCACGGCAAACTCGTCCCCGCCGTAGCGGCCGATGAAGTCGCCCTTGCGGAGCACGACGCCCACCATGGTGCGCGCCACGGCCTGGAGGGCGGCGTCTCCCGCGCGGTGGCCCAGGGTGTCGTTGACCCGCTTGAAGTGGTCCACGTCCACCATGAGGAGGGACACGGCCCCGCGGGTGAGGTGGCCGAGGTCCAGGGCGCGCTCCAGCTCGCTGTCCAGCGACGCGCGGTTGCCGAGCTGGGTGAGCTCGTCCGTCTCGGCCTTGCGCGCCACGCGGTGGAGCTCGTTCTGCATGGAGCGCATGGTCGCGGCCAGGTCCTCCAAGGCCCGGACGTGGCGCTCCTCGCGCTCTTGGACGGTCTTCTCCACGGCGCGCGTGGTGCGCACGACCCAGCTCCGGAGCTGGTGCAGGGAGACGCCCTCCTCCATCGCTTGCCCGCGAAGGCTCCCCACCTCGTCCCGCAGCTTCCCGTCGGTGGCGCGGTCGAGCGAGGACTCGGCGTGCACCTTGCGGGCGACGTCGATGAGGGCGTCGCGGAGCTCCCCGAAGGCCTCCTCCAGCGCGTGGATCTCGGCCTCGCGGCGGGCGCGCACGAAGGCCACGAGGTCGTTCCAGCGCTTGACGCCGGCGCGCGCCTCCTCGGGGTCCTGCCCCGGCGCAGGCGCCCCGGTGAGGACGTGGCGCGCCCAGGCGTCACACTCGGCGGCGTGCTGCTCGGCGCTCACCTCGTCGGTGTCGATGGCGCGCGCGCCGTAGGCCCGCAGGAGCCCGCCGATGGCGTCCAGGGCTGCGTCCAGGCCGGCCCCCGTCCCGCCGCCGACCACGGCGGTGCGCTGCTCGGCGCCCGCCTGGGGCGCCCCCTTCTCACCGCGTCTGGATGACAGCCACCGGAGCATCGTTCGCCTCACTCCCTTCCGCTGCGTGTGGACGGGGCCTCCCTCGGGGGGATCCTACCGAGAGGCCGAGGGCAACCCCGCGATGCACCTGGCGCTACGGGACCTCAGGCGGCGAACTTGAGCCCCAACAAAGCGCTAAAGCCAGGCCACGCGGGTCCCGTTGTCTCCCTGTGAGCGGGCCCCCGCGCGGGGGGCCACAGGGGAGCAAGCCATGGCCTACCACATCTCCAACCCTCAGGGGCAACTGAGTCACCCAGAACGAAGCGGGGAGACGGTCCTCGACCGCGAATACCGGTCGTTGATGATCGATGGGCGAGACCTCACGACCCACCTCCGGGCGACCTTTGCCGACCCCAAGTACAACCCCCCGCGGCTGTCCGCCGTGGCCCTGCGCCTCATGGAGATGTCCCGGCGCCCCAACGTGCCGGTGGCCGAGATCGTCCGCACGCTGGAGCAAGACCAGCTCCTCGTGGGGCAGGTCCTGCGCCGCGCCAACTCGGCCCAGTTCGGCGCCACCGAGCCCACGCACTCGCTCCACCAGGCGGTCGTGCGCCTGGGGCTCCGCCCCCTGCGGGACCTGGTCTTCCAGGTGACCATGAACATGCGCGTGTTCCGCAGCCCCGGCTACTCGGACGCCATGGACCGCCTGCGCGTCCACAGCATCGCCGTGGCCGAGACCGCCCGCGCCCTGGCCTGGGCCATCCAGTTCGAGGCGGATGACGCCTACCTGTGCGGGCTCCTCCACGACGTGGGGACGGCGGGCATCCTCATCGCCGTGGGCGACGCCCCCCGGGGCAAGCGCCCGCCCCCCCTCGACCTCATCTGGCCCGCCGTGCGCGAGGTCCACGAGGAGGCGGGCGAGGCCATGTGCCGCCTCTGGCAGCTCCCCGTGGACGTCCAGCGGGCCGTGGGGCGCCACCACAACTTCATCCACCAGGGCAAGGCCGACGCCTTCGGGGCGCTGGTCTGCCTGGCGGATTGGGCGGCCGAGCGCATGGGCTTCGGGTCCTTGGACCCGGCCATCGCGGCCCTCCTCCCCGCCCAGCACAACCGAACGATGAGCGTCCTGGAGGCGCGCAGCCTCCTGGGCGTGAGCGCCGCCGTCTCCCAGCGCGTCGCCGCCGAGGTGCGGCGCGTCCTGGCCCAGCGCCCGGAGACGAGCCAGGTCCAGTCGCAGGGGAGGTAGGCGCGTGTCCGCCCCAACCGCCACGTCGAGCGCGACGAAGCGCCGCCCCGCCACCCACCTCCGCGCGCGCCTGGGCGCCGTCGCCTCGGCCCTGGAGGCCCTGGTGGGCGAGCCCTCCACCCTGACGACCGGCGACGTGCCAGCCGACCGCGCGGCCGCCCTGGAGGCTCTCCCGCCCAAGGTCTACAAGGCCGAAACCCTGGTGACCCACGGGGACGAGCCGCGGGTGGGCTTCCTCCTGCCCCACGACGCCGTCATCGCCATCGGCGCGTCCATGCTGATGATCCCCGACCCGCCGCCGGTGGTGACCGAGGACATCGCCGCGGGCTTCGAGGAGGCCTTCAACATCGCCGTGGGCGCCTGGAACGACGGAGCCAAGCCCACCCTGCGCTGGGGCAGCGCCGTGGAGCACCGCAAGGTGGGCGACACGACGTTGGAGGAGGTCGAAGCCTGGCTCACTGGCGGCGACATCGAGCTCCTCCCGCTGAACCTGACGCTGGGCGAGGCGCGCTTCCGGATCTTCCTGTTCGGGCCGCCGCGCCTGCTCTTCAAGGAGCAGGCTGACGCCTTCGCGCTGAGCCAGGTCGAAGGGACGCCGGGCGACGGAGGCCCTCCGGGGCCCGAGGTCGGCCAGGCCGTGGATGTCGCTGCGACACCCGAGGCTCAGCAGCCAGGTGCTGGGAGCGAGCCCGGCGCACCCGCTGGCGACAGAGAGGAGCCGATCGCCCCTGCGGCCGCAGCGCTGTCCACCCAGGCCGATGCGGGCAGCGCGCCCGCCGCGGCCGCGGCCCTGTCCAGCCAGGCCGACGCGGGTGGCGCACCCGCCGCGCCTGCCCAGGCCGTCCACGCCCAAGCCGACGCGGGCGGCACACCCGCCGCGCCCGCCCAGGCCATCCACGCCCAGCCCGACGGCGCCCCAGTCGCGCCGGGGCCACCACCCTCGCGCTCCCCCGCGGCGCCTGCGTCGTCGCGGCCGAACGCTCCCCCTCCCGGGGTGGTGGCGCCCGGCGCATCTTCTCCCGACGACGCGGGGCTCGGGGCGGAGATCCTCCTCGTGGACCCCGAGGGTGTCCTCCGCGCCTTCATCGTCTCCAAGATCCGCAGCGGCGAGATCCGCGTCTACCGCGGCGCTGGGCGGCCCCCAGCCCTGGGCCCCACGGCCTCGGCCATCCTCATCCGCCCCACGCCCGAGACCGTGGCGGCCGTGCGCGCCGACCGCACCGTCATCGTCCGCGGCGCACACACCCGCGTGGCAGAGCCCGACGCCCGCGCCGACGTGGAGATCGCGGCGGCCTGACGCGCACGCGCGCCGCGTCCCTCCAGCCAACCCCAGCCAACCCCAAGCCCAGAGCGAGGTCCCCCGTGAAGATCCTGTTGGTCGACGACAGCAAGGCCATGCGCATGATCCTCAAGCGCGCGCTGCGCCAGGCCGGGTTTGGAGGCCACGACATCGTCGAGGCGTCCGACGGCGCCGAGGGGCTGGAGCAGGTCCGCGCCGAGCAGCCCGACGTGGTGCTCAGCGACTGGAACATGCCCGTCATGACCGGCATCGAGTTCCTGCGCGCCCTGCGCGCCGAGGACCCGCGCACGCCCTTCGGTTTCGTCACGTCCGAGGCCACCGACGAGCACCGCGCCGAGGCCCGGGAGGCGGGCGCGGGCTTCTTCGTGACCAAGCCCTTCAAGCCCGAGGTCATCCAGGCCGCCTTGGGCCCCCTGCTCGGCGGGTGAGCCGCTTAACCCCAACGCCGATCGTCCCGTTGGATCGAACGCCCCCCGAGACCCCGGAGAGGACGCCAAACCCCACCCGAGGAACCACACCGCCATGACGCCCGACCTCACCAGCGCCCTCCAAGCCAGCCCCAGCTTCGACTGGGACGAGGACTCGGTGGCGCTGGTGGGCGAGTTTCTGGCGGAGAGCCGCGACGGCCTGGAGGAGGCGGACGCCACGCTGCTCGCCAGCGAGGCCGGCGACGAGCCCGACCGCGCCGCGGTGGACGGCCTGTTCCGCACCTTCCACACCATCAAGGGGGTCGCCGGCTTCCTGGAGCTGGAGCAGGTGGCGACCCTGGCCCACCGCACCGAGTCCCTGCTCAACCGCGTCCGGGAAGGCGAGCTGCCCTTCCAGGGGCCCGTGCGGGACCTCGTGTTCGACGCCACGGGGGTGATGAGCGCCCTCATGGACCTCATCGAGCGCGCCGTGGAGCTGGGCTGCGCCGTCCCCGCGTGGCCCCAAGCCCAGGAGCTGGTCGAGCGCCTGGACCGGGCGGTGGCCGCGACCGCCGACGAGATCGCGGCCGCGGCCGTACCCGCGACCGCGAACGCGAACGTGAACGTGAACGCTCCCGCGACCGCAGCCGCACCCACGACCGCAACCGCGAACGCACCGGCAACCGCGAACGCGAACGCTCCCGCGACCGCACCCGCCTCCGCACCCGCCTCCGCACCCGCGACCGCGACCGCCTCCGCACCCGCGACCGCTTCCGCAACCGCTGCCGCACCCGCTGCCGCACCCGCCCCCGCTTCCGCAACCGCTGCCGCACCCGCTTCCGCGCCCGCTTCCGCACCCGCTCCCGCTCCCGCTCCCGCTTCCGCCCCGCGGCGTCACGGCGCCAAGCTGCGGGAGACGATCAAGGTGGACGTGGAGCGCGCGGACACGCTGGTGGAGACCATCGGCGAGCTGTCCATCGTCACGTCCATGCTGCTGGGGGCTCCGGAGCTGCACCAGTTCGCGAGCCCCGAGCTGCGGCGGTCGCTGGCGCGGCTGGGGAAGATCTCCCGGGACCTCCAGGACATCGGCATGCGCGTGCGGATGATCCCCGTCCAGGGCCTCTTTCGGAAGACCGCGCGCATGGTCCGCGACTTCGGCAAGCTGGCCGGCAAGCGCGTCCGCGTGGAGCTGTCGGGCGAGGACACGGAGATGGACCGGAGCATGGTCGAGCGCCTGGCCGACCCGCTCGTGCACATGGTCCGCAACGCGGTGGACCACGGGATCGAGCCCCCGGAGCGCCGCGAGGCGCTGGGGAAAGATCCCGTGGGGACCGTGTGGATCTCCGCCAAGCACGAGGGCGGCAGCGTGGTCGTGGAGCTGCGCGACGACGGGGGCGGCCTGGACACCCAGGCCATCGCCCACAAGGCGGCCCAGCGGGGGCTCATCCGGCCCGGGCAGACGCTCAGCGAGGCGGAGATCCAGATGCTCATCTTCGCCCCCGGCTTCTCCACGGCGGCCAAGGTCACCGCCATCAGCGGGCGCGGCGTGGGCATGGACGTGGTCAAGCGCCAGGTGGACGCCATGCGCGGACGCCTCTCGGTGGTCTCGGAGCCGGGGCGGGGCACCGCGTTCCGGATGATCCTCCCGCTGACGCTGGCCCTCATCGACGCCATGCACATCCGCTGCGGCTCCCAGCGCATCCTGCTGCCCACCCTGTCCATCGCCGAGTCCTTCGTCCCCGGGCCGCGCGCGTGCCACCGCATGGCCGACGGGCGGGAGCTCGTGGAGCTCCGCGGCGAGACGCTGCCGCTCCTGCGGCTCGGGTCGCTCTTGGAGATCCCCGACGCGGTGACCGACCCAACCCAGGGCCTCGTCGTCGTCTTGGAGGCCCTGGGCGGGCGCGTGGGGCTCCTCGTCGATGACGTCGTGACCCAGCAGCAGGTCGTCATCAAGAGCCTCGACGGCGCCGTGGGCCAGCTCCCCTTCCTGTCGGGCGCGGCCATCCTCTCGGACGGCGCGGTGGGCCTCATCCTCAACGCGGACGCCCTCGCTGGCGCCTGCCACCCAGGCGCCTCGGGAGCGACCGGGCGGTGCACCCAAGGAGCTGCGGCGTGACCCCCGCCCCCACCCAGGAGCCGACCATGACGGCAGCACCTCCAACGGCCACGGCGAGCGAGCCCAACCCCCGCGGGGCCCTCGCCGGCAAGCACATCACGTTCCGCGTGGGAGACGAGCGCTACGCCCTGCACATCCGGGTCGTGCGCGAGATCCTGGGCTTGCTCCCCATCACGCGCGTCCCCCACGCCCCGCCCGAGGTCCGCGGCGTGGTCAACCTCCGCGGCCGCGTCATCGCTGTCACGGACCTGCGCCGCAAGTTCCAGACCGCCACCCAAGAGGACACGGACCAGACCGTCATCATCGTCACCCAACTCCCGGCGGAAGACGCCGAGACGACCCTGGGGCTGGTGGTGGACGAGGTCATCGAGGTGACGGACCTGTCGGCCGACCAGATCCAGCTCCCGCCCTCCCTCGACAGCGACGGCGTGGGCTTCCTGGCCGGGACCGCCCACGTGGACGGCTCGCTGGTCTTCCTGCTGGACCTGCCCGCCACGATCGCCCACGCCCCCACACCCACGCCGCAGGCCGACGCGCGGGTCCCTGCCCCTGAGATTCGGTCCCAAACGGAGGAACGATCATGAGGTTCCAAGACCTTCGAGTGAGCACGCGCCTGATGGTCCTGTTCGGCCTCGGAGGCGGCGTGGGGGCGCTCATCGCGACCGTGGGGTTCGTCGTCGTGAACCAGCTCAGCGGCGAGATCGGCCGCATGGACGCCCAGGTGGTGGCGCCCCAGGGCGTGCTCGCCCAGATGGTCGCCGCCCACGGGGCCGCCGTGGCGAGCCTGGCGGCCATGGAGGGGGCCGGCGCCGCGAACGGCCAGGAGGCGGTCCGCCCCACGCGCGCGCCTCTGGGGGACCAACTGGCGACCGACGTGGTCGTGCGCCAACGCGCCCAGGCGAGCTGGCAGGAAGCTCGGAGCGACTTCGAAGCGGCGATGGCTGCGCTCGACCGGCTCGGCGAAGACCCCGGCACCGGCGGCGACGGGATCACCCAGCTCCGGGCGGCGGCCCGCCTCTACGGGGAGGGCGCACGGACCTCCATCGCCACCCTGGAACAAGCCTGGGCGCGCACGGACGCGGCGCTGGCCCAGAGCGCCAAGGCCCAAGCCGCCCTCCGAGAAGCGCTGGACGAGGTCGCGAGCGCGCTCGCGGCGCTCCGCGAGGAGCTGGACGGTCCGCTCGGGGACCGCGGCGGCCAGGGCGCGACCGAGCTCCTGGCTTCGGCGCGCAAGCTCTCGGGGCTCCTGGAGGCCGCGCGACGCGAGATGACCCCCAAGACCTCACCAACGAACACCGCAGAGGTGGAGGCGACGGGCTCGTCCCCCCAAGCGGCGCTCGGCGCGGCGCTGCGCGTGGCAGCCGAAGCCCTGGAGGCCACGGCGGTGGTCCCCGACGAGCCCTCCGGTGCCGCCGACGAACGCCGGGTCGCGCGCGTGGCGGGGATCGCGGCGGCCATGACCGAGGCGGGCGCCCACCTGGAGGAAGCGGTGGGCGAGCTCGGCGCCGCCCGCCGCGCCTACACGGACGCTTTGGTGCAGGAGCGGCGCGCCGCCAAGGAGCAGGCTCGGCTGCTGGGCGCCGTGGGGTCCTCCCTCACGGCCGCGCGGGAGGCCTTGACCGCCCAGGCCGCTAGGGCCCGAGAGGCTGCGACGGCCACCGCCGAGGCGAGCCCCATACGCCTGGCGCTCGCGGGCGGGCTCGCCGTCCTCCTCGGGCTCTTGGGAGGATGGCTGGCGGCGCGGCAGATCGTCACCCCCCTCGCCGAGGTGCAACGGGCCTGTCGGAAGATCGCCCAAGGGGACGTCAGCGAGGAGATCACGTACGACGGGCGGGACGAGGTGGGGCGCATGGCGGACAGCTTCCGCGAGCTCCAGCGATACGTCCGCGACAAGGCCAAAGCCGCCCACCGAGTTGCCTCCGGGGACCTGGAGGTCGAGGTGACCCCGAGCGGCCCCGACGACGTGCTGGCGCGGCACCTGGGAGGCGTTCTCACGACCGTCCAGGGCGTCGTCCGCGAGCTCGGGCTGCTCGCCGACCGCGTGGAGGCGGGAGACCCCAGCGCCCGCGCGAACGCCGAGGGGTTCCCCGGCGCCTTCGGGGACGTGGCGCGGCAGATGAACGCGGTCTTGGAGGCCATCACGGCGCCCATGGACGAGGTCGGGCGCGGGCTGGCCGCGCTGGCCCAGGGCGACCTCACGGCGCGGCTGCCCACGGACTTCCGCGGCGCCTTCGGGGAGTTCGCCCGCTCGTTCAACCAGGCCGTGGAGGCGCTGGAGCAGCAGGTCATGGCGGTGGCGGGCGCGGCGGGCCAGGTCCAGGCGGCGGCGGCGCAGATCGCCGCCACGAGCCAGGCCCTCGCCGAGGGGGCCACCGAGCAGGCCTCGGCGCTGGAGGAGACGTCCTCGGCGCTGGAGGAGATCTCCTCCATGTCCCGAGGCAACGCGGACAACGCGGCGCGGGCCGCGGAGCGCTCCAAGGACGCGCGGGACACGGCAGCCGAGGCCACGAGCGCGGTGGAGCACATGGTGACGTCCGTGGAGCGGATCCGCGACTCGAGCCAGGACACCGCGCAGATCATTGGGGACATCAACGAGATCGCCTTCCAGACGAACCTCCTGGCGCTCAACGCGGCCGTGGAGGCGGCGCGGGCCGGGGAGGCAGGGCGCGGCTTCGCGGTGGTGGCCGATGAGGTGCGGACGCTGGCGCTGAGGTCCAAGGAGGCCGCCAAGAAGACCGAGGGGCTCATCAAGGACTCCGTGGCCCTGGCCGGCGAGGGCGTCGCGGCGTCCAAGGAGGTCGCCGAGAAGCTCACGGCTATCGTCGCGGCCGTAGCGGACGTGCAGGAGCAGATGGAGAGCATCCGCCGCGCCAGCCAAGAGCAGGTCGCGGGCATCGAGCAGGTCAACGCCTCGGTGAGCGACATGGATCGCGTGACCCAGTCCAACGCGGCGAGCAGCGAGGAGTCCTCCAGCGCCGCCGAGGAGCTGCGCGCCCAGGCCGACGAGATGGTCCGGCTCGTGGAAGACTTCAAGACCTCCGCGGAGCACGGCTCCTCGGGACCCCAGGCGGGCCGAACGTTCGCGGACGGCGGGCCCGGGGCGAACCCCATGCAGGCGTGGTCTCCCGCGAGTCCACGGGGCGGGAACGGCAACCACGGTCTCGGGTTCGGGTTCGCCGAGGACCTCGACGCGGAGTTTGGCAATGACGCCGCCCTCGCCGAATTCTAGAGTTCGGGGAGCGCGCTCCCCCACGAGGGGCGGCGGGGCCCCCGCGGTCACTCGCGGGAGCTTCGGAGACCGCCCGATGGAGCTCTTCGACGCCGTGCGGGGCTTCGCGCTGAACCAGGCGGGGATCGCCATCCCCGCCACGAAGAAGACGCTCGTGCGGAGTCGGGTGGCGCGGCGCGTGCGGGCCCTGGGGCTCCCGGACGCCCGCGCGTACCTCCAGTATCTCCGCGAGGAGAGGGACCGCGAGGAGCTCATCCGGCTCCTGAACGCCCTCACGACGAACTACACGTCGTTCTTCCGTGATCCCGAGCACTTCGAGGACCTCGCAGCCCGTCTCCGGCGCGCCCACATGGCAGGCCAACGGCGCTTCCGGCTGTGGTCCGCCGCGTGCTCCACAGGAGAGGAGCCCTTCACCATGGCCGTCGCGGCGCTGGAGTCCATCGGCGCGAGCGGGCACGACCTACGCATCCTGGCGACGGACATCTCCACGGACGCGCTCGCCCGCGCCAAGGTAGGACGATACGCCGAGGAGGTCGTAGCCAAGGTCCCCGCCAAGCTGCGTGAGCGCTACTTCCGTCGGCACGCCGACGGGACCTTCGAGGTCCGCGACTTCGTCCGGCGCCTCATTCGCTTCGAACGCATGAACTTGGCCCGCTGGCCCTACCCCATGACCGGGCCCTTCGACGCCATCTTCTGCCGCAACGTCCTCATGTACCTTGCGCCGGACGTGCGGCAGGCGGTCGTCCGGGAGTCGGAGCGTCTCCTGCGCCCAGGCGGCGTCTTCTACACCTCCCCCAGCGAGTCTATCATCGGGCTGTCGCACGGGCTCGCGTCCATCCGGGCGTCCATCCACGAGCGCCGCGCCCCAACCCGAGACGGAGCCCAAGGGGGACGAGCTTGAAGCGCATCATCGTCGGCATCGCGGAGATGGGGCTGAGCGGAGACCCCGAGGTGGAGCTCACGACCTACGCGCTGGGCTCGTGCGTGGCCGCCATCGCGTGGGACGTGGAGCGACACGTGGGGGGCATGATCCATTTCATGCTCCCGCTCTCGCGCGTCTCCCCGCGGCGCGCGGAGCGACAGCCCACGACCTTCTGCGACACGGGCGTCCCGCTCCTGTTCCGGGGGCTCTACGAGCTGGGGGCCGCCAAAGAGCGGCTGCGCGTGACCGTCGTGGGAGGCGCCAACCTCCACGACGAGCACTCCCTGTTCCAGATCGGGCGCCGCAACTACGTCCTGCTGCGCAAGCTGCTGTTCAAGAACCACATCCCCATCCACGCGGAGGACGTGGGGGGGCATGTGTCGCGCACCGCCACGCTGGAGGTCGGTACGGGGCGGGTCCTCGTGCGCTCCCAGGGCAAGGAGTACGAGCTGTGATCACCGCTGAACAGATCGCCGCCGGCATCGACAGCCTCCCCGCCCTCCCCGCAAGCGTGGGCCGCCTCTCGGCCCTCCTGCGCGACCCACACACCGGCGCCGAGGACTTCGAGCGCGTCATCCGACCCGACGCCGCCCTCACCGCCAACCTCCTGCGCATCGCCAACTCCGCGGCCTTCGGGCAGGCCTACCAGGTGAGCGAGGTCAAGCGCGCCATCGCGCTGTTGGGGACGGACCGCGTCTTCGAGGTCGCCGTGGCTATGGCGATGGGCGCCATCATCCCCTCCCACGTGCCCGGCTACGACCTGGGCGCCTCGGGCTACTGGGAGCACTGCGCCGCCGTGGCTACGCTAGGCGAGGCGCTCGTGCGACGCCTGGGACGGCGCGAGCTCCGCGGGGCCTTCACCGCGGGGCTCCTCCACGACGTGGGCATCCTGGTGGTGGCGACCTATCTCGCCGAGTCGGCGGCCCACCTGCGCGACGCGCGGGAGGCGCGAGAGCTCACCTACTACGAGGCCGAGCGAGAGGTCCTGGGCACCGACCACGGAGAGGTCGGCGCGGCCATCATCCTGCGCTGGGGCCTGCCGTCCCACCTCGCCGACGCCGCCCGCTACCACCACCGCCCGGACGAGGCCGAGGGGCTGGAGGCGTCGCCCATGGTGGACGTGGTCCACGTCGCGGACTGCATGGCCTACGCCTTCGGCTTCGGCGCGGACGTGGGCGGCCTGGACCGGCGCATCTCTCCCGGGGCGTTGCAGCGGCTGGGCGCCACCGGGGAGCTCATGGAGGCCGTGGCCGCCGACACCCTGGACACGATCTACGAGGTCGTGGACATCTTCGAGGGTGGGGGGGCTCCCGCGTGACCGCTCTCCCACCACCTGCGAGCATCCACCAGGCGGACCCGCCCCCCTGTCGCGTCGTCGTCGTGGACGGCTCGGCCGCCCTGCGCGGCTTCCTCCAGCACACGCTCGAAGGAGACCCGCGCATCGCGCTCGTGGGCGTGAGCACGACGCTGAGCGGGGCCTTGGACCACACGGCCGCCGCGCCCCCCCACGTGGTCGTGATGGGCGTGCCCCAGGGCGGATCCCACGACCCCGAGTTTCTGGAAGCTCTCCGCGCCGAAGGGGCTGGGCTCGTCGCCCTGCTGGCTCCCTCCGAGAGCCCCGACACCCCGCGCGCGCGCCTCGCCGACGCCCTCCTGCGCCGCCCGGAGTCCACCTCCGAGGCCTTCGCGCTGGCTGCCCCCTTGCTGCTCACGGTCCTGCGCGTGGGCCAAGGGGCCATGGCCGCCCGGGCGCCCAGGCCCCAGCTCCGACAAGCGTCGCGACCCGTCCTCCGCCAGCCATCCAACCTCGGCCCGCGGACCAACACCCAGCCCCAACTCCGACAGCCGTCGCGCCCCGTACTCCGCCAGTCCTCCAACCTCAGCTCCCGAG
>CAYZID010000002.1:0-50300 GCA_964478315.1 uncultured Myxococcales bacterium | reverse complement strand
CCGCCAGCCATCCAACCTCGGCCCGCGGACCAACCCCCAACCCCAGCTCCGACAGCCGTCGCGCCCCGTACTCCGCCAGTCCTCCAACCTCAGCTCCCGAGTTGACGCCCAGCCCCAACTCCGCCAGCCATCCAACCTCGGCCCGCGGACCAACCCCCAACCCCAGCTCCGACAGGCGTCACGCCCCACCCTGCGCCAGCCTTCCCACTCGGGGCGACGCACGCCCACCCGAGCCCCAGCGCCTCCCCCATCGGCGGTCTATGGTCGCCCGGTGCGTTTCCGGGCCGGCCAGCACGAGAGCCCCGAGCAGGGCGCCGGGACTGCCCAACGGGGCGAGCCCCCGAGACGTATCCCCACAGGGGTCGCCGGGCGCCCGCGCCGCCACGGGTCACGTGTCCGTCTGCCTCATGGGGAGGCTCCCCAGGTCTTCGTCTCACTGGTCGTCATCGGCGCGTCCATGGGGGGTGTAGAGGCAGTGGAGCGTGTCTTGAGGATGCTCCCGGCGTGGACCCCACCGACGCTCATCGTCCAGCACATGCCGGCCCCCTTCGTGCCCCCCTACGCGAACCGCCTCGACGGGCTGTCGGCCATGAAGGTGCGCGTGGCGACCGACCGGACGCCGCTGCGCCGAGGGGTGGCGCTCATCGCGCCGGGGGACAGGCACCTGGTGGTGGAGCGGGTGGGCGCGGGGTTGGAGGCGGTCCCCCTGACGGGGCCCCGCGTGAACCTCCACCGCCCGGCGGTGGGCGTGCTCTTCGACGCGGTGGCGCGAGTCGTGGGGGCCCCGGCGGTGGGCGTGCTCCTCACGGGGATGGGGTCGGACGGCGCCGAGGGCCTCGCCCACATGCGGCAGGCGGGCGCCCGGACCATCGCCCAGGACGAGGCGACCTCGGTGGTGCACGGGATGCCCGGCGCGGCCATCTCCCTGGGAGCGGCCGAGCGCATCGAGCCCCTGGACCGCGTGGCGGCGTCCATCCTGGAGCTGGCGACGGAGCCCCCACCCCACGCGGGCCGAGGCGAAGCCGCGGCGAGCTGAGCCGAGCGCGGGGGCGGACGCGAGAGCTGGAGCGGGCGCGGAAGCGGCGGCGGGGGCGGGCGCGGCGGAGGAAGCGGAAGCAGCGCCGGGCGTTGGGGGGGGATGACGGCCTGGGACCGGCCCGGCTACCATCGGGGCGTCATGGGTCACGCAGTGCACTTCTTGGAGCGCCTGGAGCGGGCCAACGCCATCCAGGCCGATCTGGCGTTGAGCCTCTACCGCGATCCCGAGGCCGTGGCGGTCGTGCTCGGTGAGGCGCGCCTGCCCCCCGAGCCCGACCGCGTCGCCCTGTCCCTGGACCCCCGGAACCAGGGCCCCTTCCTCCTCGTCACCCGCGAGGGGAACTTCGTCACCTGCCTCGCCGAGGGCATGTCCTTCGACGCCCCCATCATCGGCCACGAGCGCCTGCGCACCCTCATGGACCGGGCGCGCAAGCGCCGCGCCGCCGCCGAGCTCGCCAGCGAGCTTACCGGCGGTGGCGGCGTGGCAGACCTCCTCCAAGAGCTGATCCGAGCCGGCTACCGCGTCTCCCGCGAGCTCATCCGGGCCGCCACGGCCGTCCAGCCCAGCCTGCGCAGCGTGCTGCTGCTCGAAACCATCCGGCTCTTCGGCGATCTCCGCGTGGCTCTCCCCTCCCTCAGCCGCCAGCGCCGGGTCAACAAGCGCAACCGCCAGCTCCTCAAGGCCTGCTGGGACGCCTCGTGGACCCTGGGAAGCTTTCTTCCTCTCTACGCTATGCACGGCCCCTCGGACACCGAGCTCCTCCCGTCCATGGTCCGCGACAACCTGACCCCCTCCTGGCCCCTGCTACAGCTGGACGAGCGCGTGCTGGGGGCCCGCGCCGTGTGGTCCGTGGCCCGCCTGGGCAAGGCGCTCCTGCCCGCCTACAAGCGCCGCTTTCTCGAAGCCAAGACCCCCGTGGATCTCTTGGAGGGCCTCAGCGGGCTCCTCGCCCTGGGCGCCCGGCACAGGCGGCTCCGCGCTGAGGTCACCAAGACCATCCGACGCATGCGCCAGCTCGACCCACGAGCCTTCTCCTTCATCACCGAAGACTTCTCCCTCTTCGCCCAGGTCGTCTCCGCGGCCATGGAGGCCCCCGAGGAGACGGCCGACCTCGCCCGAAAGGCCGCCCGACGCGAGACCTTCGAGTTCGCGGCTCGCCTCGGCCTCAACACGGGACTGTCCTGGGAGCGCCCCGAAGACGTGCCCACGGACGTGGCCGTCTCCCTCATGCTGAGCGCACCTGGGCCGTGGTCCATCGACCAACTCAACTACGAGCACCTCCTGTTCGTGGCGCCCCTCGTCGCCCAGCTCGATCTGCCCGACCTCTTCCTGCCCCAGGAGTGGGTCGACCGCTTCCTCCCACCCGCGCGCGACATCGATCACCTCGCCTTCGCCCAACGCCAGCGCCCCAAGTTCCACGGCAAGACTGTCGTCCGCTCCGAGCCCAAGGTGGGCCGCAACGCCCCCTGCCCCTGCGGCAGCGGCAAGAACTACAAGCGCTGCTGCGGGCGCTGAGCCCGCTTCCGCTGACGCTACCGCTTCCGCCGCCACGTGACAGGGCGCGCGGGCCCAGGCTTCCCTCGGCCGAACGGTCAGGGCTACCATGCGGCCCCTCGACGTCCCGCGACGCACTGGAGGCCCCATGCACCGCCCCCGATTGGCTCCCGTCCCCGTCCACCCCCGCGCCCTCGCGCCGTCCCTGGCGGCGGCCTTGGCCCTGGCGCTGGCCGCCGCGCCAGCTTGCGGCGGCGACGGGGCCGGCCCCGACACCGGCGATGTCCGCACGGACGCGACGGGCGACGGCGCCGGACTCGACGTGGCGGGCGACGGCGGCGCGCCCGACGTCGGCGTGGACGCGGGGCCCGACGCAGCGCCCGACATCGCCCCGCCGCCGCCCCGCCAGCCCGGCGAGCGCGCGCCCCGCACGGCCCCCTGTGACCCCGCCGACCCCAGCCTGTGCCTGCTCCCCTGGCCGTCCAACGTCTTCGCCGCCGTGGACGCGGACAGCGCCACGGGCCTGCGGTTGGCCGTGGACGGCGCCTCCTTGCCCGCCGAGGATCCCCCCGACGCGCTCAACCGGGCGAACGGCTTCTCGCGCATCTCCCCCCTCGTCACCGCCTTCTCCGCGACCTTGCGGGAGGCCGACGTGGCCGACGCGGTGGTGGACGACGCCTTCGCTCTCCTGGTGGCCGAGGGCCCGCGGCTGGGGGCGCGGGAGCCCGTGCGCTGCTTCGTGCACAACCCGGACGCCGCGGGCGTCATCGCCGGGCAGCCGGGCACCCTGGCCTGCTACCCGCGGCGCCCCCTGGCCCCCAACACCGAGCACCTGGCCGTGGTGCTCGACGGGCTCCGCGCCGAGGACGGAGGCGCCCTCACCGCCGACCGCCGGGCGCGCGTGAGCCTGGGGTTGGAGGCGCCGGCGGACGCCGAGGAGGCGGCGCTGGCCGCCTACCACGCCCCCGGGCGGGCGGCGCTGGAGGCGGCGGGCGTCGACCCGGCGCGGGTGGTGCGCCTGTGGGACTTCACGACGCGGTCCGAGGGGGACGCGCGCGCCGACCTGTTGCGGCTGCGCGAGCTGGCGCTGGAGGCGGTGTCGGCGGGGGAGGTGGGCGTCGTCGTGGACGAGGTGGCCGTGGCGCCCAAGGACGGCGTGGCGGTCGTGGTCACGGGGCGCCTCACGGGCCTGCCCAGCGCGCTGGAGGAGGCGCCGGGGGCGCTCCACCGCGGGGCCGATGGGCTGCCCGAGGCCGTGGGCACGCGCGAGGCCCCCTTCCGCGCCGTCGTGCCCGTGGGCGAGGGCGACTACCGCGTGGTCATGTACTGCCACGGCACGGGGGGGAGCGTGCACGACGGGTCCTTCGACTCGCTCATGGCGAGCCACGGGGCCCTGAAGCTGGGCATCGAGATCGACGGCTGGACCGAGGCGACGCTGCCCGACACGCTGGAGGGGCTGCTCCACCCCTACGGCGGCGTGGACCGCATCACGGCGCGCGTGCTGGAGTCCCTGGCCGGGGCCGAGGCGCTGTTCGCGGCGCTGGACGGCGTGCTGGGCGACGCCCTGGCGGCCGAGCAGGTGGGCGGCGTGGACAACCCGGCGGCGGGGCGGCGGCCCAGCCTGGACACGCCCGTGTGGGCGGGGGGCTCCCTCGGGGGGACCATGGGGTTGGTCTTCGGCTACCTGGAGCCGGCCATCGCTGGGGGCGTGCTCAACGTGCCGGGGGCGGGCTTCTCGCACTGGCTGCCGCCGTCCAGCTACTACGGGCTGGTGGAGCTGGGGTTGGCCGGGCGCTTCGACGGGCCGGCGGCGCTGAACCTGGGGATCGCCATGGCCCAGACCGTGTTCGACCCCATGGACGGGGCCATCTGGGCCGACCCCCAAGCGAGCAAGGTCTTCCTGGTGCAGATCAGCGAGGGGGATCCCATCCTGCCCAACATGGGCAGCGAGCTCGTCGCCACGTCTGTGGACGCCCTGCACGTGGGCGAGGTGCTGTGGCCCATCGTGGGGCTGGAGCACGCGGAGGAGGCCGTGGGGCGGAGCGCCGTCACGCAGTTCCACGTGCCCGGCGAGGGGCTGGACGTGCACGGCTTCGCCGCCGGGGACTCCCTGGGCGGACAGGCGGCGCGCCAGCAGTTCATCGACTTCGTGGAGACGCTGTGGGCGGGGGCGCCGCGGATCGAGGTGCCCACGCTGTGTCAGGAGAACACCCCGCCCGGGAGCTGCGACTTCACGGGCGCCGACGCGACGGCCGCGCCGTAGGAGCCCGGTTGGGGCCGTGGCTCAGGCCGCGGCCTCCTCCTCGTAGAGCTCGCCGCGCTCGGCCTTGTGGAAGATCTTGCGGAAGATGACCAGGCCCAGCGGCGAGATGGCCGCCATACCGCCCACCCAGATCCACACCATGTAGTGGTTGGGGTAGGAGGTCGCGTCTTCGGGCGTGTAGGTGGCAACCAGCCAGCCGGAGAGCGGGCCGGCTACGAGCTTGGCGGCGAAGTAGGGGAGGTAGGACAGGGCGATGTAGGAGCCCTCGCGCCCCTTGGGGGCGATCTCTGCCGTGAACTGCATGAGGCGCGGCGACCAGATGGCCTCGCCGATGGTGAAGACGACGATGAACACGATGAGGACGAAGAAAATGGGCGCCTGCTGCTCGGGTGGGACGCCCAGCCAGCGGTCGAAGACCAGCTCGGCCACCCAGGTGTCCATGAGCCCGCTGTAGATGTGGGCGGGCATGGTGGCGAGGAAGACCGCGACGGACGAGATCGTCGTGCCGACGATCATCATCTTGTAGGAGCTCACCTTCTTCGTGAGCGCCGCCACGAAGGGCACGAGGAAGACGATGAGCATAGGGTTCAGGACCCCGTAGATGTTTCCGATCTTGACGCCCTCGCCCAGCACGCGGATGCCGTACTTCGGGAAGGTGTAGTGGAAGTGGTAGAAGACCATGCGGACGAAGACCAAGATGCCCAGCATCCCGATGTAGTACCAGAAGGCCTTGTGGGTCATGACCTCGCCGAAGATCTTCACGGTGTCCCGGCCCGCCTTGGCGATGACCTTCCACATGGCAGCGAGCACGCCGTCCTCGCTGACGACCTTCTCCTTGGCCGGCTCCACGACGACCGTCCCGTCGTCTAGGCGCTCGACGCCGAAGCGCATGAGCATCACCAGGATGAAGGTGGGGATCGTGAGGAAGAAGCCCACGGCGAAGATGACCTGGTAGGTGGACATCTCCAGGAAGCCGCCTACCTGAACCTCTGCGTGCTCGCCCAGGAGTCCGCGGACCTCGTCGAAGATGATGCCGCCCAAGGCCCAGCCCACGTTCATGAGGGTGTAGAACAGACCGAAGCCCAGCGTGGCCCCCTCGGCCGTCGTGTAGCGCTTGATGCCCACGGAGAGCACGGGGCCCACGACCGCCGTGCCGATGGCGAGGGGGATGAAGCCCAGCAACGTGACGCCGAAGATGTTGGTGAACAGCGGGAGGAAGAAGCGCGCCACCAGGAGCAGGGACGTTCCGACGACGAGCGTGCGCTTGATCCCGATGGCGTCGACGACCGCCCCCACGAGCATCGTCGCGACCGTGAGGACGGTGGACCAGACGCCGATGTAGCTCCCGGCCTCGATGTCCGTGAGCCCCACGTCCGCGGACAGGAACAGCGTGAAGGCCACGTTGGCCGAGCCGTAGGCCGAGTACTCGATGATCTTGGCCGTGTAGAGCAGCCACAGCTCGCGCGGGCTGCCCCGGAGCCCTTGGATGTAGCTCCAGATGATCCAGAGGAAGGCCGCCGTGAGGGCGACCCCGAAGATGATGAGGGCGAGGGTGAGGTTGTCCATCCGTGCGTCCCGTCGGTGAGAGGGCGGTGGCGCGTCGGGTGTCGGGGCGGCCCCTGGGGGGCGAGGTCCCCATCGACCAGAAGCGAGGGAGCCGGCATCCTTCCCGCCCCAGGCCTCCCGCGTCAAGCGCGCGCCTCGCTGTTCCGCCGCTCACCTGCCCCCGTCCCGCCCCCCTCGCCCCTCTCGCTGGACCGCTCCCGTCCGGGGTTCGCGAACGATCGGTTGCCACGCGTGTCGCATTTTCGTAGCACCGGGACACAATGGAATGGGCGGGCCGATGAGGCGCCGAGACGGCGGGTCCCCCACCACGCAGCGCCCCCCACCCCCGAACACGCACAGCACTCCCCGGAAGCGGGTGCTTCCGAACCTCCAGACACACCCCGGAGCGAGCCCATGGCGGACACGAACGGAGACGCGAGGAACCTCGACCTGGAGCTACCCGACGCGGCGGCCGCTCCCGCGTCCGACGCGGCTCCGGTCGCCGCTCCCGCGCCCGACGCGCCCACCGCGCCCTCGGAAGCCGCGCCCGTGGAGGCCGCCAGCGCCACGCCCGCGCCCGACGCGCCGGTCGAGCCGGACGTCGCCCAGCTCGTCGCCCGCCTGCGCGACGACCTCAAGGTGGCCCTGCGGGAGCCCGACCGGGCGCGCAAGGCCCTCGACGCCCTCGCCAAGCCCGGGGCGCTGGGGCGCGTGGACGCGGTGGACAAGGCGCGGAAGGCCCTCCAGCGGGTGTCTCTGGGTGTCTTCGCCCCGGGGGATGGGCCAACCGGCGAGGGCCCCGGCTCGGGGCTGGAGGAGCAGCGCGCGGCGCTCGTGGACGCCCTGGGGCAGCACCTGGGCGCCCTCCGGCGCAAGGCGCGCGGCGCTCTGCTGCGCGACCTGGACGCCCGGGCGCGCGCCCAGGGGATCGCCCCCCAGGTCCTCACGGACAAGCCCCTGGAGGTCCTGCTCTCGCCCCTCACGGTGGAACTCGACCTGGCGGCGGGCGAGGCCCGCATCCGCTACGCGCGGGAGACCGTCGTCACCTGTCGCCCGGAGCCGGCGGCCATCCTCCGCGCCTGGGCCGACGCCAAGGCCCGCATCAAGGCCGAGGCCGTGGAGCCGGCCCGCTTCTTCGACCTGCTGCGCCAGGCCTATGAGATCGTCCGGCGCGCCCGGGGGCTGGGACCGGGCGAGCGCGTGGACCTCGTGGACCTCACGGGCCCCCTGGCGCTGCTGCGCGTGGGCCCCGACGCCTGGCGCAAGACGCCCCTGGGGAAGGTGGCCGACTTCCCGCGCTATCTCCTGGCCTACCAGCTCGTCCACCTGCGCCGCGCCGGCCTCCTGAGCCGCCACGGTGTCCGCGTGGACCTGGGCACGGCCACGGGCGGCTCCACGCGCGACAAGCGCGGCGTCCTGTTCCTGCCCAGCTCGGCCACCGAGGGCCAGTACCACCTGTCCATCCGCTTCGTCCCGGCGGCCTCCTGAGCTTCCCCCGTCCTGCGCGTCCTTTGGAGAACCCCATGTCCCTGTCCATCCCCCCCGCCTTCTCTCCGCCCCCCGTGGACCCCAGCCTGGAGGCGCTGCACATCCTCCAGCGCCTAGGCGAAGGCGGGCTGCCCCCGGAGCACGGCGTCCTGCGCATCAACGTGGGCAACGAGAGCTACCTCCGCGTGCTGGAGGACGAGTACTTCCAGCGGCAGCTCCGCATCGGCTCCAGCTTCAAGCTGGTCCAGGGCTACTTCGGGGCGGGCAAGACCCACTTCCTCTACTGTGTGCGCGAGCTCGCCTGGCGTCAGGGCTTCGTGACGGCGGTCGTGGAGCTCTCGCCCACCGAGTGCCCCTACGACGACGCCTTCAAGGTGTACCAGTCCGTGGCGCGGCGGCTGGCGCTGCCCCCGCGCCAGGCCATGGCCCAGCCGGACTACGGCGTGGGGGACGTGCTGCGGAGCCACCTGGACGACCGCCTGGCCCAGGCGCGGGACCAGCTCGCCCAGGCGGGCGCGGCGAAGCCCGAGGAGGCGGCGCGCCAGGCGGCCCTGGAGTGGCTGGACGGGACCGTGGGGCGGGCGCCCTGCGAGAGCCACTCCTATCGCCAGGCCATCGTGGCGTTGGGCCGGGCCTACTTGGAGGGCGACCGCGCGGCCGAGCGCGTGTTGGAGGCGTGGCTCTTGGGCGAGCCCGTCCCCCCGGGCGAGCTGCGCCCCCACGGTGTCTACGAGGCGCTGAGCAAGGCCAACGGCTTCACCATGCTGCGCGCCCTCACCCAGATGTCGGTAGCCCTGGGCTTCGCGGGCACGGCGCTGCTCTTCGACGAGGTGGACCGCAACCTGTCGGTGAGCGCCAAGCGCTCCCACGCCATCGGGGACAACCTGCGCCAGGTCATCGACCTCTGCGGGCGCCACCAGCTCCCCAACACGCTGTTCATGTACGCCGTGCCGCCCGAGTTCATGCGCAACGTCGTGCCCGACTACCCAGCCCTCTACCAGCGCCTCCAGAGCCCCATCCCCCTGAGCGTCCGCAGCCCCCAGGCCGTCCTCATCGACCTGGAGCGCCTGGACCTGGAGCCCGAGGAGCTCCTCACGCGCCTGGGGGCGCGCGTCGTCGAGGTCTTCGAGGCGGCGCGCGGCGTCCAGCTCGACCACGCGCGCCAGGAGGCCAACGCCCGGACGCTCGCCAAGGCGGCCGTGGCCTCGTTCTTCGAGGTGAACCACCGGCGCCTCTTCGTGAAGACCTGGGTGGACTTCCTCCAGGGCCAGCTCGTGGACGGCGAGACGGGCCTCACGGCCGCCGAGGCCGAGCGCCTGGTGAACCTGAGCCACGCCGGCCTGGCGGCTGCATCCAGCGAGGCGGCGGGCGAGGGAGACGACTTCGATGACTTCTAGGCGTCCCTCCGCACCCGGCCCACGCGTCCTCGTGGAGCACCCCCAGTACGGGGTCGGCGAGCTCCTGTCCTGGCAGCGGGGAGGCCGCGAGGCGCTCGTGCGCTTCGACTCCCAGCCCTTGCCCCGCACCGTCCTGGCCCGGGAGCTGTCGCGCGTCGTGACCGCGCCCACGCCCGCCTCCGTGCCCGCTCCCGCCCCCGCTCCCGCCTCCGCGCCCGCGACCGCAGCCGCACCCGCTACCGCTTCCGCTTCCGCTACCGCGCCCGCTTCCGCTTCCGCGTCCGCTCCCGCATCCGCGCCCGCTTCCGCTTCCGCGTCCGCGCCCGCTTCCGCTTCCGCTTCCGCTTCCGCTTCCGCGCCCGCCTCCGCGCCCGCGCCCGCAGCCGCACCCGCCACCGCACCCGCCACCGCGCCCGCCTCCGCCACCGCGCCCGCGCCCGCTTCTGCTTCCGCCTCCGCTCCCGCCTCGGCCCTCACGCCCCTCGCCGGCACCTATGAGGCCGAGCTGGCGGTGATGACCCTGGAGGCCATGCGCCTGGGCGTGGTCCCCAGCGCCTCGCTGGACGCCTACACCGTGGGCCGCTCCCAGGAGATCGACCTCCTCGAAGCCGACCTGGATCGCGTGGGCGACCTGGGCGGCGCCACGCGCGTCTTCCTGGGGGACTACGGGACGGGCAAGACGCACCTCCTGGAGCTGGCTCAGGATCTCGCCCTCCAGCGCAACTTCCTCACCTGCCAGGCCACCCTGGACGCCCTGGAGGCCGCCCCCAGCCACCCCAAGCGCGTCTACCGCCGCCTGGTTCGGTCCCTGCGCTACCCCGAGCGCCCCCACGAGGAGGGCGCCGGGCTCCGCCCGCTGTTCGAGCGCGCCGTGGCCTCGCCCGAGACCATGGAGCAGCTCCAGGCCACGACGAGCCTCCTCCCCGGGGACTCCGTGAAGGAGCGCCGCCGCGCCATGGACCGCGGCTACCACCTCTACCTCTCTCCCGCCCTGGCCCACTTCGCGTCCCTCTCCGCCCCCGACGCGCCCAAGCGCCTGCGCTGGCAGCTCACCGAGAACGACCGGGACGCGGACGCCGAGCTGCGCCGGCTCGGCGACCTCCTCATGGACTGGTTGGAAGGGCACCCCACCGTCTCCAACGCCGACATCGACCGCGCCCTGCGGGCCGTGCGCGGGCCCCACCCCAAGATCTACAGCCTCATGGACGTGCGCCCCTGGGCGCGCATCTACGGCTACCTCCTCAGCGGGCTCGCCGCCCTGGCGCGGGCCTCGGGCTACGCGGGCCTCGTGGTCCTGCTGGACGAGGCCGAGTTCTTCTCCCTGCTGTCCAAGGACAACCGCTTCTTCGCCGAGCACCTGTTCAAGGCCTGGTCCTGGGCGGCCACGGGCGGAGGCGACGGCACCGCCGAGCCGCCACCCTTCGACGAGGCCGACCTGAACCTGGGCGGCCACGGGATCTTGCGCGAGCTCCCCGCCCGCTACGCCGAGGACGCCGGGCTCTACACGGTCTTCGCCATGACCCCCAACGAGGACGGCGTCGCGGCGCTGGAGAACGCCGTACACGCCTCACGCCACCACACCCTCAGCCCGCTGTCCCAGGAGGACTACACCGACCTCACCCGCGCCGTCTGCGACTTCTACGTGAGCGCCCATCCCAAGGCCCGCGTCCCGCAGCCCCTCGTGGCCGCACTGGCTCAGGTCACCCACGGGCTCCTGGGCGGCGGGCTCCTCACGAACCCCCGGCAGGCCATGAAGTTCTTGCTGGAGTTCCTGGACGTGGCCCGCTACCACCCCCGGCGCATGCCCGAGGTCATCCGCGGCCTCCAAGACCAGCTCTTCTTCTGAGGGCGCGCGCCGCCATGCCCCCCACCCCGGACGCCGGCCCCGACGAGCAGGTCATCAAGGACCGGCTTCAACGCACCTGGTACGCCTTCTACGGGCGCTTCCCCCACCTGCGGCCCATCCAGCGCCTGGCTACGGGGCCGCTCCTCGCCGGGCGCCCCGTGCTGGTGAGCGCCCCCACCGCTACCGGCAAGACCGAGGCCCTCCTGGCGCCGCTCGTGGAGCGCCTGCTCGCCGCGCGTTCGGACGCCCTCCGCGCCGGCGGGCCGCCGCGCGCCCGCCACGACGCGAGCACCCTGGGCGGCCCACGCCTGCTCGTCGTGAGCCCCACGCGCGCCCTGTGTAACGACCTGCGGCGGCGCCTGGACGGCCCCCTGCGCGCCCTGGGCGTGAGCCTGGGCCTCAAGACCGGCGACGACCCCAACCCCCGGGGGCTGGACCGCGGCGAGGGCCCCGCCGTGCTCGTGACCACACCCGAGTCGCTGGACTCCTTGCTGGCGCGGCGCCCCGCCACCCTGCGCGACGTGGGCGCCGTGGTCCTCGACGAGCTGCACCTGCTGGCCGGCACCTCCCGCGGCGACCAGCTCCGCGTGCTCCTGGCGCGCCTGGACCGCGTGGCGGCGGCGCCCGTCCAGCGCGCCGGCGCCTCCGCCACGCCCGCCCACCCCCAAGAGGTGGCCGACGACTACCTGGGCGCCGGGGCGCGCGTCGTCCGGGACCCCACCGCCCCGCGCCCCATCGACGCCGAGCTGGCCTTCGCCTACCAACTGCCCCACGCCGTGGACACCATCGCCGCCTGGGTGCGGGGGCGCCCGGGCTCCAAGGTCCTCGTCTTCACCAACAGCCGCAACGAGGCCGAGCAGCTCGGTGGGGCGCTGGGGGCGCGCCTGCCCACGGGCGCGGTCCCCGTGTGGACCCACCACGGGAGCCTGGCGCGGCCCGAGCGGCTGCGCGTGGAGCGAGCGTTCATCGCCGCCCCCAGCGGCGTCTGCGTAGCCACCATGACCCTGGAGCTGGGCATCGACATCGGCGACGTGGACGGCGTCGTCCTCGTGGCCCCGCCGCCCAACGTGCGCTCGCTCGTCCAGCGCGTGGGGCGCGGCGGTCGCCGCGGCCAGGGTGTGGCCGTCCTGGGCTTGTGCGCCGACGACTGGGAGCGCACGCGCTTCGAACACCTCCTCGCGTGCGCCGCCCAGGGGCGCCTGTTCGACGAGGAGATCGCCTTCCGGCCCTCGGTCCTCGTCCAGCAGGCGCTGGGCCTCACCATGCAGAACCCCAAGCACTTCGTGACGCCCAAGGCGCTCCACCAGCGCCTGCCGCCCAGCGTGGCCTCCCAGTGGTCCCAGGGGGACTGCGAGGACCTCTTCGCCGCCGCTGCCCAGGCGGACCTCCTTCGGCCCGTGGACCGAGGGCGCTGGGTGCTCGAGGTCAAGGCCCAGAAGCTCCTGGAGCGCGGCACCGCCCACTCCACGCTGCGGGACTCGGCGGAGGTGGAGGTCCTGGACGCCGTCACCATGCGGGCCGTGGGCCGTGCCCGGGTGAGCGCCCAGCAGCGCGAGGCGCTGGCGGGCGGCGACCACGAGGTGACCTTCTCGCTGGGCGGGCGGCGCCGCCGGGCCCGGTCCATGCGGGGCGACAAGCTCGTCGTCGAGGGCGCCCGCGGGGCCGACGAGGGGGTCTTCATCGCCCGCGAGGCGCCCCGCTACTCCGCCGAGCTGGCCGGCGACCTGGCGGGCTACATCGGGCTGGCGCCGCCGCGGATGCGCCTGTACGAGCTGCCGCCGCGGGCCGACGGGAGCCCCTCTTGGCGACTGGAGCACTTCTTGGGCACGGTCTGGGGCGAGGTCCTCGCGGGCGCCCTAGGGGCCGCCGGCTACGCGCGGGCGGGCGCAGCGGGGGGGCCGTTCTGGATGGATCTCGGGCATCCCGTGCCGGGCGCCGGGGGCGACCCAGCGGACGGCCCCCTGGGGCTCGGGCGCGGGGAGGTCCTTCGCGACGGGCTGCGCGCGGCGGTGGAGGCGCGGGCGCGGCGGTTGGCGCGGCGGTTGGGGGCCGGGCGCTTCCACGAGGTCGTCCCCGACGAGCTCGCCTTGCGCTGGCTCCTGCGGTCCGTGGACGTGGAGCGTCTCGCCAAGCGCCTGGAGCGCGCGGTCGTGGTAGAAGGGGCTCCCCGCGAGGACGACGAGGGTGAGGAGGACGACGGCTGCTGCGAGAACGGCGCGCCGTAGCGGGGACGGGCAGGGAGACGGAGCGGGTTGCGCGGCGGCCGTAGGGCTCGCGGCGAAAGGTGGGCGCTGGGGATGGGAAAGTCGCGCCAGGCGAAGCGACGCGCCTTGGACAAGGCCAAGAAGAAGCAGGCCAAGCGGGCGGCGGCGCTCGCGCGGCGAGCCGCGCGTGGAGGGGCTCGGGGGGAGGCGGATTCGATGCCGGGCTGCTGGGCAGCGACGCCCGCACTCGTGGAGGCCCAGCAGGCGTTCCAGCGGACCATGGCCCAGGCGCTGGAGGCCTATCGAGAGGCCTTGAGCGTCCGGGGTATCTTGGACGAGCCTGACCGAGGGGGACTCCCCACCTTCAGCGGGATGGGCCTCCAACTCCGGTCCCTACACGCGTGGCATGGGCAGGGATACCGCATCGTGCGGACCTATCGCTACCTGGGGCACCCGGCCTGGTCCGCCACGCGGCAGGACGCGCGGCGGAAGGCCTCGCAAGGCCTCCCCAAGCGGCTGCGCCCCTACCTGCCAGACTCCGAGAGCCCGCGTGGATGGCTGGGTTGCTGGACCGTTCGCTACGGGGAGGGAGACGAGCGCCCCAGCGTCACCGACTGGCTCGCGGACCTGCGGCCCGCGCCCGCGTTCGGGCACGCCGACCCGCCGGCGTCGCTTCGGGCTGCCTCCACCCGGGCGCTCCGGGAGCCACCTCGTCCCCTGCACGAGACGCTGGACGTCGATCCGACCGTCTTCCTCGCCGGGGAGAAGACCCCCCTGGCCGGTCGCCGGGTCGTCCGGTTCCTGGGGTGGTGCGTAGAGCGCGACGGGATGCTGGGCTTCGTCCCCCTCGTCTCCCTCGCGATTCGGCACGTCCAGGTCGTGACGACCACCGTCCGCCGGGCCCTGGCGGTGGGGCTCATCCAGACCCCCGCCGACTGGGACGGGTACCTACTCGCCACGGCGGCGGCGGCCCACAACCTCGGGCGTCCGGGCGTGACGTACAGTTGGGTGTGGGCGTTCGAGGTCCTGGCGACCATGCAGAAGGCCTGGCGGAGCGCGGGGGTCTCGCCGTGGAACTTGGACCGCGTCATCCAGAAGCTCGGGCGCTTGCCCCTGAGCAGCCGCCTCATGGACCCCGAGGACCTCGACGACGCCGAGGACCTTCGCGAGGCGGCGACCAGCGTCCTGTCCGGACATGCGGCGGGGGCGTCTCGACCGCTGCCGGGGATCGAGCTCCTCCTGTCGCTGGCCGTGGACCTGCTCCCCCTGGCGGTCGCCCGGGCCGGGGCGGACGGCGACGGGGAAGGGGGCGCGCCAAGCGGAGCCGCCGGGCGCGGTGAGCGGGCCCCCGCCGGAGCCCCGTCGGCGGGGCCGCGAGAGGCCGTGGAGGCTGCGCTCCAGGACGTGCGCGAGGCCCTGCGGCTGTTCCTCATCCCCTATCGGGGCCTCGACCCGACCCAACTCCGCGCGCTGTGGGACGTGGAGTTCCTGGCGGGGTCCCTGGGCTTACCGGGCCTTGAGCGGGTCGCCGCCTGGGACGAGGCGGCCCTCCTGGCCCGCCCCCTCGCCTGGCTGGGGCTCGGCGCCGAGCATCCGGCCGCGCAGGCCTTGGGGCCCTTGGCGACCGTGGGCGCCGGGCTCCGGTGGGCGCGAAACCAGGCCCGCCGATCCGGGAACGACGGCGAGAGGGAGGCCGCGCGCGCTTTGGAGGCGGCCTACGGCGAGGCGCGTGCGGAGGCGCGGCTGTGCGAGCTGCTGGGGCCGCCTCCCAAGGACGCGCGGCCCGCCAACGAGGAGGCCGCGGCGTGGCTGCGGAACCTGATGCTGGGCCTGCGCGGCGTCTTCGACGCGCGGGCGCTCGCGGCGCCCGTGGAGTCCCTTCCCTTGCCCCAGCGGGGGCGTGTGCGGGTGCTCAACGCGCTGGCGAACCTCGCGCCCGTGGAGGCGGACGGCGCGCCGGAGGCGGTGGGACCCAGGGGCGAGGGGCCGACCATCGCCGCGCTGCCCGGGGAGCTGCGCGCGCTCCTGGAGGTCCCCGGCCTGGGAACGCGGTCCGCGGACTACCTGCTGACGGCGCTTTGGAAGTACGCGACGTCCTGGCGGGAGGCCTTCGTGCCTCGGGACGCGGCACGCGCGGTGGCCCGGGTGAGCGCACCGGAGCGAGATGAAGCGAGGGCGCGCCTGGCCGGGGGGCTGGATGCGCTGGCCGACCTCTTTGGGGACGGGACGGAGACGGGCGGCGCCGGGACCTGAGGTCGCGAGGCTCGTGGCCGGCGCCCCGAGAGGCGCGAAGGAGAAGCGGTGGGGAAGTCGAACCAGGCCAAGAGGCGAGCGAAGAAGGCGGCCAAGCGCAACAAGCGTGCCGCGCGGAAACCGCCCCGGCAGGGGGCGCAGAGTGTGCTCAGGGAGCTCCTGCCTCCTTGGGGTCGCACCCCCGAGGCGGCCCGGGCACAGCTCGACATGGAGGTGGAAGTCTTCGAGATGCTGGCCCGTGTCGCTTCCCTGGAGCTCAGCCTGTCTGTTCCCCCTCGCTCGTCCCCAGAGCGTCGGCGCTTGGTGGAGACGCGGCTGGACTTCTACGACCTGCTCGACTTGCCGGGGCTGGCCCACGACGTCATCGATGGGTATCTCGTGATGGGGCAAGCCTGCCTCCCGAGGGAGGTGCTGGAGGTGCGCGAGAAGGGGCGCCGCGGCGCCCTCTCGGAGCGGCTCCGGGGGCTTCTCCCGGCCGCGGGCAGCCAAGATGGCTGGCTCGGGATCTGGACGGTGCATAAGACGCGCGGGTCGCAACCTCCCTCCTACGTGGACTGGCTCGCCTCGGCGCGCCCCAGCCGCTCCGGTGAACCCACGCCAGCGTGGCGGGGGGCGCGCGCGCCACGCACGGAATGGCCGGCCGCGGAGCCGGGGACGTTCGCCCCAAGGCGCATCCAGGAGCTCACGGGTCGCCGTACGAAGACGCGGCACTTCATCGGCTGGCGAGTACGACGCGGTGAGGCCTCGGTCTTCTTCGAGCTCATGCCCCTGCTGGACTCCCAACTCCCGCACGTCGTCGAGGCGGTGCTGGACGCCGCGGAGCTGGGGCGCATGGGCAGCGCGGCCGACTGGGACGCCTTCCTCCTGCTCACGACCATGGCCGTGGCGGGCGGCTGGGAGGAACCCGGCGAGATCGCCGGGTGGACGGACGCATCGGTCGTCCAGGCCGTCTGGGAGGGCTGGAGGAGCGTCGCGGCCACGCCGCTGTCCTCGACGGACGCGTTGGCGGCCATGGCGCGAACCGAGCTCCTGTGGGACCACCTCGACGTGACCGACCCCGAGGAGGCGTACTATGTGCGGATGCTCGCGCGCGAGCTGTTCCGCCTCGGCGCCCAGGGGCGGCTGCCCAAGGAGCCCGGGGCGTACAACCGCGTGCAGAACGCCGTGCGCCTGCTACCCATGCGGCTCGCGCGGGTCAGCGGGGAGACCGACGAAGAGCGGAGCCGGGTCGAGGAGGAGGTCCTGGACCGCGTTCGGGAAGCCTTCCGCTTGGCGTTCTACCCCTACGCCGAGGCGGAGCGCACGTTCTGGCGCAGTGCCCTGTCCCGGGACGTGTTTCCGTTCCCTCTCTCGCTCCCTCCCACCGGCCCTCTCGTCACCTTCGACGAGGAGGCCTTTCGGGCGCGGCCCTTGGCCTGGCTGGGGTTGCCCTCGGACCACTCCGCTGCGCGCGCGCTGGGGCCCCACGCCACCATCGGTGGAGCCCTGCGCTGGGCCGAGCGTGTGGAGGCCGAGCCCGCGCGCAGCGACGTCCTGCCGGAGGAACGGGCGGCGGACCTCGCGGCGCTCCGCGAGGCGGTGGACACCGCGCGCGCCGAGAGGCGGCTGAGCACCCTCCTGGGCCCGCCTCCACGGGACCCGGACGGGCTGCTGTCGCCTTCGATTCGCCAGTGGTTTCACTGGCTGTCCTTGGGTTGGCGCGCGGTCTTCGACCCACGCGCCGGCGCGGCGTCGGTGGAGGCGTTGCCCTTGCCCAAGCGCTACCACAAGCGCATCGTCAACGCCCTGGCGCGGGCGACGCATGGTCCCGACCAGCCCACGCTCGTGAGGGACCTCCCCGGTAACTTCACGGAGCTGTCCAACATCCAGGGCCTGGGTGACAGGTTGCAGGAGGTGCTTGTCGTTGCCCTTTGGGAGCACGCGATGTCCTGGCGGGCGGCCCTCGTACCTCGGGAGGCGGCGCGCGCCGTGGCGCGGGCGAGCACACCGGAGCGACAAGAGGCGCGGGCGAACCTGGCCGGGGGCCTGGACGCGCTGGCCGCGCTCTTTGGGGGCGACGAGGACGCCGGGGACGAGACCGTGACGCACGACGGGCGGGAATAGCATGGCGCGGAGAACGAAGCGGCGTGGGAAGGGTGCTGTGGGTAAAGGGGCTCGGGGCTCGCGCGGGGCGCAGGGACGCCCGGCGAAGAACGCCAAGCCCGGGCGGAACGCCCCTTGCCCCTGCGGGAGCGGCAAGAAGTACAAGCGGTGCTGCTTGCCCAAAGACCAGGCGAGGGCGCGCACGGAGGGCGCACAGGCCGCAGTCGTGGACCAGGGGGGAGCTGGGGAGAACGTGGAGGGGGCGATCTTCGACGCTTTCATGGATCGCCTCCAAGACGGCGCCGGGTCCGGGGAGGGGGGCCTGGCCATGGTCCAGGAGGCCCTGGCCTCCCTCCCACTGGATGCAAAGGATGGCCTCAAGCGTCTGTTTCAGGGGTTGCTGGCCGTGAGCCGAAAGAGTGACGACCTCCAAGAGCGCGCTCGGGAGGCCGCGCGGACGCTCCTCCACGGAGCTCGGGCGGCGCTCCAAGCCGGCGAAGTCCCCGACGACCTCGCCCGCGGAGCTTCGGAGGAGGCCCCCGAGCTCATCGCACTGGGTGAGCGGCTCTCGGAGGGGCTCGCGTCCACCGCGCAGTATCTGCTGTGGTACGGGATGCTGGGCGAGACGCTCTGGCCCGCGTCGTTCCGGCGTTCCCGGGACGAGCTCGTGGCGTCTCTGCTGGAGCCCGAGGCGCGGGCGCTGCTGCCGGGGGCGCGACCGGAAGACCGCCTGGGCGTGTGGCGGTTCTATGGGGAGCCCCAGACGGCCACGCAGATCCTCGAAGACTGGACCCCAGGTCGCGGCGGGGAGGGGGGCGCCGGAGGTGCCTCCGAGTCTCCCCACGACGGGGAGACGATCACCCTGGCCCAAGTCGTGGACGAGTCCCCGGGGCAGGGGCCCGCGCCGCGCGCCCTGAGATTGCCCTACTCTCCGGCCCTCGTGGAGCTCACCACGGACCGCTGGCCCGTGGAAGACGGGGAGATGCGAACGTCGTGGGCCTTCGTGGGGTGGCGCGTCGTGCGCGAGGAGCTGCCGCTGTTCTTCTCCCTCGTGCCTCTCACGGACGCCGAGTTGGAGCACCTCACGGCGCGGCTGGAGCGAGAGGGCGTCCGCCACGAGCCCCGCGACGACGTGCGCGAGCGGGCCATCCTGGAGGCCACGGTGGACCTGCTCTTGGCCGCTCCTCCCGCCGCGAGGGGCGACGACGACGGAGGGCTCGCGCCCGGGTGAGGGGCCCGAGCCGGGCCTTGCTCTCGGCCGGGTCGTGTGCTCGGATGCGGCCGCGCGCGGAGGGATCATTTCGCGCTGAATAGTTCGCCCCGCGCCCCGTCTACGGGGACATGACTGGGAGAAGACATTGGGCCGCGAGGAAGATGCGGTGCTCGTGGAGCGGGTGCTCGCCGGCGATGAGCGGGCGTTCCAGACCCTCGTCGAGCAGTATCAGCGCAAGGTCTTCACGATCGCCTATGGCATCTTGCGCAACCCGGACGACGCCATGGACGTCTCCCAAGACGCCTTCGTCAAGGTTCACAAGCACCTGCCCAACTTCAAAGGGCAGTCGAGCTTCTACACGTGGCTGTATCGCATCGTGGTCAACCTCTGCATCGACCGCAAGCGGCGCGCCGCCCGGGCGGCCGAGGTGGACTACAACGACGCCCTCGACCACAACGACCACCAGACCGACGCCCCCACCTTGGGGACCGTCCACCTGGACAGCCCGTCGCGCTCGTTGGCTCGCAAGGAGCTCCGCGAGCACATCCGGGCGGCGCTGGACAAGCTCAGCGACGCCCACCGCGAGATCTTGGTTTTGCGCGAGTTTGAAGGCCTCAGCTACGAAGAGCTGGCCGAGGTCCTTGGGGTCCCCAAGGGGACCGTCATGAGCCGCTTGTTTCACGCGAGAAAGAACTTCCAAAAGGCCATCTCCCGCTACTTGAACGCGTAGCACGAGGACGAGACGATGAACTGCAACGAGATCCAAGAGCATCTCTTCGCGTTCGCCGATGGCGAGCTGGAGCCGGGGCTCGAAGCGCAGGTCCGCGAGGCCCTGGAGTCGGGGCGGTGCCCCGAAGCGCAGGCGGAGCTGGACGAGCTCCGCACCTTGAGCGCCTTGGCGCGCGAGGGCTTCGAGGCGCCGGTGGAGGACGTGGACTTCTCGGGCTTCTACGAGGCCGTAGCGGCTCGGCTGGGAGCGCCGCACGGGCAAGCCGCCGAGATTCAAGGTGTGGGTGTGCAGCGTCAGGCGGACGAGGACGTGCTCACGCGGATCGCGGCTTGGTTCGGCGAGCTGTTCCGGTTCGAGCGGCCGCTCACGGCCTTCGCCACGGCGGGCGCCGCCATCGCCGTCGTCCTGGGCCTGTGGGCCGTGGGCTCGGAGCCGGGGCCGTCCGTGCGCCCCACCGCGCCGAGCGTGGCAAAGGTCGAGGGGCCCGCAGGCCCGGCGACACAGAGGCGGGCCCGGCGGCGCGGGCGCGAGGGCGAGAGCTTCGCGGGGCGCAACGCCGCGCGGGTGGAGTCCTGGGAGACGGTGGCCGGGCGCGTCATCATCGAGAACAACGAGGACAACCCCGACAAGCCCGTGGTGGTCTGGCACGTGGACGATGACGCCCAGGTCTTGGAGCAAGGGTTGTAGAGCTGGCGTCGCCTCGCGGCGGCGTGGCGCGGCGGTGGGCCGCGCGAGGAGTAGGACCATGGCGCGGGCGTTTGGTTGGAAGCGAGAGATGACCAGGGCCGCGGCCGCCCTGGCCCTGGTCCTGGGCGCGGCCCTGCCGGTCCCCGGGGCGTTCGCCGCGCGAGCGGCCGGCCCCGCGGCGGCGAGCGACACGGTGGCTTTGGAGATCACCCTCATCGAAGCGAGTCGGGACGGCGCGGGCGTGGACGCGGGGCTCGAGCGCTTTCGCGACACCTTCGCGCGGTCTTTCAAGCGGTTCACGCGCTTCCGGGCGCTGGGCGTGCGCAAGGCCACGCTCCCGCTGGGCGTGGCGGTCCCCACCAGGATCCTCGACGGCAAGACGCTCACGGCGCGCTACGAGGGGTTCGACGCGGTGCGCCGCTACCTGCGGGTGGAGGTGGCCTTCGACGGGGCCAAGCTGACCATGCAGGTGCGCGACGGCGGCCTGTGGTTCCACGCCGGGCGCCGCCACGGCAGGGGGATCTTGGTCCTCGCCCTGCACGCCAAGCGCCGGTAGCGAGCGCTCAGGCCCTCCGACGAGTCCGGGGGGCACGCGCCGTGGGCAGCACCAGGCGTGCGCATTGACACTGGCTAGGGCCCGGCGCTAGCGTTCGCTCGCTTTCCCCCGAACGCTGGTCCGAGGTCACCGCCCATGCCGTCCCGTCTCAGGAGACCCCTGGTCGCCGCCCTGCTGCTCGTCGGGCTTGCTCCCCCCGCTTGGGCGGGAGAACCGCCGCCGGACACCAGCACCGCCCCCACCGCCGCACCCGCCGGGGAGACCGCGGCCCCAGCGGAGGGGAGCCCCACCGGCTCCTCGGGAGAGGCGGCCGCCGCGCAGCCCGCCGAGGAGGCGGCCCCCGCCGCGCCCAAGAACAAGGACAAGGCGCTGGAGTACTACTTCGAGGGCCAGTCGCTCTACCAGAAGGAACTCTACCTCCAGGCGATCACGGCGTTCAAGCGGTCCTACGAGCTGTACCCGGCCAACCAGACCCTCTACGCCATCGCCAAGTCCTACGAGAAGCTCGGGATGGGCAGCGAGTGCGTGACCGCCTACGAGCGCTACCTGGAGGCATATCGCAAGGACAAGGGCAAAGAGCCGCCCGATCTCCTGGATATCAAGAACGCCATCACCAAGTGCAAGCTGGGCGAGAAGCTGGAGCTCGTAGTCAAGAGCGACCCTTCTGGCGCCCAGGTCTATCTCAACACGAAGGACAAGCTCCTGGGGCAGACCCCATACAAGACGCGTTTGGACCCCGGGAGCTACACCCTCATCCTGGAGTACCCAGGCTACGAGACGCTGACCAAGACCATCGTCTTGCGCGCCGGGGAGCCTCAGAGCTTCCTGTTCAAGCTCGCGCGGCCCACGCACTCGGGGACCATCCTCCTGAGCGCGAACATCGCCCGCGCGACCATCTACATCGACGGGCAGAACGTCGGGCGCACCCCTTATCAGGAGGCGCTCGTCGTCTCGGCGGGGCGTCACCAGATCACCGTGGACAAGGAAGACTACGTCCCCTACACGACGACGGTGGACGTGGGGGAGGGGCACCGCGTGCGCGTCTACGCCGAACTTTGGCTGCGCGACCCACCGTCCACGTGGAAGTCGGGCGTTGGCTGGACGAGCCTCGTGCTGGGGGCGCTCGTCATCGGCGGGGGTGTGGGGGCGAGCTTCCACGCCAACACGCTGTATCGCGGGACGCCGGACTTCCAGACCTTCGAGCAGCTCCAGAACATCGGCTACGGGGCCGGGGGCGGGCTCGCCGGGCTGGGCCTCATGCTGCTCATCTGGGAGGCGGCGGACACCCACGCCATCAAGGAAGGGGACGCGCTGGAGGAGGCGCGGGTCCCCGCCGTGCGCCCCTTCGTGGCCCTGGATGGCGGCGCTGGGGGTGGTGTGGGCGGCCTTCAGGTGGGTTTCTGACGTGAGAGAGGGAAGGATGTTGCACGCATCTCAGGGGTTCGGCGTCCAGCGCCGGTGGGGCGGGCTCGTCGTGGGCCTCGCGGTGCTGTCGGCCGGGTGCGCCGTGGGTCGTGAGCCGCCCGCGCCCACGCCCATGGTGCGGATCGCGGCTGGCGAGTTCGCCTTCGGCCCCGAGCTCCCCTGCTATCACGACGGGGACAACCCGTGTACGGCGGCGGACGGGTCCATGCAGCGGCTGGAGTTGGCGAACCCGTACCCCACCGTCCGGGTGTCCCTGCCCGAGTTCTACCTCGATGCGTTCGAGGTCACGAACGCCCAGTACGCCTACTGCGTGGCCATGGGGCGCTGCAAGGAGCCCATCGCCGTCAACGCCCCGAACCTCAAGACCCAAGGCGACTACTACAACGACCCCCAGTTCGCGAACTACCCGGTGGTCCAGGTGACCTGGCAGATGGCCCAGGACTACTGCGCCTTCGTGGGTAGGCGCCTGCCCACGGAGCTGGAGTGGGAGCGGGCGGCCAAGGGGCTCAGGAGTTGGGCGCTGGGACCCAAGGAGTCGGGGGGCTCGGATGGCAAGCACGAGGGGCGCATCTACCCCGTGGATGGGATGGCCTTCGCGTCGGACCACGACGACTGCCTGACCCTGGGGCTCCCCACCACGTTCTGCGCTCCCGGTGGGAGCAACGAGGTGCGGAGCGAGCCCCAGGTGGACGCCGAGGGGAACATCACGGCCAGCACGAACGACTTCGTGACCGAGCGCGACGCCCAGGGCAACGTCCTGGGCAAGATCTACTACCTCTTCGGCAACGTCTCCGAGTGGACGGCGGACGCGTGGCGAGAGCACCCGTCTTGCTCGGGTCCCGCGCCGTGCGCGTCGTGCTGGGACTGTGACGCCGGCGACACCGCGTGCGAGAGCCTGTGCGCCACGTGCACCACCTGCTCCGACGGCGGCTGCCACTACGCGTGCGGAAACGACCCGGAAGACCCCAACACCCTCGAGACGGTCGTCTGCAGCGCCTACGCGGAGCAGGCGCAGCCCATCTCCCCGGCGACCATCGCCGCCCAGCCCGTGGACGACCCCGCGATCCGCGTCATCCGCGGCGGCAACGTCACCGACGGCCCCGGCTGGGGCTGCCTGGCGCGCAGCGCCGGGCGGGATCGGGTGCGCACCAACCCGGCCTACGTCCCCACGACCGGCTTCCCCGAGGTGGGCTTCCGGTGTGCCGCGGACGCCCCGCCCACGGGGAACTGACGGGAGCCGGGCTCAGAACCCCGCCTTGAGGTCGCCGATCTTCCCGAACCCTGGCTTGGGCTTGGGTTTCGGCTTGGGCTTGGGCTTGGCCACGGGCTTGGGCGCCGCGGCGACCGGCTTGGGTGCGGCCACTGCGGGCTTGGCGGCCGCCTTTCGGACCTTACGGGGCTTGTGTGGGCGCGGAGCGGTGGCTGGTGTCGGCGCCACGGGCACAGGGGCACTGGGCGCGGTTACCGCGGGGGTCAGCGGCTCCAAGGTCACCGAGGCGCGCACGTCGGCGTCGAAGCGCACGCGCTGCTGGGCGTCTCGGTACCCCTCCCGCTTGAACACGTAGGTGACGGCGCGCCCGGGGTCTCGCACGGCCGTCTCCTCGTAGGGCGTGGTGCCTACTCGCTCCCCGGCCCGCCACACCTCCGCGCCCGGGGGCGTGGTGGTGAGCTCCACGTGGACGTCCGCCAGGCGCGGGACCTGAGCCGCGGTGGGGGCGGCGGCGAGCCCCGTCCCTGGCCCCACGTCGCCCAGCAGCGCCAGGCGCCCCTCATGTCGGTAGGTGGCCGGCAGCGGGGCGAGGCTGGCCCATGCGGCACCGGCGCCTCCCAGCGCGAGCAAGACCGCGCCCACGGCGGCCCACAGCCCCCAGCGCCGACGTCGGTGGGCGTCCTCGGTGTAGATCGTCTCCTGGTTCAGGCCCGCCACGGTGGGGGCCGAGCCCCGAGCGGCTCCCACGAGCCGCGTGTTGGCTTGGGTGGGGGACGGCCGGGCGATCTCCAGCCCGATCTTCTCGGCGAGCTCACTCGTGACGACGTTCCGGTAGATGTCGTCCAGGTTGGCGAGGAGCCCTTCGGCCTCGCGGATGAGGGCCTCGGCCGTCTGGGGGCGGTCTTGGGGGTCCTTCTCCAGGAGGCGGCGGGTGAACGCCTCGACCTCGGCGGGGATGACGAGGTCGGGTCGCATGGACAGCATGGGGGGGACGTCCTCTTGGACGTGCTGGACCAAGATCCCCAGCGCCGTGTCCGCGTCGAAGGGCGCGCGCCCGGTGAGCATCTCGTAGAGGATGACGCCGATGGCGTAGAGGTCGCTGCGGGCGTCCACGGAGCCCGCGCTCATGCCCTGCTCGGGGGACATGTAGCGGGGTGTCCCGAAGACGGCGCCCGCCTTGGTCAGGGTCCCTTGACGCTGGTCGCCCTCGCGGAGCTTGGCGACGCCGAAGTCCAGGACCTTCACGAAGTCGCGCTCGTCGCCCACCCGCGTGAGGAAGATGTTGTCCGGCTTGAGGTCGCGGTGGACGATCCCCTTGGAGTGGGCCTCGCGGAGGCTCTTGGCGACCTGGACCGTGATGGACAAGGCCCGGCGGACGGCGAGCGCGCCCTCGCGCTTGAGCGCGTCGGACAGGGCCTCGCCGTCCAAGAACTCCATGGCGATGTAGAGCTGCCCGGAGTCCGTCTCGCCGAAGTCGAAGATCTGGATCGTGTTGGGGTGCTTGAGCTTGGAGACGGCCAGCGCCTCCAGGGAGAACCGCCGCAGCACCGTGGCGTTGGTGCTCATGTCGTCGAGCAGGACCTTGATGGCCACGTCGCGGTCCATGTTCTTCTGGCGGGCGCGATAGACAGCGCCCATGCCGCCCTCGCCGATCTTGGACACGACGGTGAAGCGCCCGCCGATCTCCGCGCCGATGAGGGGATCGCCCGCGGCGGCGGCCTCCTCCTGGGCGGCGTCGTGCTCGCGCAGGTGCCGGAGGATCTTCTGGTTGAGGTGGTCAGCGTCCGCCTCGGTGTCCGCGCCCCCGTCGGGAGTGGCGCTTCCTGGCTTCGTGGGAGCCGTGGGGGACGTGCTCGATCCCCCCAGAAGCGTCGTGCGCTCCTTCACCGTGGGGGCCGTGGCCGGGCGCGGCGAGGCCTCCGGGTCCTGTCGCGCGCCCGCGCCGCTCTCTTCATGAGATTGTTGTGCCATGTGGTCGCCATGCTACGGGTCCCTCGGACGAAGGGTCAACGGGTAGCCGGCCTCGCGCCTTCCCGCCGCCGCGCGTCGCCGCCCTCCCCCCACGCCCGGCTCCTCGAGGCGTCCATCGGAGCGCCGCACGCAGGGAGGGCGGATGGAAGTTGATTCGGTGACCACCGGTGACTAGCCTTGGCGTCCTATGATGCTCGCCCCCGCCGCGCCCGCAACCCACGCGGCGCCATCGACGCACAGCCGCATGCCCGCGCGACGCGGGGCTGGGCTCCGGGCGCGGGCGGCGCGGCTCGTGTTCGCGTTGAGCGCCTGGGTGGTCCTCGGGAGCTCGGGCGGTTGCAGCAACATCGAGCCAGGCGCCTGTCGTGACGACGCCTGCCCGGCCGGGCAAGCGTGCGGCCTCGACGGGCGCTGCGCCCCTCTCTCGGTGCCCACGGCGACCGGGGAGCTCGGGCGCTTCACCCGGGTGGGCGTGCGCCCCGATGGGCGCCGCGTCGTGGCAACCTATGACAGCACCAACAAGAACCTGGTGCTGGTCGAGGAGCTCGACGAGCCCGTGGGTGGAGCGACCACGCGGCGGCGCATCATCGACGGCTTCCGGATGGAAGACCACGCGCTGGTGGACATCGACGCCGGTCGGTGGGCGAGCCTGGCCCTCGACGACGCGGGGGGCGCGCACTTGGCCTGGTTCGACGGCGACGCGGGTGCGCTCCGGTACGCGCTCGTGCCGCCTTCGGGCCCGTGGAGCCGGGAGACGGTGGACGACGGGCCCGGGAACCGCGGGACGTACGCCAGCCTGGCGCTGGACGTCGCCGGGGCGCCGCGGATCGCGTACCGCGACGAGACCGCGGGCGCGTTGCGCTGCGCCACCCGCGCCGCGGACGGGACCTGGACCTCGGAGGTCGTCCCCGCCTGTGCCCCCAACGACGACGCGTGCCCCGAGGCGGGTGAGCGGGACGACGGCCTCTACGCCAACCTCGCGGTGGGCTTCGAGCGGCTCCGCATCGTCCACTACGATCGCCGCGCGGGGGCGCTGGTCCTGTCCGAGCGGGCCCCCGACGGGACGTGGAGCCGCAGCGTCCTGGATGGGGACGGCGCGGACGGGCGCACCGACGGGGACGTGGGGCGCTTCGCGTGCGCGGACACAGACGCCAAGCGCCGCCTGGGCGTCGCCTACTTCGACGCCACCCGCGGGGCGCTGCGCTTTTTCCGGGAGGGCGGGACGCCCCTGGTCGTGGACGACGGGGTGGTCTGGGATGAGGCCCACAAGACCCAGCGGGGGCACCTCGTGGGCCAACACGTGGCGTTGCGCTTCGACGAGGCGGGCCGTGCGATCATGCTCTACCTGGATGCCACCGCGCTGACCATCAAGCGGGCCGTGGTCGTGGGGACGAGCGTGACCAGCGCCGAGGTCGTCCCCGGGCTGGCCCCCGGGGGCTTCTTGTCCTTCGACCTCGGGGACGCCGGGGAACTCCTGGGGGCTTACGGGGCGTGGATCCCCGGCCAGGCCCCGCGCACGCAGCTCGTGCTCTTCGCGCTGCCGGGGGGCGGGCCATGAAAGTGACTCACCGCCCGAGGCGATGGGGCGCGCTGGCGACCGCGCTGGCGGCGCTCGCCGCGGTGGCTGGGTGCAGCGCCCAGACGTGGACCCCCTCGGGGGTGGGCGACAGGCCGCGCACCGTCGACGCCAGCGTGGACAACGGGTTGGCGATCGCCTTGGGCCCCACGGCCTTGCAGGTAGCGGGCGCGCGGCTCCGCGCGCGGCTCCAGGCGCGTTGGCCGGATGGGCTCGCCGTGGCGCCACCGGGCGACGGTGGTGCCGCATTGGCCGGCGCCGAGTTCGGAGGCGGAGGGCTCGCGGTGGCGTGGGACACGGCTCGGCTGCACCTGGAGGACGTGGCCTTGGACGCGGGACCGGCCGGCTTGAACGTGCACCTCGCGTGGTCCGTGGACCTGTTGGAGGCGCGCGTGGTGGGGCTGTCCAAGGAGCCTTGTCCGGTCACGGTGGAGCCTGGGATGCTCGAGGCGGAGGGCCGCGTGAGCCTGGCGCGCGGGGCGCTGGGGGGCGTGGACGCCGCGGTGGTGGGCACGGCCGACGCCGTGTTGGACGACGTCGATGTCGCCCTGAACGGGTGTGAGTTCGCGTGGGAGTCGGGGCTCGTGTCTCAGGCGGAGGACGTCCTCGGCGCGGCTCTGGGCCGGGCGATGTGGAAGGAGCTGGAGCCGGTCGTGGGGCCCGAGGCCGTGGGTGCGTTGGGGCTGGACATCACCGGCGGCGCGGCCCTCATGGTGGGGGGGGACGGGGTGGGCGCGGGCGCCACCCGCCTACAGGTGGCCGTGAGCGAGGCGGCGACCGGAGGGCTGGCGAAGTTCACGGACGGATCCCTGGTCGTCCCGTTGACCGTGGGCGTCGAGGCGGAGCGACACCCGTGCGTGCCCCCGAGCGGGCTGCCCACTCCTGCCCTCCAGGCGCTGCCCGCGCTGGGCTCGCTGGAGGACGCCGCCGTGAGCCTCCACGCGGGGGTCATCGAGCGCGCGGTCGTCGGCGTGTGGGCGAGCGGCGTGGCCTGCGGGGACCACCTCCAGGCCTTGGCGCCGCTGCCCGCCGATGAGGCGCGGGCCGCGTGGCCGGCGTTGGGGGAGAGGCTGGGGGCCGACACCCCGCTGGACCTCCGCGTGTGGCCCGAGGCGCCGCTGGAGGCCCAAGTCGACGAGGGAGACGACGGGGCCACGCTCACCGTGTGGCTTCCACGCGTGCGCATGGAGCTCATGGCGACGCTGGACGGCGCGCGGGTCCGCGTGGTGACGCTCATCGCCAGCCTCTCGGTCGGCGGGGGGCTGGAGGTCGCCCACGACGGAGCTCTGTGGATGGACCTGCGCCAGATCGACGTCACGCAGATCGAGACGGAGGCGGGGCTCCTGTCCGATCCTCCCGAGACGCTGGCGCGCTCCCTCGCCGCTCCGGTCGTACGCGGCGGCCTCGCGGGCTACCCCCTGTGGAGCTTACCGCCCGTGCCCAGCGCCGGGGAGGGGGCGCTGCCCGCCCACCTCGTCGATGGCTACGTCGTGTTCCGCGCGGAGCACGGGTCGTAGGAGGCGGTGCCCATGTCGACGGGGGCCGGTCGAGGGCGGGGAGTCGGCCCGCGGTCGCTGCGGGAACGGGGACGGACGGCCCCGCGTTGACACCGTGACCGCCGCGGCATATCCGAAGGGTGCGCGCGGCGCGGAGGAGCGAAGGATGATGCGTGGTGGAAAGGCTTGGGGATGGGCCGGGGTGGCGGTGCTCGTCGCGACCTCGGTGGGGGTGTCGCCCGACGCGCGGGCCAAGCGGCCCCGCCCCGGGGCCAGCAAACAGGTTCGGTACGAGGGCCAGCTCCAGGGGCCAGACCGGAAGCCAGTGGGCGGTATCTACCCGTTGACGTTCAGCTTCTTTCGGTCGGCACGAGGCGGCCGTCCCCTGTGGAGCGAGAGCCACTTCGTCGCCGTGGACGACGGGCGCTACGTCGTTCAGCTCGGCAAGAAGCGCCCCATTCGCGCCACGGTGAACCTAGATCGCGTCTACATCGGCGTGGCCCTCACCGGGGGCGACGAGATCGTGCGAGAGCCTCTCCGTCCGGCGCCCGAACCACCTCCCCAGGCGGCGGCGCCCCCGCGGCCCGCGGCCCCGTCGGCCGCGGCGGCCGCCGCGGTGGCGACCAAGACGGCGGATGGGCGTCTCGTGGTGGACTACGCGGAGACGGCGGGCGAAGCCTACGAGGCGCACCACGCCAAGGTCGCCGACAAGTTGGGTTCTTTGACCGCAGACGAGGTCGAGGAGAAGCTCAAGCGCACGGGGGGCCGGGTGACCTTGGGCAAGAAGAAGCACTTCACCGCCTCCGCCGGAGGCGATGGCGGGACGCACTACGAGCTGCTCTGTCCCCCTGGGTACGTCGTCACGGGCGTGCGGGGGGGCGGCGGCATCTACCTGGACTCCATCAAGCTCGTCTGTCAGCCCTTGGAGTAACCTCCCAACCACCCTCTTTCACGGCCCTCTCTCCCACAGGAGTCAGCTATGCCAACCTCCTCCACACGCTCGTGGGTGCCAGGGCTCCTCATCGCGCTGGTCCTCTCGTTGGTGCTCTCGGCCTCCCCCGCAGGTCGGGCGGCGAGCCCCGCGGAGCAGGCCGAGACGTTGGTCCGTCAGGGACTCAAGGACGCCCGGGCCAAGCGCTTCGACGCCGCCGTCGAGAAGTTCGAGGCCGCCGTGCGCTTGGACCCCAAGCCGGTCTACGTGCACAACCTGGCGCGCGCCTACCAGGTCCAGGGGAAGCTGGCGCAGGCCTATCGGCGCTTCGAGGAGGCGCTCAAGATCGACCCCGACTACACCTTCGCCAAGGACGCGCGGAAGTACCTGAAGCTCATCGGCGAGAAGCTCAAGGCCACCCACGCTCGGGTGCGCGTGCAGTCCACGCCCAGCGAGATCCTCGTGACGCTCATCGACGCCCAGGGGGGCCAGGAGGACCTCCTCAAGACGCCCTTCGAACGCTGGGTGCCAGCCGGAGCGCTAGAGTTCAAGGGGCGCAAGACCGGCTATCTGGACGGAGACGAGAAGGTCGACGTCGCCGCCGGGGAGGAGCGCACGGTGAAGATCCGGCTCCTGCCCGTGCCCAAGGAGGGCTACCTGAGCGTCCTCGCCGACGCTCCCGGGGCCGTCGTTTACATCAACGGGGAGGAAGTGGGCCCGTCTCCGGTGGAGAACCGGGTCGTCAGGACCGGGACCTACACGGTCGAGGTCCGAGCCGACGGGTTCCCCTCTTGGACCAAGACCGTCGTCGTGCTGGCCGACCAGAACAGCCAGGTCGTCGCCCACATGGCGGACGCCAAGCTGGCTCCAGGCAAGGGCCAGCTCCACGAAGGAGGCGGGAGCATGCAGTCGACGCTGGGGTACGTCTTCCTGGGCGCGGCGGTCCCGGCCTTGGCGGCGGGCGTCACCATGCACGTGGTCGGCCTGGGAAAGAAGTCCGACTCCGACGACCTCTTGCTCGCCGGGTACTGCGACGAGGGCACCCCCGCTTACAACGAAGGGAAATGCGCTGACAGCACCGACCTGTTCAACCAGTCCCAGTCGCTTGGAGTCGGTGCCGCCATCTCCTACATCCTAGCCGGGGCGCTCACGACCACCGGGGTCTTGCTCCTCGTCCTCGACGATGACGACCACGCCGTGCATGAGGGCGCGGCGACGAGCGGCGTGTCCTTGATGCCGGTCCTCGCCCCCGCCCCGCATGGGGGCATGGCCGGGGCGCTCCTGCGATTCTGACGGCTCGAGACGAGGGGCGTGGGCCCGGGGGGAAGGGGATGAAGATGCTGGAGCGGGCGATCGTCGTGGGCGCGTCGTCGGGCATCGGGGCGGCCATCGCGGTGGAGTTGGGTCGGCAGGGAGCGCACGTCACGGTGCTGGCGCGCCGCGAGACCGAGCTGAAGGAGGTCGCCGCTCAGGTCACGGCGGCGGGCGGGCGCGGCGAGGCGGTGCCCCACGACGTCCGGGACTTCGACACCGTCCCGGGGATCTTCCGCGACGCCGTGGAGCGCATGGGGGGCCTCGACCTTCTGGTCTACGCGGCGGGCGTCATGCCGTCCGTCGAGGAGCACGAGTACGACTTCTCCAAGGATCGCCTCATGATCGAGGTGAACCTCCTGGGCGCCATGGCTTGGATGAACCCGGCCACGGCGTGGTTCGAGTCCCGGCGCGCCGGGACCGTCGTGGGGATCTCCTCGGTCGCCGGCGAACGCGGCCGACGCAACAACCCCGCCTACGGCACCTCCAAGGCGGCGCTGTCCACCTACCTGGAGGCGCTCCGCAACCGGGCCTCCCGGTACGGCGTGGACGTCGTGACCATCAAGCCCGGGTTTGTGGAGACGCGCATGACGGAGGGCATGGGCGAGCTCCTGTGGATGGTGGAGCCCGACGTCATCGCCCGCGAGACCCTGCACCACGCGGCCCGCAAGGGGGGTGGATCGTTCTTCGTCCCCAAGCGGTGGGGTCCCGCGCTGGCCGTCATTCGGAGCATCCCGTCGCCGATCTTCCGGCGCCTCAACGTCTGACGCGGCGCGTCGTAGACGGGCGCTTCGCGCGGCCGAAAGAGGCACTCAGGCGTTGACGCGTCAGGTGCTTGGGGGCACGCTCTCGCGCGCCTCGGGTCGCGGAGCGCGCACGCCGCGCGCCCCGACGTCGAGGGTCGGAGGTCCGAATGGCGACGCGCAGCGTGAGCGGTGGCGAGACGTTGCTGGGTGGTCCCCAGCGCGCCCTGGACGGCTTTGGTCGGGCCGTGGGCTCCTCGGCCGCCTTCTACGAGCCCGGGTCCGTGGAGGAGCTGCGCGAGCTCCTAGGGCGCGCCGTCGAGGAGCGCGTCCCGGTAACCTTGCGAGGCGCCGGGCGCAGCTACGGCGACGCCTCCCTCAACGGTGGCGGCGTCGCCATCGGCACCGAGCGCCTCTCGCGCGTGCTGGCCTTCGACCGGGATGGGGGCACTATCGACGTGGAGCCCGGCGTGACCATCGAGGACATCTGGCGGGCGACCCTGGACGACGGCTGGTGGCCCGAGGTCGTCCCCGGGACCATGGCGCCCACCGTGGGCGGCTGCGTCGCCATGAACGTCCACGGGAAGAACCACTTCGCCGTGGGCCCCCTCGGCGACCACATCCACGAGCTGGACCTCCTCACGGTGGACGGGCGCACCCTCACCTGCTCACCCACCGAGAACGCCGACGTATTCCGCGCGGTCATCGGGGGCTTCGGCGTGCTCGGCGTGGTCACCCGCGCCCGCGTTGGGCTCCGTCGCCTGGCCTCGGGGTTGCTGGACGTGGAGGGGCTGGTCGCCGGGAACCTGGACGAGACGTTCGACGCCTTCGAGGCCCGCGAGGCGGAGGCGGACTACCTCGTGGCTTGGGTGGACGCCTTCGCCAAAGGCAGGCGCCTGGGGCGCTCGGCCATCCATGCGGCGCGCTACCTCACCGCCGCCGAGGACCCCGACGCGGCGAAGACGCTGAGCGTCGCCGGCCAGGACATGCCCGATCGGTTCTTCGGAGTCATCCCCCGCGGCGCCATGTGGCGCCTCATGGCGCCCTGGACGAACGACGTGGGCATGCGCCTGGTCAACCTGGGCAAGTTCACGAGCGCCCGCCTGTTCGACGGGAAGGTGGGGGGCAAGTCGCGCACCTACCGCCAGCCCATCGTCCCGTTCCAGTTCCTCCTGGACTACGTGCCCCGCTGGCGCGAGGCCTACGGCAAGTCCGGTTTCATCCAGGTTCAGCCCTTCCTACCCGCGGCCCAGGCCCGGGAGGGGTTCCGACGCATCTTGAAGCTGTGCCAGGACGAAGGCCTCCCGTCCTACCTCGCCGTGTTCAAGCGCCACCGACCCGACGAGTTCCTCCTCACCCACGCGCTCGACGGCTACTCCCTGGCCATGGACTTCCGCGTCAACGACCGCAACCGCCAGCGCGTGTGGGCGCTTGGGCAGGCCATCGGAGACATCGTCGTCGAGCTGGGCGGCCGCTTCTACTTCGCCAAGGACGCCGTGGCGCGCGCCGACCAGGTGCGCGCGTCCTTCGGAGACGAGCGCATCGAGACCTTCCTGGGGCACAAGCGCGCCCTGGACCCGGATGGGATCCTGTCGTCCGAGCTGAGCCGCCGCGTCCTCCCCGACCTCCCCGTCGTGGGGCGGTAGGCCCGTCGTGGGGAGGTAGGGGAGGAGGGAGCTGGCTCAGCGCCGCTTGGCGCTCCAGGAGCCGCTGGACCGCTTGGACGGCTCGCCCCGACGCCGGACCACCGTCCCCTGCCAAGACCCGGTGAGGCGCTTGCCTTTCACCTTCCCCATGAAGCGCGCGTAGTCGTTCCCCGCACGCCCCTGGAGGCGCACCGTCCCACCCGCGTAACGCCCGTGGAGCTTCAGCCGCGTCGCGCCCACCGTGGCGCTCCCGCTGGCCTTGCCCCCGCGGATCTTGACCGTGATGGTCCCCCGGGCCGCCCCCGACACCGAACCCTTGAACGTGCCGCCAGACACGGTCGGAGGCTTGGGCTTTGCCTCCGCGGGCTTGGCGGCGGCGTCCGCGGGCTTGGTGGCGGCGTCCGCGGGCTTGGCGGCGGCGTCCGCGGGCTTGGCGGCGGCGTCCGCGGGCTTGGCGGCGGTATCCGCGGGCTTGGCGGCGGCGTCCGCGGGCTTGGCGGCGGCGTCCGCGGGCTTGGCGGCGGTATCCGCGGGCTTGGCGGCGGTGTCCGCGGGCTTGGCGGCGGTGTCCGCGGGCTTGGCGGCGGTGTCCGCGGGCTTGGCGGTTGGGTCCGCGGGCTTGGCGCCCGTATCGGTGGGCTGCGTGGGGGCCGGCGCGCCCGAGTCCACCGCCGCGACCTTGGGGGCCGGGCCGGGACACTCGGCCACCGCGGCCTGCACCTCGGCCTGGAAGGCCTGGTCATTGGCGAGCTTGGCCATCTCTGCCGTGTACTGCTCCAGGGACACGCCGAACGCCTTGTACTGGGCGAACATGGTCTGGGCCATCTCCTCGGAGGTCTTCCCAGCCTTCTGCATGCACCGCGAGGCCACCGCGAGGGCCTTGAGCTTGCCCCGCAGGGCGGCGTCCTGGGGGGCCGCCTCGTCGTGAGCGGCCGCGGGAGCCTTGGGCTTCTTCCCCTCCTTGGGCTCGGCCTTGGGGGGCTCCGCCGGGGCCGGGTGGGTCACGGGGGCCTCGGTCTGGCTACCCTGGGCCGGCGCGGTGGCCGGCGCCGTGGCCGGCGCGGAGTCCGGCTTCGCCCCTACCAGCTCCTTGACCTTGTCGCATCCCGCACCGCTCAGCACCATGAGCGCCGCCGCCACGCTCCCCGCCAGCCAACCCGCGCGCCCCGCGCTCCTACCCTGCATGATGCCCTCCTCGTGGGCTCCGTCGCCCGCGCCATTGGAACAGACGCGCTGGGAAAACGGAAGCCGCGCCGCGGCTGTTCCGGTGGCTCGGGGGGGTCACCCGGCCCTGTCACCGACTCAGGCGATGTGCTACCGATCGAGGGGTGACGACGCGGGCACGAGCGAGACGATGGGGAGGTGGCCGGGCGGCGGTCCTGGGGACCCTGCTCCTGGCGCTCGGCGGCTTCGTGGTTGCGTGTGAGGACGTCAACCACCAGCCGTCCGTGGCGCTGGTCGCCGACCAGACCGTCGTCGTGGGAGACACCCTGCGCCTCGTCTTGGCGGGGACGGACCCGGACGGCGATCGGCTGGACTTCCGGGTGACCGGCCTCCCGGACAGCGCCCGCATCGTAGCGCGCAGCGACACCGAGGCCGTGCTCTACTGGAGCCCGGCGATCACCGACACCGAGCCCGGCGGGCGGACCTACGAGGTGCGCGTGACCGTCGACGACGGCCGGGGCGGACGGGCGGAGACCTCCTTCGACGTGCTGGTCGTGACCCCGGCGGGCGCGCCCGTGTTCACCCTCCCCAGCGGCGTGGTCTTGAACCTGGCCGAGCGCTCGGACGTGGAGCTGCTCGTGTCGGTCAAGGACGACGACTCCGTGTCCGTGGCGCTGGCCATGCCCGAGGCGCCCGAGGGCGCCAAGCTCCAGGAGGCGGGCGCCAAGTCGGCCTTCTTCTACTGGCGTCCCACCGAGGAGCAGGCCCGCACGGTCGTCCACCGGGTCGTGTTCACCGCCACGGACGAGAGCCACGCCCCCGTGACCCACGTCCTGAGCGTCGTTGTCCTGTATGGGGGGCAGCAGACGGGCTGTCGCGGGACGGCCCCCGTGGTCACCCCGCCGGCGTTGGGGGACATCACCCTGGAAGGTGCCGGGATGCTCCCGGTCGCCGTGCACGCCACGGATCAGGAGAGCGCCCTGCGCTCCGTGGAGGTGGAGTGGTTCTTGGGCGAGGGCGCGGCGGCCCCCACCCGCACCGCGCTGGTCCAGGACAGCGAGGAGCTCACCCTGTGGCGCGCGACGCTGGACGTAGCCCAAGCGGGCTCCGTCCCGGCAAGCGGCGCGCTGCTCCGCTACGCCGTGTGGGCCCAGGACAACGACGATCCCACGGGCGAGGCCTGCGATCGCGCGACGCGGTGGCCCAAGGTGGGCTGGTCCGTCGTCGCCGTCTACCCGGCCGGCGCCCCCCCGGACGCCTGCGTGGACGACCCCGCCGAGCCGGACGATACGACCGCGCAGGCGCCGCCCTTGGCCGCCGGCAGCTACGACGGCCGCCGCCTGTGCGGGGACGCGCCCGACCTCGCACGCGTCACCGTGGCCGCGGGCGGGGAGATCGCCGCCCAGGTCCACCACGACCTCGCCCAAGGCCCCATCACCCTGCGCCTCCTCGACGCCAGCGGGCAGACGCTGGACGAGGACGCTAGCGGCCTGGCCGACCTCTCGGTGCGCTTCCAGGCCGACCAGGCCGCGGAGGTCTTCGTGGAGGTGTCCGCCGCGGACCCGGCGGCGCGCGTCACCTACGCCCTGGACCTCGCCGTGGACGCCGTGTCCTGCGTGGACGACGCCCACGAGCCCGACAGCGCCGCCTCCTCCGCGCCGCCCCTCTCCCCCGGGAGCCCCCAGGATCTCGTCCTGTGCCCGGGTGACGACGACTACTTCCGCGTGGACCTGAGCCCCGGCGACCGCCTCACCGCGCTGCTGGCCTTCGACAACAGCGCGGGCGACCTGGACCTGGAGCTGCGGAGCCTCGACGGGCAGACCCTCCTCACGGCGTCCGCCGGCCAGAGCTCGGCGGAGGAGCTCACCTGGACGGCGGGGCCCGCCGACACCGGCGCCGTGCTGCGCGTCCTGGGCGTGGGGGGCGTCGGCAACGCCTACACCCTCTCCGTGGACGTGCTGCCCGCCAGCGAACAGTGCGCGGACGACCTCCTGGCGGGCAACGGCACGGCCACCCAGGCCGTCACCCTGTTCTCGGGCGTGTACGAGAACCTCGTCGCCTGCCCGGGCCGCGAGGATTGGTTCGCCGTGGACCTCAATGGCGGAGAGACGCTCGCCGGCATCGTCGAGCCGGGAGGTGACGCCTCCAGCGCCGGCGGCGGCGCCGACCTGGAGGTCGCCGTGCTGGACGCGGCGAATGGTCCGCCCTTGGACACGGCCACGCCGGACGCCGACGGGCTCGCCTGGGCCGAGGCCCCCATCGCCGCCCCGGGGCGCTACTACATCCGGGTGCGCGGGGGCGCGACGCGCGCGGTCTACACCTTGCTCCAGACCGTCACCGACGCGGACGCCTGCGGGCCGGACCGCTTCGACCCCAACGACAGCCCGGGCGCCGCCGCCGTCGTCGCCCCCGGGGTCCTCACCGCCCTCCGCCTGTGCGCCGGGGAGCTGGACGCCTTCGCCGTCACCGCCGCCCCCTTCACCAAGATCGAGGTGTACGCCTCCCACGACCCAGGGGCCGGGCACGTTCGCCTGCGCCTCCTCGGGCCTGACGGGGCGGAGCTCGCCAGCGCCGAGGGGGACGGGCACGGCGCGGCCGTGGCCGCCCTGGGCGAGCAGGCGGGCCTCTACACGGTGGAGGTGCAGGGCGTGGGCGTCTCGCACCTCCTCTACGACCTCGCCATCTTCGCCGACTGAGTGAGCCGGAGGCCCACGGGGCGGGCGGGGGCTTGGTGACCACGCGGCGCTGGTGCTACCGTCGGCCGCCGCCCACGGGAGAGGAGCACGCGTGCGCGAGGATCGCATCACCGAGGCCACGCCGATCGGCACCGCGCCGATTGAGGACGCCCTGCTCGACGCGCCACTGAGCCGACGTGGGCTGCTCGGGCTCGCAGCCCGCGGGCTGTGGGCCGCGGGTGCCCTGGCCGTGGCCCCGCGCGCCCTGGCCCTGGGCCCCAACCAGCGCGTGGCCGTGCCGCTGCTGCGCTACGGGGCGACCTGGGACGTTCACGCCGCCGCGGCCGTGACCTTGGCGGAGGAGGCCGCCCTCCGCACGAGCACGACCATGGACCCTGCTCCTCACGCGCTCACCGCCGTGAGCCCCGCCTTCGGACGCATGCCCTTCGCCCTGCTGTCCGGGGCCGGCGGCTTCTCGCTCCCCGACGCGGACCGCCAGGCCCTGCGTCGCTGGATCGAGCTGGGCGGGCTGCTCGTCGCCGACAACGCGGGGCGCGACGCCCCCTCCCCGGACTTCGACCGCGCCCTGCGCGACGAGCTCGGGCGCCTCTTTCCCCAGCGGCGGCTGGAGCGCGTGTCTCCCGATCACGTGGTCTTCCGGACCTTCTACCGGCTGGACTACCCGGCCGGCCGGGCGCTCCACAAGCCCTACATCGAGGGGCTCCCCCTCGCCGGACGGTACGCCGTCCTCCTCAGCCACAACGACCTCCTGGGTGCCCTGGACCGCGACGCCTCCGGGCGCTACCGCGCCCAGCCCACGCCCGGCGGCGAGCGTCAGCGGGAGATGGCCATCCGCTTCGCCGTGAACCTCCTGCTCTACGGGCTTTGCCTGGACTACAAGGACGACCAGGTCCATCTGGACTACCTGCTGCGCAAACGCAAGTGGCGCATCCGCCCCACGAGGCCCTGAGCCCATGGCGCACGGCGAGAGAAAGCGCGCCCACGCGGCAGGGCGCTCCGTGGGCAGGCTGGCCGTGGTGGCCTTGGGGACCGCTTGGCTCCTGACGCGCGCCCCGGCGGCGTGGGCGGCCGCTTCGGTCCGCGAGCGGTTCATCCTGCTGGCCCGCTGGAGCGACGGCGAGATCGCGCTGGTCACGGCGCTCGCCGCGGCGGTCGTCGCCTTCAGCCTCTACAACTACCGTGGGCTGCGCCCCTGGCGCCTGCGGCTGGGCCTCCTGGCGCTGCGCATGGCGGCGCTCGCGGCGCTGGTGCTCGTGGCGCTCCAGCCCGCGCTGGAGCGGACGACCGTGGCGAGGAGCCGGGACACCGTCGCCGTGCTCGTGGACACCTCCGCGAGCATGGCCCTGCCTTACGACGAGGCGCCTCGCTTGGACCTCGTGCGGCGCCAGCTCACGGCGCGCGAGGCCTGGTGGGCGCGCCTGGCGGCCCACAGCGATCTGCGCTTCTTCACCTTCGGGGACAAGCTCCGCCCCACCCCGCGCCCCCTGGCGGGGCCAGCGGCCGGCGGCGCCCGGGACCTGGCCGCGCGAGCCCCGCAGACGCGCCTCGCGGACGCCCTCGTGGCCCTCCCGGCCGCGGTGGAGGAGGCGGGGGGCGCCCACGACGGCGCGGGGTCGGGGCTCGCGGGCGTGCTCGTGTTCACCGACGGGATCGACACCAGCCCCGCCGGGCGCGCCGGCACCCTGGGCGCCCCCCTGGAGGCGGCCCTCGATGCCATCGACGCGCCGGTGTCCATCTGGTCGCTGGGCGCGGACGCCTCGCTCCGGGACGTGGCGGTCGTGGACGTCTCCGTGAACCCCTTCGCCTTCGTGCTCAACGCCGCCACGCTGGACGCGACGGTCACGGTGCACGGCTACGGGCTCGGCCAGGTCGAGGTTCGGCTCACCGAGGACGGCGAGACCATCGCCACCCAGCGGTTGAACCTGCTGCCGGGCACGACCCGCTACCCCGTGCGCTTCGAGTTCGTCCCGCGGGCTCTGGGCAAGCGCGTCTACGGCGTCCACGCGGACGTCCTCCCCGGCGAGGTCTACCGGCCCAACAACGCTCGCCAGGTGGTCGTCCAGGTGCTCCGCGACAAGATCCGGGTGCTCCAGATCGTGGGGCAACCGAGCTGGGACGAGCGCGCGCTCCGGAGCCACCTCAAGCGCGACCCCGACGTGGACCTCGTGAGCTTCTTCATCCTCGTCAACCGCGACAGCGTGCGGCCGCTCGACCCCAACGAGACGTCCCTCATCCCCTTCCCCGCCCGGGAGCTCTTCGAGGACCAGCTCGGCGGCTTCGATCTGGTCATCTTCCAGAACTTCAACTACGGCCCCTTCGCGACGCGCCGCTACTTGCCCAAGGTCGTCGAGTACGTGCGCCAGGGCGGTGCGTTCCTCATGGTGGGCGGCCCGCTCTCGTTCGCGTCCGGGGGCTACCAATACACCGAGCTGGCGGACGTGCTGCCCGTGGAGCTGCCCGAGGGTGGAGACGCGGGGCTGGGGCTCGTGCTCGGGGCGGGCTCGGGGCGGCGCCAGGACCCCCTCGTGGACACGAGCCCCTTCCACGCCGCGCTCACGGACGCCGGGCGGACCCACGCCGTGACGCGTCTGCGCGAGACGCCCGTCGCCAACGCCGCGCTGTGGGAGAGCCTGGGCCCCCTGGAGGGCGTCAACCTGTCGCTGGGTCCGGCGCCTGGCGCCACGACCCTGCTCACCCACCCCACGCTGAAGACGCCCGCGGGCGCGCCCCTGCCCGTGATGGCCGTGCGCGCCGTGGAGGAGGGGCGGACCATGGCCGTGCTCACCGACAGCACCTGGCAGTGGCGCTTCGTGGACGGCAACGCCGGGCGGGACGCGCGGCTCTATGACGCGCTGTGGTCCAACGCCATCCGCTGGCTCATCAAGGATCCGGCGCTGGACCTCGTGCGGGCCCGAGCGCGCCGCGACGAGATCCCCGTGGGCGGCGCCGCCAAGGTGGACGTGGACGTCTTCCGGGCGGACTACCGACCGGCCGACGACCTGCCCGTGGAGGTGTGGGTGCGCCTCCAGCCGCTGGGGGGCGCCCGGGACGCCGAGCGGGAGGTGCTGCACCGCGCGGACCTGCGCACTGATGGGCGCGGGCGGCTCACCTTGGAGGTGCCGGTGACGCGGGCCGGGGTGTACCGCGTCACGGTGCGGGCGGCGCCGGTGGCTGGGCGCGTGGAGGAGGGCGGCGAGGTCTTCATCGGGACCGACCGGAGCCCGGAGATGCGGGACGTCGTGGGCGACGGGCGCCTCGTGGAGGCCATCGTGGGGGCCACGGGGGGCGCGCTGCGGTCGCTGTCGGCCTTGGACGACGCGCCGCCGCCCGTGCGCCCCCCGCGCGTGGCCCGCGTCACGGCGCGGTCGCGGCGCGACCTCTGGAACGCCCCCTGGGCGCTGCTGCTGGTCGTAGCGCTCTTGGCGGGCGAGTGGTGGCTTCGTCGCCGCCACGGGTACTTGTAGGCGGGCGCCGTGCCGCGGGACCTCCCCGAGTGGCTCCAGGAGCGCCTCCGCACGGCGCCCCACGCGCCGGGCTGCTACCTCATGCGCGACCGCACCGGCGAGGTCGTCTACGTGGGCAAGGCGGCGGACCTCCGGGCGCGCTTGGGCCAGTACTTCGCCCCCAACCCGGGAGACACGCGGTTTTTCGTGGGGTTGCTGGACCGCGTCCTGGGGAGCATCGACGTGCTCGTGGCGTCCAACGCCAAAGAGGCGCTCATCGTCGAGAACGACCTCATCAAGCGCTACCAGCCGCGCTTCAACGTCAAGCTCAAGGACGACAAGAACTTCCTGAACCTGCGGCTGCGTACCGACCAGCCCTATCCCCGCCTGGAGGTCGTACGTCGCCAGCGCGCCGGGGATGGCGCGGACTACTTCGGGCCCTACGACTCGGCGTCGGCGCTGCGGAACACGCTGCGGGTGGTGAACCGCCACTTCGGGCTGCGGACGTGCACCGACCGACAGCTCAACAACCGCTCGCGGCCCTGCCTGGAGCACCAGATCGGCCGCTGCCCGGCCCCCTGCGTGCTCCCCGTGTCCCCGGAGGACTACGGCGAGCGCGTGGCCGAGGTGCGGCTGTTCTTGCAAGGCCGAGCGGCCCCGCTCCTCAAGCGGCTGCGGGCGAAGATGGAGGCCGCCGCCCAGGCGCTGGAGTTCGAGGTGGCGGCCCACGTCCGGGACCAGATTGCCGCCATCGAGCGCTCGCTCACCCGTCAGGCCGTGCGCCTGCGCGGGGGGCAGGACGTGGACTGCTTTGGGCTGCACCGTGAGGGCGCGCGGGCGGTCGTGCAGCTCCTCACCTTGCGGGGCGGCTTGGTGGCGTCCACGCGGTCCTACCCCATGCGCCGCATGGAGCTTCCGGACGAGGCCCTCGTGCGGGGGTTCCTGCGCGCCTTCTATGATGGCACGCGGCCGGTTCCCGACCTGGTGCTGACGCCCGTCCCGCTGGAGGACATCGAGGCTTGGGCCGAGGTCCTGAGCGAGCAGCGGGGGCGCCGCGTGGAGGTCCGCTGGCCCCAACGCGGGGACAAGCGCCGGCTGGTGGAGATGGCGAACCGCAACGCGCTCACGTCGTTCCAGGCCCAGCTCGGAGCCGAGGCGGACGCGCGGGCGGCCCTGGAGCGCCTGCGGGACAAGCTGCGGCTGCCCGCCTTGCCTCGGCGGATCGAGTGCTACGACATCTCCAACATCCAGGGGACGGATCCGGTGGGCTCCATGGTCGTGGCGCTGGACGGCGTGCTGGCGCCCCAGGCGTATCGGCGCTTTCGCGTGCGCTCGCTGGAGACGCCCGACGACTTCTCCATGATGCGCGAGGTGCTGGGGCGGCGACTGCGGCGGGGGCAGCGGGAGGGAGACCTCCCGGATCTCATCCTCGTGGACGGCGGCAAGGGGCAGCTCCGCGTGGCCGAGGAGGTCCTGGCCGAGGTGGGCGTCCCAGGCGTGGAGCTGGCCTCGCTGGCCAAGGAGCGGGCGCTGGACGAGCGCGGGCACGTGAAGCGAGGGGCCACGGGGACGCCCAGCAGCGCGGCGCCCGTGCACAGCGACGAGCGCGTCTTTCGCCCTGGCCGCAAGAACCCCGTGGCGCTCCGGCCCAACTCCGAGGCCATGTATCTCCTCGTGCGCCTGCGGGACGAGGCGCACCGTTTCGCCATCACCTACCACAAGCAGCGCCGCCGAAAGCGCACGCTGGCCAGCGCCCTGGACGCCATCCCCGGCGTAGGAGAGGCCCGCAAGCGAGCCCTCCTCCGGCGCTTCGGGAGCGTTCGGGGCGTGGGGGAGGCGAGCGTGGACGAGCTGGCGAGCACGCCGGGGATCTCCCAAGCCCTGGCCGAGCGCATCGCCCGGGCTCTCGCGTGACCCAAGGGGGGGGCAGGGATGGCCGGCGGCTCGCGTCCCTTCAGCCGGGCGGCTTGGGGGTCAGGGCGGCGGTGGGGTTGGCTTCGAAGAAGGCGTCCAGGAGGGCGTCGGGGTCCACGCGGAAGTGGGCGAAGACGAGCCAGTCGTTGAGGCGGTGGAAGTCGCTCACGTAGCGCTCGCGCTTGGTCACCGTCACGACGCGGGGGACGCCGTCGGGGTCTCGGCGGTCGGTGACGATGGCGACGGAGCCCGGGTAGTCGCCGCCGCCGGGGCCGGCGTAGAAGACGAGATCCCCTGGTTGGTAGGCGGCGAGCTTCTCCGCTGAGTCCGTGAGCGTGGGCAGGTGCTGCGCGTAGGTGCGGATGAAGGTGTAGAGGTTGGGGAGTCGGCGGTGGTCGATGTTTCGGTCGGGTTTGCGGGCATTCCAGATGCGCAGCGGGTAGGTTTTGGGGCGCGCCGTGCGGTCGATGTGGATGAGCTGCTGGAGGTCGAGCCCGGTGGCGCGCAGGCAGCGGATGACGAGGTCGGGGGGCGTGACCAGGTAGGCGGGCAGGTCTCCCCAGGGGTAGGAGATCTTGTGGTAGCCGGTGGTGAACCGCGGTTGGCGGGCCACCTCGGCGTCTGCGCAGCGCAGGACGCGGGCCTGGGCGTCGCTCAGGGCGGGGGGCCAGGGGGCGAGGTTGGGGGCCGTGGGCCCGTCGTTTCCCCCGCCGTAGAGCACCCGCCGGGTCATGCGCCGCATGCGCCGCTCGTTGGCGACCCATTGCTCGGGATCGGTGAACATGGGGGAGAAGACCCAGTACCAGAGCCAGCCGATGCCTACGCCCAGGGCCACCAGCACCAGCGCTGTGACCAGGGGGTGCCAGCGGCGGCGCCGCCGCCTGGGGGCGCCGGTGGACACGGCGTTGGAGTGGGCCAGCTTCACGGTTGGGGGGCTCCGGGGGGCGTGGCGCGCCGGGAGGGCGGCGGGAGGGAAGAGCGCGGGCGCCGGGCGCGGCCAGGGGGCCCGCGCCCGGCGGCGTAGCCCGCGGCGCCGCATGGTGGCACGGTCAGGGCCCCGGATCGAGGGCTTGGTGGGGAGGGCCGCGTCCGCCGCCGCAGCCGCGACCGCCGCCGCCTCCGCGCCCGCAACCGCCTCCGCTCCCGCTCCCGCAGCCGCCTCCGCGCCCGCGCCCGCACCCGCTCCCGCGTCCGCATCCACAACCGCAACCGAAGCCGCAGCCGCAGCCGCAACCGCGACCGCAGCCGCAACGGCAACCGCAGCCGCTCCCGCGCCCGCACCCGCCCCCGCCCCCGCTCCCGCCCCCGCTCCCGCCGGCGCACCCGCATCCGGCCCCGCTGCCGCCGCCGCTCCCGCAGCCGCCTCCGCGCCCGCTCCCGCAGCCGCTCCCGCCTCCGCTCCCGCGTCCGCTGCCGCTTCCGCTCCCGCGACCGCAGCCGCATCCGCTCCCGCAGCCGCTTCCGCAGCCGCTCCCGCCTCCGCTCCCGCCTCCGCTGCCGCTTCCGCACCCGCGACCGCAGCCGCAGCCGCTTCCGCAGCCGCCCCCGCTGCCGCTGCCGCTTCCGCAACCACAGGCGCCGCCGCTTCCGCTCCCGCGGGTGCGGCTTGTGGTTTGTGCGGGGCGGGGCGTGGTATCTCCCAGGCATGGACTCCAACCGCCCTCCCCAGCCCTCCGCCCATGCCGGGCGGCTCATCGGGCTCGCCGGCGGCATCGCCAGCGGCAAGAGCACCGTGGCGAGCCACCTCGCCTCGCTCGGCGCCCCCGTGCTCGACGCCGATCAACTCGCGCGCGCCGTCGTCGCCCCGGGACAGCCGGCCCTCGCCGCCATCGCTTCGGCCTTCGGCGCGGGCTTCTTGACGCCCGACGGGGCGCTGGACCGCAAGGCCCTGGGCACCCGCGTCTTCGGAGACCCCCAGGCCCTCGCCACCCTCAACGCCATCACCCACCCCGCCATCCGGGCCCGCGTGGAAGACGAGGTCGCCGCGCTCGCCCGCCGGGGCGCCCGCTGGGTCGTCTACGAGGCCGCGCTGCTCGCCGAAGACGGAGCTCCCCAAGGCGCCCAGCCCCCGCCCTGGCGCCCGTGGCCGGGGCACCCCGCGCTCTCCGTGCGCCAGGGAGCCGGGCCCGAGACGCCCAGCGGCCACCCCCCAGCCACGTCGCTGTCGCCCGCGCTCGACGAGCTCGTCGTCGTCACCGCGCCCGCCGAGGTGCGCCTGCGCCGCATCCTGGCGCGCGACGGCCTCTCGGAAGAGCAGGCCCGGGCGCGCCTGGCGAGCCAGGCGACGGACGCCGTGCGGCTCACCGCGGCCACCATCTCCCTCCGCAACGCCGGGGACGAGCGGGCGCTCCGGGCCGCCTCCCAGGCCCTCTACGACCTCTTGGTGGGGCGGTACGGGCCGCCCCTGGGCAGCGCACCCGCGCGCGCCGACTCTACTTCACCTGGCCGGAGCGCTTGAGCTCCGCCAGGATGCAGCAGGTCTCCAGGGGGCTCATGGACGAGGCCTCCAAGATCTGAGCGATGGTGCGCTTGCCGTCCACGAGGGAGCGCACGGCGGCCACCCGCTCCTGCTTGGCGTACCAGGCCGGGAAGCGCAGCTCGTCGGGGGACGCCTCGATCTGAAGGACCGCCTGGAAGTCGCCCAGGACCTGGTTCTGGTAGATCCCCAGGAGGCGCTCCTGGTTCAAGGACACGAACTCCGCGATGTCCCCCTCGGGCGCCCGGAGGGCCAACATGCGCTCCAGGGAGATGAGCGCGCCCTCGCCGTCGTTGATCCCCAAGAGCCACAAGGTGTCGCCGTAGAGGAAGGCGGCGGCGCGGCGCCCGTCCACGTCTGGCGGGATGACACGTGGCCCGCCACTCGCGGCCACCTCGGTGACGCGCTCCTCCAGGGCCTCTTCCAGCTCCTCGTCCGCCGCCTGGAGGAGCTCTTCATCCGTGATCTCGATGACGTCGGCGTCGTCCAGCTCCAGCGTGGGACCGCCGTCCTCACCGAGCTCGTCCAGGGGCACGGCCGCGCGCCGCGCCTCCTCCGCCAGCGCCCGCTCCAACCTGTCCAGGAGGCCGGCGATGAGCTCGTCCACCGGGGCGTAGGCCGCGGCGAGCTCCTCCTCCGTGCGCCCCGCCTCCTCCAGCACCGTCCGGCGCCGCTCCAGGGCGCCCTCGGCGTCGGCGAAGGCCTCGGCGAGCACGCGCTCGATGGCGGCCAGGTCCTGGGAGTTCTGCGAAAGCGTCATGGTGCTACAGCGTGCCCCAAGCCCGGCGTTTGGTAAACGCCAAACCGCCCGGTTTCCATGTTCCCCAGGAGGGGGGCGGGATGGTCGGACCGAGCATGGCGCCAGCGACGTGGCTTCAGGTGGTCTCGCGAGGAGGGAGCGTGCTGGCGGCACGTGCTGGACGAGCGGAACCGCCTGAAATCACGAGAACAAACCTGGCGACGGGAGACGTTGTGAATCACGCTTCTACGGGGCCGCGGTCTCGGCGAGGACGGCGTCCACCGTAGCCAGGGCGGCGTCGATGTGGCCGGGATCCACGATGAGCGGCGGCACGAAGCGGAGCACCCGCCCGCCGATGGCGTTCAGGAGCACGCCCCGCTCCTGGCAGCCCGCGACGACTTGGGGCGCGAGCCCCTCGACGAGCTCCAGTCCCCAGAGCAGCCCCACCCCCCGGGCCTCCACCACCTTCCCCGCGTGCTTGGTCGCCAGGCGCGCGAGGCCCTCTCCGAGGTGCGTCCCCACCTCGTAGACGCGGTCCAGGAGGCGCTCGTCCTCGATGACCCGCAGCACCTCCAGCGCCGCGCGCGCGGCCAAGGGGTTGCCGCCGAAGGTCGAGGCGTGGGTCCCGGGGCCCAGCGCCGACGCGACCCGGGCCGAGCACAGCATGGCGCCCATGGGCACACCGCCCGCCAGCCCCTTGGCCAAGGTCATGACATCCGGCGTGACCCCGTCGTGCTCGTAGGCGAAGAGCTCGCCCGTGCGCCCCACCCCCGTCTGCACCTCGTCGAAGATGAGCAGGGCATCGCGCCTGTCCGCCTCCTTGCGAAGCCAGCGCAAGAACCCCTCCGGGGGCAGGTTGAGCCCGCCCTCGCACTGGATGGGCTCCAGCATGATGGCCCCCACGCGCCCCTCGGCGGCGTCCAGCGCGGCCGTGACGCTCGCCCGGTCGCCGAAGTCCGCGAACCGAAAGCCCTGCATCATGGGCTGGAGGCCGTCGTGGTACTTGGTCTGGCCGGTGGCCGACAGCGCCGCCATCGTCCGGCCGTGGAAGCTCTTGTGGAAGGCGAGGATCTCGGTCCGCTCGGGTTCCCCCGTGACGCTCGCGCGGTAGCGGCGCGCCAGCTTGATGGCCGCCTCGTTGGCCTCCGCCCCGCTGTTGGCGAAAAACACGTGGTCGGCGAAAGACTTGGCCGTGAGCTGGTCCATGAGGGCCAGCGCCGGCTCGTTGTAGTAGAGGTTGGAGACGTGGATGAGGTCGTCCGCCTGGGCGCGAATGGCCGCCACGAGCCGCGGGTGGGCGTGCCCCAGCGCGTTCACGGCGATGCCCGCCACCATGTCCAGGTAGCGCTTGCCGTCGCGGTCCCAGACCCAGGGCCCTTCGCCGCGCACCAGGAACAGCGGCGCGGGCTTGTAGGTGGGCACCATGTGGGAGCGGGCGCGCGCGACCAGCGCCTCGGTCGTCTCGTCGGGGAAGATCGTCGTCACGGGGGCCTCCGTCGCCAGGGGCGACAACGTGCCAGGGAAAGCCGGACCTCGCGGCCCGCGCGGCGCCGATTCAACCCTCGCGCCCGCTCACTGGCAAGGCGCCGGGCACACGCGGGGGGGAACGTCCGGGTGCCCTCGCTCTCGCTCGCCCGTGCGCTCACCCGCACGGCACCTACAGGATGTACTGCTCCAGGTGCGGATCCTCCACGATGTCGCTCAGCGCCCGGTCCACGTAGGCCGCGTCCACGACGACCTCCTCGCCCGCGCGCTCGGGCGCCTCGAAGGACAGCTCGTCCAGCAGCCGCTCCATGACCGTGTGCAGTCGCCGCGCGCCGATGTTCTCCTGACGGTCGTTCACCTGGCTCGCCACCCGCGCCAGGGCCTCCACGCCGTCGTCCGTGAAGCGCAGCGTCACCCCCTCGGTGGCCAGCAGCGCCGCGTACTGGCGGGTGAGCGCGCCCTCGGGCTCCGTGAGGATGCGCTGGAAGTCCTCTTGCGTGAGGCTGTCCAGCTCCACCCGGATGGGGAAGCGCCCCTGAAGCTCCGGAATCATGTCGCTGACCTTGGAGACGTGGAAGGCCCCCGCCGCGATGAACAGGATGTGGTCGGTGTGCACCATGCCGTGCTTGGTGTTCACCGTGGAGCCCTCGACGATGGGCAGCAGATCCCGCTGGACCCCCTCGCGGCTCACGTCGGGCCCGTGCCCCGAGGACTGGCGCCCGGCGATCTTGTCGATCTCGTCCAAGAAGACGATGCCGTCCTCCTGGGCCCTCTGCACCGCCGTCTCCGCGACCTTGTCCTTGTCGATGAGCTTGCCGGCCTCCTGGTCGATGAGGAGCCGTCGCGCCTCGGCGACCTTGACCCGCCGGTGCTTGGTCTTCTTGGGGAACAGGTTGCTGAAGCTGTCCTTGAGGTTGATCCCCATCTCCTCCATCCCGGCGTTGGAGAAGACCTCCATGACCGGCATGGACGTGTCCGAGGTCTCGATCTCCACCTCGCGCTCGTCCAGGTGACCCTCCCGAAGCAGCCGCCGGATCTTCTCGCGCGTCCGCTGTCGCGTGCCTCCCGCGTCCTCGGATGGGCCTGGCCCCTTCTCCTCATAGGCGGCCTTGCGCGGCGGCAACAGGAGGTCCAGGAGCTGTTCCTCCGCCAGCTCCTCGGCCCGGGCCTGGACGCGCGCCCGCTCCTCCTCCTCCACCAGCTTCACCGCCACCTCCACGAGGTCGCGGATCATGGAGTCCACGTCGCGCCCCACGTAGCCCACCTCGGTGAACTTGGACGCCTCCACCTTCACGAAGGGCGCCCGCGCCAGCCGCGCCAGCCGCCGGGCGATCTCGGTCTTGCCGACCCCGGTTGGGCCGATCATGACGATGTTCTTGGGCGAGATCTCCTCGCGCAGCGCCTCGTCCGCCACCTGCTTGCGCCGCCACCGGTTGCGCAGGGCCACGGCCACGGCGCGCTTGGCCCGCGCCTGCCCCACGATGTGTCGGTCCAGCTCCGCCACCAGCTCCCGCGGCGTCATCTCGCTCTGGCTCTTTGCGCTCTGGCTCGTCGTCGTGCTCACGCCCGCCCTCCCTCGGCACCGCCGCCCTCGCCCGCCGCCGGCTCCAGCTCCTGCCCCATCTCCTCCACCGTGAGGTGGTGGTTCGTGTAGATGCAGATGTCTCCGGCGATGCGCATGGCCTCCTCGGCGATCCGCCGCGGCCCCATGTCCGTGTGCGCGTGGAGCGCCCGCGCCGCCGCCTCGGCGTACCGCCCCCCCGAGCCCACCGCCGCCACCGCCGTGTCCGGCTCGATGACGTCCCCCGAGCCGCTCAAGATGAGCGTCTCGGTGGGATCCGCGGCGATGAGCAGGGCCTCCAGCCGCCGCAGGGCCCGGTCCATCCGCCAGTCCTTGGCCAGCTCCACCGCCGCCCGCCGCAGGTTCCCGTGGAACTCCTTGAGCTTCCCCTCGAACCGCTCGAACAGCGTGAAGGCGTCCGCCGTGCTCCCCGCGAAGCCCACGACCACCCGGCCCTCGTGGATGCGGCGCACCTTGCGCGCGCTGCCCTTCATGACCGTGTCACCCATCGTCACCTGGCCGTCTCCGGCCACGACCACATGCCGCCCGCGCCGCACCGCCAGGATGGTGGTGCCGCGCAGTCCCGTGTCTCGACTCATGAAGGGCTCTCCTCTGGGGTCTCGCCGCGCGCCGACCCCGCCTGGGTTCTCGTCGTCTGGGAGGTCTCCGCGCCGAGGTGGGCGCGGGGATGTGCCGCGTCGTAGACCCGCACGAGGTGCTCGACGCTGACGTGCGTGTAGATCTGGGTCGTCGCCACGCTGGCGTGCCCCAGCAGTTCTTGGATGAGGCGCAGATCCACCCCTCCGTCCAGCAGGTGCGTGGCGAACGAGTGGCGCAGCAGGTGCGGGTGCACACCCCGGGCGCTCGCCGCGCGCTCCACCGCCTTGTCCAGCACGCGCCGCACGCTGCGGTCGGTGAGGCGCCCCCCGCGCTGGTTCAGGAACAGGGCCCCGTGGTCCCGCGTGTAGCCCCCGCGCCCCAAGAACTCGCCGCGCACCGGGAGGTAGGCCTCGATGGCCCGCGCGCACCGGGCGTGGATGGGCACCACGCGCGTCTTGCGCCCCTTGCCCGTGACCCGCACCACGCGCCCGGGGAGGTCCAGGTCGATGACGTCCAGCCCCACCAGCTCCGCCACCCGCAGCCCCGCCGCGTACAGCAGCTCCAGGATGGCGCGGTCCCGCAGCCCGTCGGGGCGGTCCCCCGGCGGGCTGTCCAGGAGCTCCAGCACGGCCTCCACCGACAGCGTCTCGGGCAGCGGGCGCCCCTGCCGCGGGTTCGCCACCCCGTCCAGCGGGGAGTCCTCGCGCCGCCCCTCCCGCTGGAGCCACCGATAGAACCCCCGCAGGCTGCTCAGCCGGCGCGCGATGGTCCGCGGCTTGAGCCCGCGCCGGCTGAGCGCCGCCACGTACCCACGGGCCACCGCGCGATCCACGCCCTCCAGCGTCACGTCCACCGCCCGCTCCCCCGCCGCGTCCCGCGCGAAGCCCAGGAAGTCCTCCAGGTCGGCGCGCACCGCGCGCAGCGTGTGCGGCGAGAGGTTCCGCACGGCCCGCAGGTGGTGGAGGTAGGCTTCGAGAGGCATGCGTTCGGATACGGACCGGGCGGGGAGGGCGAGGGCGGGGCCTGGCGCTTATACACATCAGCGGGCCCACGAGACGACTGAGCAGCTCGGATGGCGTAGTGTGGTGGGAAAACAAAAAACAAATAACAGAACAA
>CAYZID010000001.1:81264-92564 GCA_964478315.1 uncultured Myxococcales bacterium | reverse complement strand
CTGGCACGCACATCGACTCGCCGCGGCTCGGTCCGCCTTTTCAGGATGGGAACTAGGAAGGGGCGAGCGAGGGCGTCCCGCTCAGTCGCCGGCGGAGTCGCGCACGCGGACCACGGAGTAGACGCCGCGCAGGGCCTCCATGCGGCGGATGACGCGCTTGACCTCGTCCACGTGCTTGGCGCGGAAGCGGAAGATGTTGGAGGCGCGCCCGTCGGCGACCTCGGCGCACTGGGCGCTGCCGATGTTGATCTCCAGGTCGGAGAAGACCTGGGTCATCTTGTTGAGCAGCCCCGGGACGCTCTCGGAGTTCACCTGGATGGTCACGGGGTAGCCCGCCTCGGCCTCGCCCCAGCGGACGATGACCTCGCGGTCGGCGGGCATGGAGGCGGCGTTCACGCAGCCCTGGCGGTGGACGCTCACGGTGTGCGCCGGGGTCACGAAGCCGATGATGGGCTCCCCCGGGACGGGCGAGCAGCACTTGGCGATGGAGTGCTTCACGCCCTCGAGCCCGTCCACGACGACGCCCCCGGGCGCCCCCGTGACCTTGCGGATGATGCGGCTGAAGACGCCCTGCGAGGCAGCGGGCGCCACGGGGCGCTTGGAGCGCTGGGTGACCTCGGCGGGGAGGACCTGCGTGACGATGGAGTCCGCGTTGAGGTTCCCCATGCCCACCTGGACGATGAGCTCCTCGGTGGTCCCCAAGCTGTGCGCCTTGGCGACCTCCTCCATCTCGGGCGTCTTGCGAACCCGGGCGAGGGAGCGCGAGTAGCGGCGAAACTCCTTGTCCAAGAGCTGCTCGCCGAGTTCTAGCGACCGCGCCCGCTGCTCCTTCTTGATGAAGCTGCGGATGCGGTTCTTGGCCCGCGAGGTCTTCACGAACTTCATCCAGTCCTTGTTGGGGTTCTGGTTCTTGTTCGTGAGGATCTCGCAGCGGTCGCCGTTCTTCAGCTCTTGGTGCAGGGGGACGATGGCGCCGTTGACGATGGCGCCGGAGCAGCGATTGCCCACCTCGCTGTGGATGGAGTAGGCGAAGTCCACCGGCGTGGAGCCCCGGGGGAGGGACTTGAGCTCGCCGGTGGGGGTGAAGACGTAGACCTCCTCGGAGAACAGCTCGACCTTCACGGAGTCCAAGAACTCCGTGGGGTTGTCGAGCTCGCGCTGCCACTCCATGAGGCGCTTGAGCCAGTCGAAGCGCTCCTCCGCCTTGGGCTCCAGGGTGCGCCCGCCCTCCTTGTACTTCCAGTGGGCGGCGATGCCGCTCTCGGCGGTGGCGTGCATGGCCTCGGTGCGGATCTGCACCTCGATGTGCCGCCCCTCGGGCCCCACCATCGTCGTGTGGAGGCTCTGATAGCCGTTGGGCTTGGGCAGCGCGATGTAGTCCTTGAACCGCCCGGGCACGGGCCGCCACTTGTCGTGGATGAGCCCCAGCGCCTCGTAGCAGTCCTTCTTGCGGTCCACCATGATCCGGAAGGCGATGATGTCGTAGACCTGCTCCAGCGGGATGCGCTGGCGCAGCATCTTCTGGTGGATGGACCAGAAGTGCTTGGGGCGCCCCGTCACCGTGGCATGGATGCCGCCCGCCTCCAGGGTCTCCTCGATCTCCGCGATGAGCCGCTGGGTGAACTCGCGCCGCTCGTCCAGGCGCTCGGCGACGCCCACCTTGAGGGCTTGGAACTCCTCGGGATAGAGGTAGCGAAAGGAGAGGTCTTCCAGCTCGCTCTTGATGGCGCCGAGCCCCAACCGGTTGGCGAGCGGCGCGTAGATGTCCTTGGTCTCCTGGGCGATGCGCACCTGGGCCGAGGGCTTCATGTTGCCCAGCGTGCGCATGTTGTGGGTGCGGTCGGCGAGCTTCACCAAGATGACGCGGATGTCCTTGGACATGGCCATGAGCATCTTGCGGAAGTTCTCGGCCTGCTTCTCCTCGGTGGAGCGGAACTCGATCTTGCCGATCTTGGTGACCCCGTCGACGAGCTCGGCGATCTCCGGCGAGAAGACCTCGGCGAGCTCCTCCAGCGTCACGTCCGTGTCCTCCACCGTGTCGTGGAGCAGCGCCGCGCACACGCTCGCCACGTCCAGGCGCAGCCCCGCCAGGAGGTTCGCCACGGTCACGGGGTGGCCGATGTACGGCTCGCCATCCTTGCGCCGCTGGGGGCGGTGGGCCTGCTCGGAGAAGACGAAGGCCCGCTGCACCAGGTTGCGGTCCGCGTGGGGGTGGTAGGTCCCGAGCTGCGCCAGGAGGTCGTGGACCGTGGCCTGGGGCGCGTGGCGGGGAGGGGGTCGAGTCGGAGAGAAGATGCCCATGCGAAAGATGCTACGCACCTTCCCTCGGCGCAGCAATCGCGGGGCGCGCCCACGCGCAGACTCCCGGCAACCGCCCGCGCGCCGCGCTCGACGCGGCGCAGCAAGTTGGCTAACCTCCGCCGCCCATGAGCGCCCTCACCCAACGCCTCGCCCAGCTCACGGCCCCCGCGCGCGATCCCCGCCGCGAGGGCCGCGGCCATGAGACCCGCCACATCGTCGTGCGCCCCGGCGCCATCCGGGAGCTGCCAGCCTGGCTCGACCGCGCCCACCCCCAAGGCGCCGGAGGGCGCGACCTGGTCGTGGCCGACCCGCACACCTTCGCGGCGGCGGGGGAAGCCGTCGTGGACGCGCTGCGCGCGGCGGGCCGGGCCGTGGAGGTCCACATCCTGGGGAGCGCCGCCCCCCAGGCCGGCCAGACCGCGCACGGCGAGGCCCACCTCACGTGCGACGACGTGGCCGTGGACGAGGTCGCCGCCCTCCTCGCCGCGGAGCCCGAGCGCAACCCCATCGCCGTCGGGGCCGGGACCATCAACGACACGGTGAAGATGGCGTCCTTCCGCGTGGGCCGCCCCTACCAAGTGGTCCCCACCGCCGCCAGCATGAACGGCTACACCTCGGCCATCGCCGCCGTGCTGTCCCGGGGCGTGAAGCGCACCCTCCCCGCCCACCAGCCCGAGGCCCTCTTCGCCGACGTGGAGGTCCTCCAGCGGGCGCCCGCCTTCCTGGCCCGCGCGGGCTTCGGCGATCTCCTCTCCAAGCCCTTCTCCAACGCCGACTGGCTGTTGAGCCACCTCATCCGCGGCGTCCCCTACGACCCGGCCGCGGGCGCCCTCATCGACGAGGCCTACGAGCCGCTGCTGGACCACGCCGCCGGCGTGGACTCGGGCGAGGAGGCGGCGACAACCCTCCTCATGGAGACCCTGCTGGTGTCGGGCTTCTCCATGGCGCTGGCGGGGACGTCGGCACCGGCCAGCGGGGGCGAGCACCTCGTGAGCCACTACTGGGACATGGAGCAGCACTGCCAGCAGGCCCCCCTCCGCGCCCTCCACGGCACCCAGGTGGGCGTGGCGACGTGGGCCGCGGCGCTGCTCTACGAGCGCCTCATGGGACTGGACGCCGGCGCCATCGACCCGGCCGGCGCCGCGCGCCGCCGACCCGACGACGGGTGGCTCGACGGGCTCGCCGCCCTGCACCCGCGGCTGACCCCGGCGGTGGTCGAGGAGGTGCGCCAGCAGATCGCCGCCAAGCAGCGCACGGGGGAGGCGCTCCAGGCCGAGCTGGAGGCCGTGCGCGACGACTGGGAGGCGCTCCGCGAGCGCGTGCGCCCCACCCTCGTGCCCGCCGCCCGCATCGAGGGGGCCCTGTGCGCCGCGGGCTGCGCGCGCAAGCCCAGCGACCTGGGCCTCAGCGTGGACGAGATGGCCCACACGCTGCACGTCTGCCGCCACATCCGCGCGCGCTACGTGGCCTGGGACCTGGCGGACGACCTGGGCAAGCTGGACGGGTGGGCGGAGGACATTGCCCGCGAGATGGAGGCCTCATGAGCACGACCCGCACCCTGGTCACGGGGGGCGCCGGCTTCATCGGCTCCCACGTGTGCCGCGCGCTGCTGGACGCGGGCGAGGAGGTCGTCGTCCTCGACGACCTGTCCACGGGGAACATGGCCAACCTGGCCGGGCTCGACCAACTCCGGCTGCACTTCCGCCGCGGGACCATCCTGGACCGGCGGGCCCTGGAGGACGCCGTCCGCCACTGCGACTACGTCATCCACCTCGCCGCCCAGGTGAGCGTCCCGGCGTCCATGGAAGACCCCTTGGATACGCACGAGACGAACGCCACGGGGACGCTGCGCGTCTTCGAGGCCGCGCGCCGCGCCAAGGTGCGCCGCGTGGTCTACGCGGCGAGCTGCGCCATCTACGGGGACGATCCCGCGCTCCCCAAGCGCGAGGACATGCCCCTGGACCCCCTGAGCCCCTACGCCGTGAGCAAGTACATGGGCGAGGTCTACGCCGCGTGCTACGCGCGCACGATGGGGCTGGAGGCCGTGGCGCTGAGGTTCTTCAACGTCTTCGGGCCACGCCAAGACCCCTCGGGGGGCTACGCCGCGGTGATCCCCCTGTTCGCCACGCGGCACCTCGCGGGCAAGCCCCTCCAGGTCCACGGCGACGGCGAGCAGACGCGGGACTTCGTCTACGTGGGCAACATCGCGTCCGCTTGCCTCGCGGCGCGCACGGCGCCCGACGCCTCGGGCGGCGTGTTCAACATCGGGACGGGCGTGGAGACCAGCCTCAACGAGCTGGTGGCGCTCCTGGGCGAGCTCACGGGGCGGCCCCCCGAGGTCACCCACGGGCCCCCGCGCGCGGGGGACGTGCGCCGCTCGGTCGCCGACATCTCCCGGGCGCGGGAGGCGCTGGGGTGGAGCCCCGAGGTGGCCTTCCGGGAGGGCCTGGAGCGGACCTTGAGCTGGTATCGAGAGGCCGAGCGCGGCTGAGCCCGCGGAGGAGAGCGCGTGAGCACAGACAACCCAGGGGCCCCGGGGCCCGGCGTCCAGAGCATGACGGGCTTCGGCTCGGCCACCTTCGAGGTGGGCGGCCAGGGCTACCGCGTGGACGTGAAGACGGTGAACCACAAGGGCCTCAACGTGCGCCTGCGCGCGCCGAGCGAGTTCGCGCCGGTGGAGACGGCGGCGCAGAAGATCATCGGGCGCGCCGTGGGGCGTGGGGCCGTGGACGTGTCCATCCACCGGGAGAGTGACACGCCGGCGCCGGTGGAGGTCGTCGTGGACGGCGACGGGATCGGGCGCGTCATGGAGTCCCTCCAGTCCGTGGCGCGCCACGTGGGGGCGCCAGCCCCGACGATCGAGGCGGCCTTGCGGCTCGGAGACTTCGTGGAGGTGCGACGGGCGCGCGTGCCGGACGAGGAGCTACGCGCGGGCCTGGAGGCGGGACTCGCGGCGGCCCTGGAGCAGCTCGTCGCCATGCGGCGGCGCGAGGGCGAGGAGCTGGTGGCCGACCTCCTGGCGCGGCTGGACAGGCTGGATGGGATCCTGGACGCCCTGGCGGAGGTGGCGCCCACGGTGATGACCGGCTACGAGGAGCGGCTGCGCAAGCGGCTGGCCGAGGCGGAGGAGCGCCTGGGCGTGGAGCTGGATGCCGGGCGCGTGGGGGCCGAGCTGGTCGTCTACGCGGACCGCTCGGACGTCACCGAGGAGCTCGTGCGGGCGCGGGCGCACGTCACGCACTTCCGCGAGATCTTGGGCCGCGGCGAGGCGCTGAGCGGCAAGCGGCTCGACTTCTTGGCCCAGGAGCTGTTCCGCGAGTTCAACACGGTGGGCTCCAAGTGCCGCGAGGCGGGCATGGCGTCCTCCGTGGTCGACGGCAAGGTGGAGCTGGAGAAGATCCGTGAGCAGATCCAAAACCTCGCCTGAGTCCCTCGCGGGCCTGGGCCGCGAAGCGCGGCCCCTGCTCATCGTCCTCACGGCGCCCAGCGGGACGGGCAAGAGCACCGTGGCGCGTCACCTGTTCGCGCTCCAGCCGCGGCTGCGCTTCTCGGTGAGCCACACGACCCGGCGCCCCCGCCCGGGCGAGGAGGACGGGGTCCACTATCACTTCGTGGACGACGCCACCTTCGACCGGATGGTCGCCGAGGGGGCTTTCGCCGAGTGGGCGCACGTGCACAAGCAGCGGTACGGCACGAGCCGGGCGGAGATCGACCGGCTCACGGGGGCGGGCTTCGACGTGCTGCTGGACGTGGACGTGCAGGGGGCGCGGCAGCTCCTGGAGTCCTACCCAGACGCCGTGTCGGTCTTCCTGCTCCCGCCGTCTCTGGAGGAGCTGGAGCGGCGCCTCGTGGGGCGGGGGACCGAGAGCCCCGAGCAGCTCGCGACGCGCCTCGAGACGGCGCGGACGGAGCTGCGCGAGGCGGCGCGGTTTCGCTACGTCGTGGTGAACGACGAGGTGGAGCGCGCCGCCGCGGACTTCCTGTCCATCACCCGCGCCGAGCGCTGCCGGCGCGACCGCAACGAGGACCTGCTCACGTCGCTGTGGGCCCAGATCGACCAGGAGGAGGGCGCGTGAGCGTCGAGATCCCCATCCCTACCGACCGCCCCGTCCGCGTGCGCATCGCGCCCAGCCCCACGGGAGATCCCCACGTGGGCACGGCTTACATCGCGCTGTTCAACCTGGCCTTCGCCCGGCACCACGGCGGCAAGTTCCTGCTGCGCATCGAGGACACCGACCAGGCGCGCTCCAGCCGCGCCAGCGAGGAGGCCATCTTCCGGAGCCTCCGCTGGTTGGGGCTCACGTGGGACGAGGGGCCGGACGTGGGCGGGCCGTATGGGCCGTACCGGCAGAGCGAGCGCAAGGAGATCTACCGCGAGCACGCCGAGCGCCTCATCCGCGAGGGCCACGCCTATCGGTGCTTCGCCACGGCGGAGGAGCTGGCGGAGATGCGAGCGTACCAGAAGGAGCACGGGCTCCAACTTCGGTACGACCGACGCTATCGGGACCTCGATCCGGCCGAGGCGGACCGCCGCGCCGCCGCGGGCGAGCCTTACGTCGTGCGGCTGAAGATGCCGCTGGAGGGCCGGACCATCTTCCGCGACGGGCTGCGCGGGGGGATCGGGTTCGACAACCACCAGATCGACGACCAAGTGCTCCTCAAGTCGGACGGGATGCCGACCTATCACCTGGCGAACGTCGTGGACGACCACCTCATGGAGATCACGCACGTGATCCGCGCGGAGGAGTGGATCTCGTCCACGCCCAAGCACGTCGTGCTCTACCGAGCCTTCGGGTGGGAGCCGCCGACGTTCATCCACATGCCGCTGCTGCGCAACAAGGACAAGTCCAAGATCTCCAAGCGCAAGAACCCCGTGTCCCTGGACTATTACAGGGCGGCCGGGTTCCTGCCCGAGGCGCTCGTCAACTTCCTGGGGCGCATGGGCTGGTCCATGCCGGACGAGCGCGAGCAGTTCAGCCTGGCGGAGATGATCGAGGCCTTCTCCTTCGACCGCGTGAGTCAGGGGGGGCCCATCTTCGACCTGGACAAGCTCAACTGGCTCAACGGCCTGTATATTCGGGACCTGACCCCCGCGCAGCTCGTCGAGCGCCTCCAGGGGTGGCTGGTCAACTCGGAGTACCTGAACGACATCGCCCCGCTGCTCCACAAGCGCGTGGACCGGCTGGAGCAGTTCATGGCCCAGGCGACCTACTTCTTCGCGGACGACTTCACGCCGGACGCCGAGGCCCTCATCCCCAAGAAGCGCGAGCGCAAGGAGACGCGGGCGGCGCTCACCGAGGCCGCGAACCGCATCGACGCGCTCAAGACCTGGGAGCACGAGGCTCTGGAGGCGACCCTCCGCGGGCTGTGCGAGGACCTGGGGTGGAAGGCGCGCGAGCTGTTCATGTCGCTGCGCCTGGCGATCACGGGCCGCAAGGCTACGCCACCGCTGTTCGAGACCATGGAGGTCTTGGGCAAGGCGCGCTGCCAGGCCCGCGTGCGCGCGGCGATCCTGGCGCTGCGGGGCTAGCGGCCCGGGCCCGTGGACCTCTCTGGGCTGCTGGAGACCCTCCGCGCCTGGCCTCCCGCGTGGACCTACTTGGCCCTCTTTGGGGGCGCCCTGGTCGAGTACGTCTTCCCGCCGGTCCCGGGCGACACCGTGGTCGTGGTGGGCGCCGTGCTCGTGGGGGCCTTCGGCTGGTCGCTGGCCAACGTCTTCGCCGTCGTCACGGCGGGAGCCGTGCTGGGGGCAGCCCTGGACTTTGCGCTGGGGCGCTGGCTCGCGCGAACGGGCCGCGTGACGCGCCTGGCGCCCGGCAAGCGCCGAGCCATCGAGGGGCTCGTGGAGCGGTTTCGGCGGCACGGCGCCGTCTACCTGGCGGTGAACCGCTTCCTGCCCGGAGTGCGGGCCTTCTTCTTTGTCGCCGCGGGGCTGGCTGGGCTGGGCTGGGGCCCCGTGCTGCTCTGGTCCACCGTGAGCGCCATGGCGTGGAACGCCCTGCTCGTGGGGCTGGGCTACGCGCTGGGGACCAACCTGGAGTCCCTGGAACGCGCCCTGTCCACGTACCAAAGCGCGGCCTGGGGCCTCATCGCGGTCGTCGTGGGGGTGGTCGCCGTGCGGCTCGTGCGCGCGCGCCGCGCCCGAGGGAGGGGCGAGAAGTGAGAGGGCGTCAGTAGTAGAAGACGCCGAAGCGCTCGAAGGTGATGGCGCCGAACAGGTTCACCGCGATGGCAAACCCGATGACGAGCTGGACGCGGCGCGTGATGGGGCGGGCGCTGAGAGCCAGGAGGATCATGAGGTAGGGGAAGTAGTCCATGGCGAACCGGTAGCCAAACTGCTCCCACCCGGTGTTTTGGTAGAGGAGGCCGGGGACGGCGGCGAAGGCGACGGCGAGCCAGGCGGCGCGTCGGAGCGGCGGGAACGCCTTGGGCCGCGCCAGCAGTAGGAGGAGCGGCGTCGTAAAGAGGAGCCCCAGCCCGTGCTTCGTGATGAGGACGTAGGGCGCGGAGGTCGTGATGCGGGGCATGTTGGTGAGGGCCGCCGACAGGTTCAGGTTGAGGAAATACGTGCTGAACAGCCCGTGCTCGCGGATGCGCGCGGCGGGGCCCCCCGTGAGGTAGCTGTGGCCAAACTCCAGGGGGCTGCCGAAGCGGGCGGCGTTGTAAGCCATGAGGGCGCCGCCGATGAGGAGTATGGGGGTGGCGAACAGCGCGCCCTTGCGGAAGATCTCCCCCCAGCGCCCGGGCTTCCAGCGGTTGCCCGGGAAGAAGAGCTGCCAGGCGAAGAACACGAAGGTGAAGGCGATGGGCGTGCGCGTGGCCATGCCCAGCCCCAGCATGAGCCCCGCGAGGATGGGGTGTCGCGTATCCAGGGCGGCGAGGATGTAGAGCAGGTTGAAGGTCACGCCGAAGACCAGGGCCGTAAACCACACCTCCCCGCGCACCGAGGCGAAGAACACGATGGAGCCCAGCGCGAAGGCCACGGTGAGCCACAGGTTCTCGCGCCGCGTGCGCTGGGTGTGTCCTCGCAAGGCGAGGAGCTCCAGAAGCCAAAACAGCAGGGCGGCGTTGGCGGCGCCGAAGACCAGCGTGATGAGGACGTCGTTCGTCTCGTAGTGCCAGATGGCCGCGAAGGGCATCATGATGAAGGCCGGGGCGGGTGGAAACGAGATGTAGTACGAGGTCTTGTCGCAGAGGCGGCGGTGTTTGGGGCCACAGTCCCGGGCCAGGTCTTGGGGCACGACGATCTTCCGCTCGAACCCGTCGGTGGTGTAGAAGATGTGGCGTTTCTCCCCCTGGGTGTCGCCCCACGGGAAGCGCCCTCGGACCACCGTGCCGTCCTTGAGCTTGAGCTCGCGGATGGAGGCCCAGTCGTTCCAGCCCCCGCTGTCCAGCGTGCGTTTCACGGCCTCGCGGTAGCCGGGCGGGTCATCGGGCTTGGCGGGGCGGGCCCGCTGCTTGGGGGTGTCGGTGTCCAGCCGCCCGTGGAAGAAGGACTCTGCGAGGTCCACGAAGTGGAAATGGGCCGACGGGTGGCCGAGCCGGTCCCAGGCGACCAGCGAGTAGATGACCAGGGTCCCCACAAAGACGGCCGCGAGCGCCTTGCGTGCTGAGCCTCGCTCGTGCGTCATCTCGTCTCCTCGGTGTGCGCGGCGACCGGTCTTCCCTCTCCGCGCGTCCCCGCCGAACCGCCACGGGGGCGGGGTGGGGCGCCGCGACGGCCCCCCAGGCGCTATCCGACGGGCGCGCGCGCCCGCCCGCGTTGGGCGCGTGTTCTAGCCGCGACCGAAGTTCGCGTCAACTCTGCCAGCGCCCCAACTCCTTGGGTCACCGCCAACGTCTTGTCGGGTGCGTGCGGTGTTTCGGCGGGCGAGAGTTGCACGGAGGGCTGGGAGGTTTCGGCACCAAGGGATTGCGGTCGCGGTTGGGCCCAGGTAGGATCTGGCAATCTGGTTTCTCCCAGTTGGCCCACGCCGACGCGCCCTCGGGACGCGGGCGGGGACACACGACTCACCCGCGCCGCCTTGAGCAGCCCCTGGGATTCTGCGTATAAGGGGCTGCGGACGACTCGACTCCAAACAAGACGGTGTCAGGACATTCGCAAGCGAGGGTTTTGCAGACATGAAGCTCAGTATCCAAGACGATCGTGTCGAGGTTCAGGTGGGGGGCGCCCAAGCGTCTGCGCCGCTCGACGAGCTCGAGGCGCTCATCCAAATTCTCCGCGGGATCCGAAAGGGCGCCAAGCTCTTGCCAAAGCGCCCGCCCAAGGCCCGGGACGAGGCCCCGGCCGTCGCCGAGACGCAGGTGACGCCACCTGCGCCCGCGCCCGCACCCGCCCAAGCGCCGACCAAGGCGCCAGCCCAAGAGCCGGCCAAGGCGGCCTCCAAGGCGCCAGCGAAGAAGCCCTCGGTCTCCAAGAAGCCGGCCGAAGCCCCGCCCAAAGCCCCGGCCGAGACGACGAAACCTGCGCCCTTCGAGAGCGCGGCGAAGGCTCCGGCGAAGACAACGACACCCGCGCCCTCCGAAACGCCTGCGGAGTTCCCGGCCCCTGTGCGCAAGAGCCGCAAGCGCGTGGGCGACGCGCTGGTGGAGTGGATGCGAGAGAACCCGGGCTGGCACAGTACGGAGACCCTGCTCCAAACGGTCATCGACAACAAAATGACGAACGCGAACCCCAAGCTGGCCGTGACCATCGCGCTGGGCAAGCAGAAGGGGAAGCTCTTCGACTCGGACGGCAGGGGTCACTGGAAGCTCTTGGGTGTGGACGCCGGGCCGCCGCCGCGGGTCCGCTCCAAGTCCAAGTCCAAGCGCAAGAAGAAGGCATCCGCCAAGGCCAAGGGAGCCTCCAAGAAGCAGACCGCCGCCAAGACGACCGCAAAGCCGGCAACCAAGACGACCGCAAAGCCGGCGGCCGAGACGACCGCAAAGCCGGCAACCAAGACGACCGCAAGGCCGGCAACCAAGACGACCGCAAAGCCGGCGGCCAAGACGACCGCAAA
>CAYZID010000001.1:11026-81164 GCA_964478315.1 uncultured Myxococcales bacterium | reverse complement strand
GCCGGCAACCAAGACGACCGCAAAGCCGGCAACCAAGACGACCGCAAAGCCGGCGGCCAAGACGACCGCAAAGCCGGCAACCAAGACGACCGCAAAGCCGGCAACCAAGACGACCGCAAAGCCGGCGCCCAAGGCCCCCACAAGGACCGAGCCCAAGAGGGCCGCCAAGCCGGGGAGCTCCTCGGGCTCCAGGGGAGGGCGCTCGGATCGCTGGAACAGCGCCGCGCCCGGCAAGACCAAACGCGCCCTGTCGAGCCTCCTGGGGCTCGGGGTCATGGCGGACGACGAGTAGCTCTCACGCTGAGAGGGCGGCCGTCCTGGCCGCCCTCGTCTCGCCTGGCCCGAGGCGTGCACCCACGCGGTGCTATTCCCCGAGGGGCACCAGGTACAGGGCCGCGTCCACGCGCCAGCCGGTGTCCAGCGTGAGGACGAGGGCGAGCGTGTCGCCTCGGGGTGAGCGGAACGCTTGCGCGTCCCAGGCCACGTACAGGCGGTCGAAGGGGCGCGTGACGAGCACGGCGTCACCGCGGCTCACGCGCCAGGCGAGGCGCGCGCCGGGGACCATCTCCAGGCGCAGGGGGGCGCGTCCCTGGGCGTCCTGGAAGGTGAAGGACCGAGGGCCCTGGCGCTCCCGGGCGAGCGGCGTGTTCGTGTAGCCGTGAGCCGCGAGGTAGCTCGCTGGATCGGGCCTGAGTGGGGGCCCGTATCCCCGGAGCTTCGCGGCGCGGACCTCGCGGTGCAGCGTCCGGTCGCGATAGCGCACGCGGCCTCCGGGATAGCGCGGCCGCTGCCACCGCTCGCGGCGATAGGCCACGTACCGCCCGTCCGGGGACCAGCCCAAGAAGGTCACGCGCGAACGGTCTGGGCGCTGGGGGATGGGCGTGGCGGCGCCCGTCGGCGTGGCGACGGGCGGGGCTGCGGCAACCCCGGAGTCCACCGGCCCAGCCAGGGAGGCGGTCACGGCCAGCGACAGGAGAGCGAGCCGCAGGGCCCCCAGGTGGGCCGCTCGTCGCACCGCGCCGGGCGTGTGCGGGCCGCGACGGCTCACCGGCGCGGGTCGCCGCCCCCACCCAGTCGCCGGAGCACGTAGCCGGTGAGGAGCAGGGCCACCGCGCCGATGACGAGCCACTTGAACAGCGCCATAGCCACGCCCAGGAGCATCTTCACGGCGAAGAGGATGACGATGAAGACCAGCGCCGCGAGGAGCCAGCGGAGAGGCGAGGGGGCGGGGGATGGGGCGTCGGCCATGGGGGGCTCCCGGGAGGTCGAGGGACACGGTTTGGGACGCGCGACGAGATGATCGCGGGGATTTTGACACGGAGTCAAGCTGCCGCTACAAGCGTGGTCTGGAGCCCGGCCCGCGTGGGCACGAGCGCGGGCGGCGCACCACCGCGGAGGGCAGGTCGCGCCCCGCCAAGGGCTCGGGCGAGCTCTCGCGACCGGCCCGACGCGCCGCCCCCACCGCGACCCGCGGTGGGAGGGGACGGACTCGAGGCCCCACGGGGGAGGATAGCATGGACCAGACCTGGAAGGGCGCCGCCAAGCGGCGAGCGGCGCGTCGGCCGGCGCTGCTTGTGGTTTCCTTGTTGACGGCCTTCTCGTTGACGGTGGGGGCGAGCTCGTCGGCCTTCGCCGCTGCCCGAGACGACGGGACCCCGGCCCAGTCCATGGGGACGGCGGACGCCGTGACCTCCTCGGCGACGGGCGCCACGGCGCTGTTCTGGAACCCCGCCGGGATGAGCCGCCTCCAGCAGTACGCCGTCGCCACGAGCTACGCCTTCTCCAACGCCACGTCGGGCCACGCCGTGACCTTCGGGGCCGCGGACTCCGCCACGAACCCCGCCGTGGCCCTGGGCGCCACCTACACCTACCTCACCTCCAAGGTGGGCGGCGCGACCCGCAAGGGGCACGACGTCCGGTTCGGGTTCTCCAGCGGGTTCCGGGGCCAGGACTTTTCGCTCTTCGTGGGAGCCGCCGGGCGCTACGACACCATCGTGGTCGGGCGCAAGGATACGGCGGGGAACGCCGAGAACGACGACGCGAACTTCTTCACCGTGGACGCGGGGCTCATCCTCCAGGTGGGCCAGATGTTTCGGCTGGGCTTCGCGGCGCAGAACCTCGTGGATACCAAGGCGGTCACCGAAGCTCCCCGACGACTGCGGGTGGGCGCGGGGCTCCAGCTCGACACCTTGGACCTGACCTTCGACACGGACATCGACCTCCAGAGCAAGCCCGCCGACGGGGGCGAGGGACCCGTGCTCTCCTACGCCGCGGGGGCGCAGTACCTCATCGCCCAGGTCGTCGTCGCCCGGGCGGGCTTCCGCTATGACGGGCTCGCACAAAACAGGCGCCTGACCTTGGGCGTCGGGTATGTGTCACGCACCTTCGGCGTGGACGTGGGCTTCGCCCAGTCCCTGGACCAAGGCTCCGACACCGCCCTGACCGTGGGGCTGACGGGCTTCCTGCCCTAGTTCCCATCCTGAAAAGGCGGACCGAGCCACGGCGAATCGATGTGCGTGCCAGGTGCGTTCACGCAACCCGCCGGAGTAGCAGCGCTACTTCAAGTGGTTGCGGGGACGCGCATGGTGCGTGCAGCGGCCGTCGCGGCGACGGGAGGCTTTTCAGGATGGGAACTGCCCTAAGCGTCATCGTCCCCCTATCCCTCTATCCCTCCTCGGGCTCCTCCTCGGGCGGCGCCAGAAACTCCTCCAGCCACTCCTGGACCTCGGTCTCGATGTTCGCGTAATCCCACGCGTCGATGCTCTCGCGCGCGGCCTCCAGGGCCTTGTTGATGACGCCTACGTGGGGGGACTGGAGGCGCTCGAACAGCTCGCGCGCCAAGAGGAACGACCGCGCCGCGTCGGTGAAGACGAAGCGGTCCCGCTGCACGAGCCCGAGCTGCGCCTCGGTGGCGGCCACGCCGGCCACGTCGGACTGCTCGAGCTCCAACGTGAGCGCCTTCTCATAGGCCTCCAGGGCGGCGTCCAGCTCCTGGCGCTGATAGCGCAGGTTGCCCAGCTCGTGATAGCCGGACGCCAGCCCGTAGGAGTCGTCGAGCTCCTCTTTGATCTCCAGGCTCTGGGTGAGCAGCTCCTCGGCCTTGTCCAGCTCACCCTTGCGGCGCTGGATACGGGCCATGTGGTTGAGGCTCCGCGAGAGCGTCCGCCGATCGTTGTGCTTGCGCTCGATGGCCGCCGCCTTCTCGAACGCCTCCAGGGCCTCGTCGAGCTTGCCCGTCTCCTCGAAGATGATGCCCAGCCTCCGCTGGCCCGTGGACTGCCGCGCTTCGTCCTCGGCGGCCTCGTCGCGCTGTAGGGCCCGCCGGAAGGCCTCCGCGGCGCCGTCGAGGTCCCCGTGAAGGAAGCGGAGGTAGCCTAGATAGCCGGCGCAGTCCGAGTAGCCGGCCTGGTCCTCGATCTGCTCGTAGGCGTCCAGGGCCGCCTTGTACCAGTCGAAGGCCACGCGGTGGTCCAGGCGGTCCTCCGCCGCGCGCCCCAGCATGACGTAGCACTCCGCCGCCGCCACGGGGTTGCCCGACTTCCGAAACCGCTTGGCGGCGCGGGCAAGCTGGGAGCGGGCGACCTCCGTGCGCCGGGCGTCCAGCAGCTCCCGGCACGAGTCGATGAGGGACGCCCCCTCGGGGTCGTCGGGGGCCAGGTCCCGCCCCCACCGGCGCCCCGCCGGCGCCGCGGACGTGATGAGGTACTCGGGGACCTCCTCGCTGTCATACCCGAAGGGCGCGCCGGCCCAAGGCGTGTGATCGGGGTCCTGAACCAGCGAGCTCGCCCCCTGGACGCCCAGCGCCCCCGCTGGCGCGGCGCCCACCGCCCCGGCGAAGGTCCCCGCCATCTGCCCCGCGGCCATGGCCGAGATGCCCCCCCCTCGAACTCCCGCCACGCCCCCCTGGCGCGGTCGCTGCATCCCGCCGCGCTGGGGCTGCTGGATCCCGCCGGACACCACCGCGGGCACGTACCGGCTGGATGCCTCGATCTTGGGCCACGCCACCAGGAGATCCCGGCTAGACCAGAACGACCCCGCCGGGCCGCTCACGGCGCGCATCTCCTGGACGGTAACGATGAGCACGAGCAGCGTGCGGCTCGCCAGGTAGGCGGGCGTCCGCTGGATGAGATGCTCGATGAAGCCGGACTGGACGCGGCCCTCGAGGTCGCGAGGCAGGTCGTAGGCCAAGAACGCCGGCCCCCGGTCGGTCCCGGCGTGCATGATAAAGCCCAGCAGGTCGGGCGGATCCAACTCGGCCACGGGGAGGGAGCGCCAGCCGTGCGGCGTACGCGCCGTCTGGAGAAGATCCCGAGCCGCGTCCACGACCGCCGGATTGGCGGCCCGCACGACGACGAACCCCCGGCGCCCCGCCGCGTGCGCGGCCCCCAACGCCTCCACGACCTTCCGGGCTACCTCTTCCTGCGGATCGTTGCTCATGCACTCCCTCCGACCGAACGCGCACCAACCATACCGCAGACCCGCAGCGACGGCGACGAGCCGGTGGCACGCCCGGCGCATTACGCGATTCGCAAGCACAGACCAGGGGGATTGCGGTCTTCGTGGTCCCCGCGGCGGGCCCTTGCTATCCTCCGCGGCATGCGCGCCCACCCGAAACCTACGAGAGCACGAGTGGCACCCGCGGAGAGCGCCCCGGGGGGACCGCTCCGCGCTGCGCTCACCCGCTGGGCGGTAACCGCGCTGGTCGTCCTCGCCCCCTCGGGCCTCATACCGGGAGCCGGCTGCTCCCAACGCGCCGATGACGCCGCCCCCAGGGCCGCAGCGCGCGACGGGGAAGCGGCGGCACGCGACGCAGCACAGGAGCCAAAGCCCGCCCAAGCGGCGGACCGCGGCCCCGAGGGAAACCGACGCCGACGCGCCGGCGAGCGTGAGTCCCGCGACGAGCCCACGACCGACGACGCCGAGGGCTACCGCGCCGCCATGATCGAGGGCGACGCCGCCCTGGAGAGCGGCCTGTTCGAGGAGGCCCGGCAGGACTACTTCCGGGCCATGGAGGCGCGCTCCAAGGCCATGGCCCCCGCGCTCGGGGCCATCAAGGCGCTGCGCATCCGGGGCCACGCCGAGGAACGCGCGGGCGTCGTGCGCACCGTGGAGCGACGCATCGCCGAGCTCCGCCAGACGCCCGCCACCCAGGGCGCAGCGGACCTCCTGTCGGCGCGCCTGGCTATCGCTCTGGACAAGCCCGGCGAGGCCATGGACCGCGCGCGCCTGGCGGTGACCCACATGCCCGAGCTAGGCGTCGCCTGGCGCGTGCTGGGGGAGGCCGCCATGGCGGCCGAGGAGTGGGGGCAGGCCGTGGAGGCCCTCCAGCGCGCGGCGGCCTTGGGGCTGGCGGCCAAGGCCGGCACGTGGGAGCGCATCGCGGACGCCCTGGACGAGCTCGGCGACGAGGACGGGGCCACACGCGCCGCGGAGAAAGCCGTCGCCCTCACGGGGAGCGATCCGCACGCGCGCCGACGGCGCTTGAACCTCCTGGGGGTCGTGCGCAAGCACGGGGGCGACCTGGACGGCGCCGCGGCCGCCCTGGACGAGGCCCGCCTCCTGGGCCCCGACGACCCCGCAGTGCTCCACAACCTGGCGACCCTCGCCGAAGCGCGAGGCCGCACCGAGGAGGCCGTGCGCCTCTACACGCACGCCCTCGCCATCGGCCCGGTGCCCATGACGAGCTGGCGGCTGGGGAAGGCCCTCCTCGCCATGGACCGACCCAACGAGGCCCTCACGGCCTTCACGGCCGCCGCCGCCCACCTGGACCGCTGGACCTGGCCCCGCTCTACCCGATGGTGGCCCGCCTACGACCTGGGCAAGCTCTACGTGCGCGCCGGGCAGGTGGAGGAGGCCCTGGGTTGGTTCAGCGACGCGGCCCGCGAGACCGTCACGCCGCGCGCGTCGCGAGAGGTATGGAGCTGGATCGCCTACGCACGGACGCTCGCGCCGAGCCACGCCGAGGACTCGCCCACACCGTGAGCGGGCAAGGGGCGTGACGGCGAGCGCCCGAAGACCTACCATCGAGACGTGACCCACACGCACGAGAGCGCGCTCGGAGGGGGCGCCGAGGGGCCGGTGGACGTCCTGGTGACGGGCGCCGCGGGGCTGCTGGGGCAGGCGCTCACGCGCCGGCTGCTCGGGGCGGGGGCGTCCGTGCAGGGCGTGGACGTGCGGGCTGGGGAGCTGCCCACGGTGCGCATGGACGTGACCCAAGGGGCCGAGGTCCTGCGCGTCTTCGAGCGGCTGCGGCCCCGCGTGGTGGTCCACGCCGCCACCGTCCTCGACGACCGAGCGCCCGACGAGGAGCACCGCCGGGTGAACGTCACCGGGACGCAGAACGTCCTGGACGCCGCGGCCGCGGTGGGGATCGAGCGGCTCGTCTACATCTCGGAGATCAACGTCCTGGGGTGCGACCCGGGGCCCGTGGGGGACGCGACGACCCCCCTGGCGCTGGACTCTCCCTACCCGGCGGTGGCCGCGCGCGCGGCCGCGGAGAGCCTGGTGCGAGACGCCATCGAGCGCAGCCAGGTGCCGGCCGTCATCGTCCGCGCGGGGGATCTCTACGGCCCGGGCGGGACGCGCTGGGTAGAGCGCCCCCTGAACCTCCTGCGGCGGCGCGTACCGGTGCTCTACGGGCGCCAGGGTGGCGGGCTGTTCACCCACTGCTGGGTGGACAACCTGGTGGACGCCGTGGAGCTCGCCGTGGACCGGGCGGGGCTCGACGGGGCGCTGGTGACCGTCCACGACGGAGCCGCGACCCCGTGGCCCACCTACATCCGGGGCCTGGCGCGCGCGGCCGGCCTGCCCGAGCCGCGGGTGTGGATCCCCGTGCGGGCCGCGGTGGCGGCGGGGCGCGCGTTCGAGAAGGCCGGGCGCTGGAGCCGTTATGACGCCCCATACTCGGCGCGATTCGTGCGGCACGTCTGCCGCCAGACCCGCTACGACGCCAACGACGCGCGCGTTCGACTGGGCTACCAGCCGCGCGTGGCGCTCGAAGAGGGGCTAGAGCGCCTCGCCGCCCACCTCAAGCGGGACGCGGACGGCGCGCCCTGAGACTCCCGCGCCCCTCAGCGCCGCCCGTACTCGAACTCCCGGCCGGCCACGGGGCGGACATCGAAGTCGAAGAAGCACAGCAAGAGGAAGCGGTCGCGGCTCCCGTCCATGGCGCCCAGAACATCGCAGGGGAAGGCGTCGCCCGCGTGGTTGTCGAAGGCGCCCTCGGGCTCGACCTTGTCCACCATCACGAGGACGCGGTTGGAGAACAGGCAGCGGATCTCGCCCTCCAGGCGGGCGGTGAGGGGCTTGCCGTCTGGGCGGCCCGAGAGGCGCTCCACGAAGTGGGTACCGTGCACGTCCAACTCGTCGCGGAAGCCGGGGGTGCGGCTCTTGCCGATGAAGCGCCAGCTCCCCTGGAGCGAGGCTTTGCCCTGGGGGCAGCGGTTCTTGAGGGCCAGGTCGCGGTACTCGCGCTCCAGGGCCTCGCGCGCAGCGCGGGACGGGTCGGGCGCCGACGGCGCGGCGCGCCGCGTGGGTGGCGGGGCCGGCTCGCGCGCGGCGGGGGCCGCGGGCGAGGGCGCGCGCGGGGCCGGAGCGGCGGCGCAGGCCGCCAGCGCGGCGAAGGTCACGAGGCTGGCGCCTCCCAGGCGGAGGAGGCCGTGGCAGAGGGAGGGGCGAGCGTGTGGGGCCATGAAGGACCTCGCGAGGGGCGCCGGCTGAGCGGCGGGTCAGGTGGTGAAGAAGGTGCGCAGGGACTCGGCCAGGGCGGCGAGGCGTTGAGGGTCCTCGGCGGTGGCGGGAGCCAGCGACAGCGTGGTCTCGCGACCGTGCCCGGTGCGACGAACGAGCCCCTCTTGGACGAAGGCCTCGAGGGCGTTCTTGAAGGTCACCGTGTTGGCGGACTCGGGGCAGGACAGGTCGCCCTCCTGGTATTGGATGCGGGCGTCCTTTTGGATGCGCTTGAGGAGCTCGCGCTGGGGTGTGGGCTGGCGCAGGTGGCGGTCCAGGCCGCGGGCGAGGGCCCAGTAGGCTTCGAGCCAGGGCTCTAGGATTTGGTGGAACAGCGCGAAGGTCTCGGCGGCCGCCTCGGGGAGGACGAGTTCCTCGCCCGGAGGAGCGTCCGCGCCCTCATCCTCGCCGGCTTGGGGGCTGACGAAGGCGCGCTCCACGAAGCCCACGTCCCGCGCCCACTGAAGGGTCTCGGCGTACTGGTCATCGAAGGGGCGCTCGGGGTCGTAGACGAACTCGAACTTGAAGGTTCGCGAAAGAAACAGGGCGGCGTCGTGGACGTCGGCTGCCGCCACACGCCCGCCCCGTGCCAGCCCCCGGGCGGCGGCGGCGAAGATGGCCTCGCGCACCACGAGGTGCACGAGATTGTTCTTGTAGAAGTCCAGCGCCACGCGCCGGCTGGGGACCGGGGTGTAGATGAGCTCGTCCTCGAAGCGGTGGGCCTCGATCTGCTTGCGGTCCAAGAAGCGCGTGAGCGTCTCGTCGATGACCTCGGCTACGGCAGCCCCTCGCGCGACCGCCACGGGGGTGTCGGCGCCGCGAGACAGGGCGCGCTCGCGGAGCCCCGACTCGTCCAGGGCGGCGAGGGCCTGGGCGATCTCGGGGCGACGGAGCCGCAGGGCGTGGCTGAGCGTCTTGGACAGTGGGGCCCCTTTGCGGATGGCCAGCTCCAGGAAGTAGCCCACGCGGGCGAGGAGCAACGAGCGGCGAATCCCGCGCTTGGGGTGCGTGAGCAGGGCCGCCGCCACCAGGGCGCTGGGGGTGACGACGGTGACACGGTTGATGCCCTGCAAGACGCGATAGGCGAGCCGCTGGACGAAGTGAATGTGGCGGGGGTCGGACGACGGCAGGTCCGCCACGCCCGCCTCGTCGAGCATGGCGCGGCAGGAGATGGGCTCGCCGAAGTTCACGTACAGGCGCCCGTAGCGCGACCAGAGGACGCGGGTCGTCTTGAGGAGCTGGGTGATGTTCTCCTTCTTCTTGGAGGTGCCCGAGAGCTCGTCGCTGTAGGCGCGCTCCTCGATGATCTGCTCGTAGCCCAGCGCGATGGGCGCCAGGTAGACGTCCGGGGCGGCGCCGCTCTGGATGGCCTCGACCACGCGCCGTAGCATCCCGTACTTGGGGGGCAGGGTCTTGCCGGTGCGGGAGCGCCCCCCCTCGATGAAGAACTCGATCCAGTAGCCCTCCTTGATGAGCTTGCGCAGGTAGTCGCGGAACGCGAGCTGGTAGGGCTTGTTGCCCTTGAACGACCGGCGGATGAAGAAGGCCCCCGAGCGGCGGAAGATGTGGCCGATGGGGAAGAAGTTGAGGTTCTTGCCGGCGGCGATGTGGGGAGCGATGAGTCCGTTCGCGTAGAACAGGTAGCTGATGACGAGGTAGTCCACGTGGCTGCGGTGGCTCGGCAGCAGGATGAGGGGCGCCTCGCGGCCGGCCTCGCGCAGGCGTTCGAGCCCGTCGAGGTCGGGGACGACCTCGTTGTAGAGGCGGTCCAAGATGAACGTCAGGCTGATGACCATGAACTCGATGTAGGCGATGGAGAAGTCCGCCGCCATCTCGCGGAGATAGCGAGAGACCTGGCGCTCCACCTGGTCGCGCGAGCGCCCCAGCTCCTCGGCGAGGGCCTCGATGTCTCGGGCCATCTCGCGGGTGCGGAGGATCTCCTCGCGGATGCGCTTGGCGTCCTTGAGGATGGGGCCCTTGATGACGCGCTCCTCGCGGTTGAGAGAGCGATGGATCTCGAAGCGGAGCTTCCGCGCGAGCTCGCCGTCCGTGAGATCCGCGGGTTGACGCGCGAGGAACTCGGCCACGTCGATGGGCTTGCCGAGCTGCACGAAGGCGTGGCGGCGGTTGAGGAGGAAGCTGATGAGCTTCCGGGCGCGTCCGGGCACGTCGGGGTTACCGAAGACGAGGCTGCGTAGCCGACGCTCGTAGCGGTCGGGCTCCTGGGACCAGATGAGGAGCTGGGGCAGGACGAGGATGGAGGGCGCGCCCGCGGGGCGAGCGCGTTGGGCCTGGAGGACGGCGCGCAGGTACGTGTTGGGCGCCGCCTCCCCGCTGGCCCAGGGCCACAGCGCCTTGCGCTTGAGGAAGACGAAAGCCGGTCGGCCACGAGCGAGACCCAAGCGCAGAAGCTGCACGTCGGTGAGGCGTCGCCCCACGCGTCCGAAGAGCCGACGAACGCCGTCCACGACCACCCGCCACAGGGGGCGCGCCCAGGCCAGCGACATCTTGTTGGCGAAGTAGGCGAGGGGGAGGGAGAACTGGAGGAAGGCGTAGTTGAAGTAGAGGTAGTCCAGCAGGCTGTGGTGGTTCATGGCGAACACGACGGGGTGCTCGCGCGTGGCATCGCGGATCTCCTCGACGCGCCGCGGCTCGAAGGCCACGTGCCGGAACATGAGGCGCGAGATGAACCGCACGGGCCAACTCGGGCGGCGGAGCATGGCGCTGGGGTTCCACAGCGCGCGCTCGTCGATGTCCCGAAAGGCGAGGATCCCCGGGGCCGGCTCGCTGGCCGCTCGCTGGGCCTCCTGGGCCTGGCGCGCCTCCCGGACCAGGGCGTCGTGCAGCGCCTCCTCGGTGGCCGGGTGGTCGTCCGCCGGGCGGGGTCCGCGCAGGGCTCCCGGAGCATCTGACGACGAGCGTGGGTTCTTCGTACTCACGGGCGCAGGCTACCACAGCTCCGCGCGGACCTGGGGGACCCAGCGCCGCGGGTGGGTAGCGCGGCCGCCAGGGCTCAGGGGGGCTTCGTCGCGTAGCGCGCGGCCACCGACCGGAGGTGCCGGTCGAGCGCGGAGACACCGCCCTCGCGGTAGACCTTGACGAAGCGGCCTCGGTAGGTGGCGAGGAGGCTCGTGCCATCCACGGCCACGTCGTAGACGCGCCACGCGTCGGCACCGGCCTCGGGGTGGAAGACCAGGCGGAAGACCACGACCCGCGAGGACGCACGGCCACGGCGGTCGATGGTGCGCGTCCAGACCGTGGCGCGCTCGCAGTCCAGCGCGGTGCGTTGGATCTCTAGGCGCTGCGTGCGGGGATCCTGCAGGCGCCGCCGGTAGCGAGCCCGCAGCATGAGACGCAGCGCCTCGCCCCAGCGGGCGCGCGTGTCCGCGTCCACCTGGTCCCAGGCCACGCGCAGCGACCAACGGGCGAAGGCGCCCACGTCCACGGAGGCGTCGATGATGCGATCCAGCTCGCGCTGGAGGAGGGCCTGCCCCCGGGGCCCGGGCAGGACGTCTTCGTAGGCGTCCGCGAGCTCGCGGAACCGACGAAGGACCGTGTCCCGGGCCCCCTGAACGCTGGGCGCGCAAACCGGGCCCACGTCGGCCGAGGCGGTGCTCTCGTGGGACGAGCCGACGACCGCGGCGTCAGCCCCCCGCGCGGCGTCGAACGCGCGAACGCCCGGGAGCGGAGCCGGCGCGGTGGCGAGGGCCCCGGGCCCCAGCCCGACGCCGCAGAGCACCACCGTGAGCCACCGACCGCCGTGCACGCCTTCCTCCAAGCAGCAACGCGAGCCCCGCGACGCCGGACGAGCGCCGCCGAACCTGTCCCAAAGTATAGGGACGCGCTGCAGGCCCGATCAACGCCGAAGCACGATTGGGCCGAGGGCGCGGGGGGCGGCCGGTTGAACTCTGTGAGGCAGGCAAGTAGCGTCCGGTGGCGCGCGGGCCCTGCTGGACGGTCGGTCTGGTGGAGAGGGTTCGTGCCGTTTGTCTGATTGGATTCTTCCACACACCTCAAGGAGAGATCATGTTCCGCCACCTGATCGCCGCTGCGGCCCTGGCCGCCCTCACCCTCACCGCCACCGCCTGCTCCGACGACAACGTCTGCGTCAAGGGCGACACGGACTGCACCTGCGCCTCGGCCGGGGCATGCTCTTGGACCTGCGACGGTGGGTCTTGCACCTACAACTCCACGGGTCAGGGCGAAGCCACCTTCGAGTGCAACGACGGCGGCTGCACGCTCACGGCGGCCGCCCAGGGCACGACGACGCTCCAGTGCGCGGGTGGCAACTGTACGGCCACGAGCACCGGGCAGGGGACGCTGACCGTGCAGTGCTCGGGCGGTGGCTGCACCGTGGACTGCAACGGCCAGGGCACATGCAACATCACGGGTTGCCCAACCTGCACTTGCAACGAGGGGGTCCTCACGGCCGAGTGCAACGTCCAATAACAGCACAACGCGCGCTGACGAGTGCGGACGCCGGTGAGGGAAGCCCCCGGCCGGCGTTTGCGCTTGGCCTGCCCGGCGGCCCGAGATGACGCATGGATGGCCCCGTGAAGCCGCGGGCAAGAAGGCGAGCCGCTGGGCGCGGAGGCGTAGCCGCGTCGCCTCGAGCGGCTAGTCGCTCGTTGAGACGCGCCGCTCGACGCCGCCCACCCGCAGGCTCCAAGACCGGACCCGAGATAAGGGTGAGGGATTGGGGGTAGCAGCGCGACCTTGAGCGGTTGCGAGGATGCGCCCGTTGTTGTGGTGTGCGCCGGCGGCGGCCATCGCGGCGACGGGAGGCTTTGGGGGATGGGGAGGGGGTTGGCTTGCCGGGGAGGCAGGCGCGCCGCTATCCTCCCGGACGCGGGACAGGAACCGGGAGGTGGCCCTTGCGCTCGTACCAGGACCCGGCGGCGCGCGCGTGGACGCTCGCGACCGCGTGGACGCTGGCCCTCGCCTTGGCGGCCGCTGCGGCGGGCTGCACGCAGGTGACCGATCTCTGGGGCGGCCCCACGCCTCCTGGCGTGGACACGCAGACCGACACCGCGCCGGGCGACGCCGGCGGCGACGCTGTAACGCCCGACGACGGCCAGGGAGACGGGGCAAGCGGCGACGTGGTGGACCCGGCGTGCATTCCCGACCCCTGTGCAGGCCAGCACCGCGCCTGCGTGAGCGGCTTCTGCGCCGACTGCCTGCCCGGCTACGCCGAGGACATGAACGGCCTGTGCGTGGAGTCCTCGGACCCCTGCACCCCCGACCCTTGCGCCGGGCTCGACCGGGTGTGCCTGGCCGACGGCACCTGTGGCGCCTGCCTGCCCGGCTTCGAGGAGAACATGAGCGGCCTGTGCGAGTCCACGGGCGACCCCTGCCTCCCCGATCCCTGCGCGGACGTCCACAAGTACTGCGTGGAGGGCTTCTGCTCGGGCTGCCTCCCCGGCTTCACCGAGGGCCCTGGTGGGCAGTGCCTGCCACCCAACCCCTGCCTGCCCAACCCCTGCACCGAGGGCCTGAAGACCACCTGCACCCAAGACGCCGAGGGGGCCATCGTGTGCCTGTGCGCGCCGGCCACCCACGACGACGGTCAGGGCGGCTGCACCTTCGACCCCTGCGTGCCCAACCCGTGCGCCGACCCGTTCCCCGTGTGCACCTTCGACGGGCCCATCGCCCAGTGCGAGTGCGCCGCGGGTCAGCTCAAGGGGCAGGACGCCGACGGGCTGGACGTCTGCTACGACGACCCGTGCACCCCCAACCCGTGCACCGAGTACGCCAAGACCGCCTGCGCGGTGGTGCCCGCGGACGGCACGGATCCGGCGGCCCTGGCGCCCACGGCCCAGTGCTCCTGCGACGAGGGCTTCGAGCCCGACCCGGCGGCGGGTGAGGACCCCGCGGCCCCCTGCCTGGAGGTCCCGGCGAAGGAGGCGCCAGCGCCAGCGCTGGACGCCAAGCAGCTCTACATCGACGGGGATGAGCAGCTCTTCGTGGACGACTGGCTCGTGGAGTCCCGGGACGGGTTGCTCCGCCGGATCCACGCACCCTCCCGCGCGGCGGGCGCCTATCTGGTGGGCCCCGAGACCGACGACAGCGACATCGGCCGCGCCCGCGCCAACGGCAGCGTCATCGCCGTGAGCGACGAGCTCCGCGGCAACCTGGCCGAGGACAACCCGCTGCGGGACTACCCCTACTGGATGTTCTACATGGGCTACCGGCAGGTCTTCCAGGCGGACGCGCAGCCCGCGTGGCTGTGCCTGGCCGTGGCCCAGGACCCGGCCGGACCTTGGCTCAAGCCGTCGCTCTACCCGGACAGCCCGGCGCCCCACTGCGTGCTCCGCGACGACGGCATGGTCACGGCCGAGGTCAGCGACCGCGGCGGCTGGCTCATCGCCACGGTGACGCGCATCTCCCTGGGCGGCGGGGACAGCGGGGTCTACGCCTATCGCTCCTTCGACGGGATCGGATGGAGCGTGCTGCCAGGCGCAAACCCGCTGATGAACCTGCACTTCGACACCCCCCAACCGCCCGCGCTCTACGCCCGGGTCACCGAGCGAACGCGCATCATCCACGACGACTTTGACAAGCGCTGGGTCGCCTTTGGCGGCCTGGGCTCCACGGTCTGGGGCGACGCGCGCGGGGTGGCGCTGGGGCAAGGCGGCGTCCAGCAGGGCTGGCCCGTGAACCCCGACGCGGTCCAGATGCCGGCCGTGCTTTCGCCCAGCCAGGAGGAGCTGACGAGCGGCTCCGTGTACGGGGACATGACGGCGTGGCGCCAGGGCTCGCTATGGTTGGGGGTCGTGCAGCGACGCCACACGACGTGCCCCAAGACGGCGGACGCCGTCCTGGCGGCGAGCCGCGACGGGCGCCACTGGCAGCTTGTGCGAGACGAGGTCATGGGGGGCGGGCCTTTGACGATGTTCGCGCCTGGGGGCGGCGACGGATCCGTGGAGACGCTCATGGGTGGGCGTCCCCTGGCCTCGGGCGGCCTGTGGCACTTCTACGCAGGGGGCATCGCGTCCGAGCCCTGCGCTGACTCGGCGTCGCCTGGAGGGATCTTCCTGTCCACCGTGCGCCAGGGGGGCTTGGCGGGCCTCCAAGCGGACACGGGGGAGGCGGTGGTCCTGACCAAGCCGCTGAAGCTCAAGAAGGGCGTGCGCGGCGCGGCCTTGTCGCTGAACGCGCGGGTGGACGGCAAGCTCCTCGTGCAGATCGAGGCCTTGAGCCCCATCGACACCATCCTGACGGTGGCCGAGAAGCTGGTCGTGGCGGGGGACTACGTGGACCAGCCCCTGGCCATGGAGAACCTGGAGGACGTCACGGCGGACCGCTTCCGCGTGCGCTTCACGTTCACGGGCGGCGGCGAGCTGTTCGGCTTCCGCGTCTCGGACCCCTTCTGCGAACCGAACCCCTGCGACCCCGAGTCCGAGAAGTCCCTGTGCGAGGTCCAGCAGGGGGCGGCCGTGTGCGTGTGCGCGCCGCCGCTGCACGACGACGGCCAGGGCGCCTGCACCGACGACCCCTGCACGCCGGACCCGTGCATGGGCCCGCACCAGGAGGGGTGCACGGCGGAGGGCGGCGAGGCGGTATGCGGGTGCGCCGAGGGTTGGGTGAAGGCGGGCGGGCAGTGTGTGGCGGATCCCTGCCTGGAGACCGGCGGGGAGCCCGTGTGCCCGCCGCCGGGGCCGGACCGCTGTCGCGCGGTGGAGGGCGTGGCCGAGTGCTACTGTCCAGACGGGAGCGAGGCGGGTCCCACGGGGTGCGTGGAGACGGACGCCCGCGTCTTCGTGACATCCCAGGCCAAGCGGCCGGACAAGATCGGGGGCCTCGCGGGGGCGGACGCAGCATGCGCGAGCCTCGCCTTCGCGGCTGGGCTCCCCGGGACCTACAAGGCTTGGATCTCGGGCGCGGACGAGTCGGCGGCGAGCCGCCTGGCGGGCGGCGGCCCGTGGCGCACGTGGGATCCGGAGGTGGGGTTGTGGACGAAGCTGGTCGCCAAGAGCGCGGCCGACCTCGCGGACGGGGCGCTGAGCGCGCCCATCAACTACACAGAGTTCAACGCGGAGGCTCCGAACACCTGCGCGGCTTGGACGGGCTCTACGCCCGCCGGTGCGCTGCCGCCCCCCATCGGCCCCGTGGCCGGGACGTGCGAGGGCTGGACGTCGGCCCAGGAGGGTCTCAAGGCCCTGGCGGGGCGCTGTGCGTCCACGGACGGCGAGTGGACGGCGGCCGGTCCGCGGGACTGCTCGGAGAAGCTGTCGCTCTACTGCTTCCAGATGCCCTGAGGCGGGCGAGCCCACGGCGGGCAAAGAAAAACCCCCGGACCCTGTGGGGTTCGGGGGTTGGAGCCGACAGGCGGATTTGAACCGCCGACCTGCTGATTACGAATCCGATGCTCCTCTTGGTGACAACATCCCGCCATCACTGGGTTCTGGCGGCACTGCCTTGATGGCGCCGTGGGTGTCAGGTTATGGCAACACCCCGTGCTCACAGGGCTATTCGGTCCGCATGCTGACACCACGGCGGGGCACTTCTCTGAAGTTCTCGGTGGTTGCAGGCTGTGGCTACTGGCGGCGCTTCGCCCTGGCAGCCGCAAGGCGCGGGACCTCGGCGGCCTCGTCGACGCGGTCCATGACGGAGGCCCAAGAAGCGTCAGCGATGCCAGCGTAGGCCCGCTCGGTCGTGACGACCGAGGCATGCCCGAGAAGCCTGGAGACGTCGTAGATGCTCAGGCCAGCGGCGAGCCATCGAACGCCCGCCGTGCGACGGAGGCCGTGGGTGTCAACGTCCGTCGTGCCGGCGCGGCGGCAGGCACGGTGGACGTCCCGACACCAGTTGCTCGTCTGTGGAGGGGCCGGCTGGTCGTGCAGGAGCCAGTTCGTCTTGGGCCACACCCTGCGCGCTTCGTCCAGCCACCGCTGTGCAGCCTCGGACAGCGGGATGGAGCGCGCCCGCCGGCCCTTCGCACGCCAGGCGCCGTCAGCCGCAGGGATACGGATGGATGGCCGACCGATGCCACGAACGACCCACTCCCACGTTGCATGGACGGCCTCCCCGGCCCGCATCCCCGTCTCCAGGATGAGCCCCGCGCGGATGCGCGTGGATGGTGACGCCGCGGCAAGCATGACCTCCACCTCCTCGGGCTGGAGGTAGGGACGGATGACGGTCGGTCCTGCGTCGACGACCACGCCGTCGGTGATGTCCACCATCCACCCCCTGGCGACGGCCCACCGGACGAGCGCGCGGATGGCGCGGAGGTACTGCGATCGCGACCGGCTGGACGCAGGACGCTGGACGGCTGCCTCTACGTGGGCCTTGGTGACGTGCATGATGGGGCGCCCACGCCCTGCGACCGCGACCAGCGACTGGAGCTGCGACTTGTAGGCGCGCGCCGTCGCTGGAGAGAGGGTGCGCCCAGTCGATGTCGATGTCCGCGCCACGAAGCGGTCCACCAGGTCGCCCAGGGTGGCCGGGGCCGGGGCGCTCAGCGATGCGTTCGCGAGGTCGAACTCCAACTGGATTGCCGGTCTTGGGAGAGGACTCGGTGCCTCCGTTCCAGTACTTGGCGCTTTGGCCGCAGTCGGTGGGGCAGCCCTTGCGCAGCGATACCAACTCGCCATGCAGAAGGCACGCATCCAGAGGATGCGAGGTATGGCGACCTTGTCCGGTCCTGGCGCCTCTCGTGCCGGCTACGGCTACATGCCGGACGAGTCGGCTGCACTCTCGCAGGCCTTCGGGCAACAGGTCGGCTTCTTGTCTGGTAGCCACCCGAACTTCCTGCGCCTCATGACGCGCGGTGTGGGCCTCGGCGCCATCGCGGCCTACCGCGGGCAACTTGCGCCGGGTGTTGGCGGAACGCGCACGGGAGGGAACATCGTCAGGATGGTCTCCCTAGCGATGAAGGAAGGGCTGCGCGGGGCACGCGTGGATCAGTTCCTCCAAGCCATCGCCGCCAACACGGCGGAGATGGGGAGACAGGGGCTGAACGTCAACGTCTCGCGCATGGAGGAGTTCGCCGCGCGGATGCAGGCCACGGGTGGGCCCTTCAAGGGGCAGGGGATGCGCCTCGGCTCGGTCTCGGCGAGCCTCTCGCGGGCCCAAGCGGATGCGAGAAGCACGTTGCTCGGGCCGTTTGGCGGGCTGGCGCGCTCGGCGCTTCTCGCCAGGGCCGCTCAGTCGGGCGGGGGCGTCCTCGGGATGGTCAAGGCCATCGAGAAGATGCAGGGCGACCCGAACATCACCCGCAAGGCCATGGTGGAGATGTTCGGTGGGCGTACGGCGGCACTGGGCTTCGCGTCGATGGGGGCCACGAGCGGGATGGCAACTGGACTGGCTGGGAGGCTGAAGGAACCGAGCTTCCCGTCGCTTCCGTCTGGACGAGCTGCCGGGCTGATGGGTCGTGTGGCTGCCGCGCAGCAGGCGCGGCTCAACACCATGAGCAACAAGGATGCGAAGGATCTGATTGCAACCGTTGAGGAACTGAAGGACACGATGAACAAGGTTGGCGACGGGGCCAAGATGCTCACGAAGGCGATCCTCAAGGTCGCGAGTCTCCTTGGTGGTTCTTTCGGCGCCATGGATGACGCAATCAAGAAGACCATTGCGGCGAGCGAGGACTCGCACAAGAAGACACCGACGCCAGGCAGCAAGGACAGCGACGGCAAGAAGCTCCTGCACGTCGGTGGGCACGTGAGGGACTAGCTCATGTCGGCGCGCGTCCCCACGATCGAGCTGCACCGCCACGGCGCGGCCCCCACCGACCTGACGGACCATTGCGTGTCCGTGTCGTGGACCGACCAGGTGTCCCCACCGTGGGGCGGCATCGAGGCCGTCTTCAAGCTACCGCGCCACCTCCTCGCCACCCACACCCCCAGGCCGGCCGATTGGCTCCTCGTACGGCTCGGAAAGACGGCCGTGGCGCTCGGGTACGTCACGCGGCGCAGCGGAGGCATCAAGGCGGACGGGCGCGGCGGCATCTTCACCGACTACGTGCACGTGTCCGCTGGCTCCTGGCTCCAGCCGCTCACCCTGGCGCAGCTCTACGTGACCTACTCGGGGGCTCGTGGGGGAGCGGACTACGAGGACAGGGCCGGGACCGCCTTCGGGTGGAACTCGTGGCGGAACGTCATCGAGGCCCTGGTCAGGTCCACGGTGGCAGCGGTGGAGCTGCACGGCGTGAACCGCATCGAGACGGCCTTCATGCGGCGGGACATCGGGGAGGCCCTGCGCGAGTTGTGGCGCGAGTTGGCCGTCGTGACCCTCCCCGAGACCCTCGGCGGCGGCGATGGGACGGGCAACGGCCTGCTGCTTGGCAGGCACGCGGAGGTTGTCCATGACCCCAACACCCGCAAGGCGTTCGCTCCTGACCGTGTTGTAGAGCGGGTTCCAGGTTGGACGCTCAACGGCTTGTCGCAGTTGACACCGGGCGGGAACAGCGTCACGGGCATGCTCTTCGCCTCGTTCATGGGCGACCCAGGGATGATGGAGATGTTCCCGTCCCTGGAGGCGCCAGGCGTGCCGGAAGAAGCCCCCGGCGACCTGCGCGGCTACCTCAGCGCGGAGGCGCTAGGGCGGGTTGACACGAGCACGTTCACGAAGGCCGGGCTGCGGCTCTACAAAGCACTCGGGCTTCAGGATCGCAATGTGCTCGAAGAGGCCATGGTGAAGCGTGACCTCGACCGTGCGAGGGCGCTTCGCCGCAGCCCCCCCGTCCGGCTCGCATCGGGGCTCGCGAAGGTACTTGGGCGCAACCCCGTGCTCCTCTATCGGATGCGCCCCTGGCGCGTCTCCCCGCTGAAGGACTACGTCCGGGGCCAAGGTGCCGGATTCCATGTCGGTGACACCAGCACCGTCCGAGGGGCGGCTCAGCTCGACATCGACGAGGACCTCTTCACGGAGGTGACCTGGGACGCAAGCACCGCCCCGGTCATACCCCGCGACAAGGTCATGGCGGTGACGTGGACGGCAGATGACGCTGCCGCGGTCACGATGGTGACCGACGACCTCCCCATGCAGGCGCAGTCGGTGCTGCGGTTCATGGAGGAGCTCCAACTCCCCATCGTGCAGAAGACGGCCCCAGGGCGCGCGACGGGCCCCATGGACTGGCGGGGCGCCAGGCTCTACCAGCCCAACTGGCCGTTCTTCCCACCCTACGACGGGAAGAACCAGCCCCTTGCGCGGTTCATCCGAACCATCGCGGCGCAGGCAGCTCAGTGGCACATGGGGCGCGAGCGCTTCGAGTCGGGGACGCTGACGCTCAAGTACAGCCCGGCCGGGCTCCAAGGGCGCCCTCTTCGCCACGGTGAGCCCATCCGTGTGCAGATGCCAGCAGGCGTGCCAGGCGGGGAGCTGACGGCCTACGTGGAGTCGGTCACGCACACCTTCACCGCCAACGGCCCGACCATCACGGCGACGACCACGGTCCAGTTCAGCCGCGGGTTGTTCGATGAACGTGCTCGGGAGCTGAGCGGCGCCCGCGGCCTGGGCGGGGTGGCGGCATGAGCCTCGACGCGCCAGGCGCCATGGTCGCCCTCGTGGACGACGTCTACGTGCTCGACGGGCACGTCGTTGTCGACTGCTCAACCGAGGACGGTGCGTTCTGGACGCAGGTCCCGCTCGCAACGGTCGGCGGCGGCAAGCGCACGTGGGGGGTAGAGCCCGTGGAGCCACCCGAGAGCGGCCATGGCGAGCTCGCACGCGACCGAGGGCAGGTGCTCCTCGTACTGCGCGGTCCCTACGTGAAGCCGCTCGCCATCGGGATGCTCCCCGCTGACGGGGGCGAGGTGGTTGAGGACGCCCCGGTGGTGGACCAGCAGGAGGACCACCCGGGCGTCATCGGGAAGGCCGACTTCGCCCGCGTGAACGGAGGGGCGCGACTCATCGTCGACGAGCACGGCGCCATCACGCTGGATGCCAGGGAGGCGGGGGACGCCACCGTACGGGTCCAGCTCGCTGATGGCGGCGTGCTCCGTGTCTCACGGGGCGGGGAGGCAACGGAGCGACTGCCCCTGGCGGGCCCGTTGTTGGACCACCTGAAGGCCATCAACGACTACCTGGCAGCGGTCGATACGTGGATCCAAGCACTGGCCGTTGACCCCACGACGCACAAGGCCATCACGCCCTTCTTCGGGCAGGTCCCCACCCTCGTGCCCGACGCCATCCGCGCCGCGGCCGTGCATGTCTCGGAGCGCTCGGAGGCTGACGGATGAAGGTCCGGTTCATGTTGCAGGTCTACGAGGACGATCGGCTGGACCGAGCCTTCATCCTGCCCCCCGTGTCCTCCTACGACGTGTCGCGGGACGAGGCGTCGCAGCTCACCTGGACGCTTGGCGCGGAGCCGGAGCGGGAACACACCGGCGTGCGCGAGACGCGCATCCTGCTGCGCGGAACCTCGGGCTACGGGCCGCGAGCGGCACGCACGGCGAACGGCGGCGAAGCTTTCATCACTGGCAAGGAGCACGTGGAGGCCTTCGAGGAGTTCCTCGGGCGCTACCAGGAGGACTCGCAAGCTGCTGAAGGACGGCAAGTCGTGGCTAGTGGCGCTGCGGCGCGCACGCAGCCGCGTCGCATCCATATGGTCTTCCTCGCCCTGGACTACGGGCACGCATACCTCGTGGAGCCGAGCAGCATCCGCAGGTCCAAGTCGGTGGACCAGCACAACTTCACGACCGGCTGGGAGCTGTCCCTGCGCGCCTACGCGACCGAGGAGGTGCTTCCGACCGGGCTCCTCGCGTCGGCTGTTACGAGGGCCCGCGCGGCGACGGCCTTCATCAACTCCGCGAACGCCTACTTGGCGCAGACCGAGTTGCTCCTCAGCGACCTCCGCTACTCGCTGGAGGAGTTCAAGGAGCCCATCCGCGCCCTTGGGCGAACTGTGCTGGCGGTCCTAGATGCCATGGACGAGCTGCGCGGCGTCGTGACCTTCCCGTTCGCCATGGCCGCGGAGATCTCCAGGGTCGCCGCCAACTCCCGCGCGTCCATCATCGCGAAGTGGGAGAGCCTGCCACAGGCGCACCGGGGCGCCAGCCGCGATACGATCATGCGCCTCCTCGCGCCGATCGGTGACACGCAGCGTCGGGCCGACGAGCTTCTTGGCGTCGCTGGCGCGGGTCGTGGCGAGGGAGGGGACGTCCCGTTCGCGTCGTGGATGGCGCCTCCGGCCGAGCTGCCGCCGGACGCCGCGGTCGTCTCCTACATCGTGCCCGCCGGTGTCACCCTGCGCGACATCGCGGAGGAGCTTCTTGGGAGCGGGGATTGGTGGAAGCTCATCGCGGACCTCAACGGGATGACCTCGGCCACGATGATGAACGACGGGAGCCCGTTCCGCCCCGGCATCACGATCTTGGTTCCTTCCCTCCCTGGCGGTGGCGGGCAGGGAGATGGCGCCGAGATGTCCGGCGACGGCGACCCCTACGGTAGCGATGTCCTCCTTAAGGACGGGGACTGGGCGCTCGACGGCGCAGAGGCCACTGATGTTCGGTGGGTGCGCGGCCCCGCCAACCTGCGCCAGGGGATCACGACCCGCTTCGCGACCGTCCAGGGCGAGTGCGGCCCCTTCCCCGCCCTCGGGCTGCCCAAGCTCGTGGGTGAGGACATCGGGAACGAGGCGGCGGCTCTTGTTGCGGCGCACGCGCGCCGGCAAGCGCTCCGTGACCCGAGGATCGCCAAGGTCGAACGCATCGAGGTCACCGACGAGGGAGACGCCATCACGGCCGACCTCCACCTCGTGGCCCATCACGGCGGACGCATCCAGCTCATGGCGCCCGTCCCCAAGCCGGGCAACAGATAGGAGTCCCACATGACCACGTCGAACCAGCCTGGGGAGTTCGAGCCCCGGACGCGCGAGGAGATCGAGCAGGGCTTGGGCGCACGCTTCGTCGCACGTATGCGCCCATCCGTGGTCGACCTGACGGAGAGCTCCTCACTGCGCCACGTGCTCGCAGTCATCGCCGAGGAGTTCGAGCTAGTCGAGGAGCGCCTTGGCGCCATCCGCGACGCCTTCTGGTTGGATGCCAAGGGCAAAGACCTGGACGCCCGGCTGATGGACATGCCGCCAGGCTTCACGCCGCGGCTCGGTGCGGCCCCCGCCGCGGGCCCCGTGCTCCGCGTCGAACGCACGGACACGTCGACCGCGCTCGAGATCCCAGCGGGCTCCAGGGTGGCCCACAAGGACGACGCGACCCTGGTCTACGTGACGACCCAGACCGTCACCATGCAGGTAGGGGAGGCCTTCTACCCGCCCAACAGCTCAGCCCCACCCATCCAGGTGGTCTGCACGACGCGCGGCACCCGCGGCAACGCGGCCAGCGGGACGCTCACCATCCCGGTGGCGATGCCGGATGGCGTCGTATCGGTGACCAACGTGGCGCCCGTCGCCGGCGGGACGGACAGGGAGAGCGACGACGCCCTGCGCCAGCGGGCGCTTCTGTTCCTGTCGGGCCTGGCGCGGTCCCAGGGTGCGGCCCTGCTGTACCTCGCCCGCACGTTCCAGGGCTCCGACGGCGTGCGGCTGCGGCACGCTGCGTTGCTCGAGGACCCCTTCCGCCCGGGCTACGCCGAGCTGGTCGTCGACGACGGCTCCGGGATGGTCGGGTTCACCCGCGATGGCGCGGAGGTGACCGGGGTCATCCCAGCCAACGGGGCCCGCTCGCTCTACTTCGAGGCCCCCATGGTGGGGCCCACCTACACGGTGGAGCGCGGGGACGGCGCGAACTGGCTGCAGCTCACCTTCGCGCAGGGTCAGGACGCCCCGTGGCTCATCCAGGAGGAGCGCGGGCTCCTCTACCCGCGGCCCGAGGCGGGTCTGTTCTCGCCGGGGGACCACTGGAGGATCCGCAACTACCAGGTCTACACCGGCGTGCTCCGCGAGCTCCAGGCGGCCATCGAGGGCGACCCGTCCGACATCTTCGGCTCCCCAGGCTACCGGGCGGCCGGGACGCGCGTGCGCGTGGTCGCCCCCACGGTGCAGTGGGTGTCGTTCACGGTCCGCATCGTGGCGGATGGGACCGGGGTGGACGTCTCCACCCTGCGCACGACGGTCAAGGACGAGCTGGTTGCCATCCTGGCGTCCCTCGGGCCGGGCCAGGCGATGGTCCTCAGCGACGTGCGCTGCGCTCTGAAGCGCGTGGACGGGCTGCGCCTCGCGACCATCGAGAGCCCCACAGGCGACGTGGAACCCGCAGACCTGCGGACCGTGCTCCGCACCAAGCCAGACCTGGTGGACGTCACCTAGCACCCCAGCAGCCCCACCCTCCGACCAGGGCCCCGTGGGCCCAGGAGACCGACATGGACTTCGTGAAGCTGTACGACGACGAGCGCCTCGACCTGGTGGATCTCGACCGCATCCAGACCTTCGTGGACGAGTACCTGGGCCGCATGCTCGGTGGTCTCGTCGGGGAAGGAGCTGGCGTGCTGTCGGGGTGCGCCTTGGACACCACGAACATCGCCGCGGTGTCCATCGGGGCTGGGCTGCTGTTCACCGCGGCGCCGGCGGGAACCGATGGGAAGATCCCCACGGGGACCGTCGTGCGTCACGACCCCGCGGCCTCGGGGCAGATCTCCACGGTGGACCTCTCCGGCCAGGTCGGGCAGACCCCCTACCTGTGGGCTCGTGCGGTGGGCTTCGACACGGACCAGGAGCTGCGCAAGGCGTGGGACGCGGCGACCGGGACCGAGGTGGCCATGAGCCCGTCACCGAAGACGGTGTCGCGCCAGCGGGTCGTCTTCGGGGTGGGCGTGACGGAGCCCGACGGGAGCGCCGGGTGGTTCCAGTTCGCGCGCGTCACGAGCTGGAACGGGAACGTGCCGGCGATCGTGATGCTGAGCCCCTTCGACTACAACGACGACGGGCTGGGGGGGGCGGAGACGCGCGTCAGGGCCATCATGGGGATGTACCCGCAGCTCGGCGTGTCCCAGGCGCTGACGACCATCATCGCGGCCCTGGCGACCATCCAGGACAAGGCGGGAACGAAGACGTGGTTCGGCGCCCCCGCGCGCGACCTCACGGAGCTGGACACCGCGGTCACCGACCTGGAGACCGGCCTGTCCAACGCCGAGGCGGAGATCACCAACATCCAGGACACCCTCTACGACGTGACGGTCATCACGTCGGGGCGGATGAACTACACCGGGGGCTCCCCGGGCTACAGCGCGTCGGACCACAAGGGCAACATCAAGAGCTACAGCTCGCCGAGCGCGGGCGTGGTCGAGATCGTCGTGGAGGGCGTGCTGAACACCGTCCACGTGACGCCGGCCTCCGACGCGGCGGACTTCTATACCCCCACCGCCGCCACCTTCGCGGCGTGCGTGACCGTGCTCAACTACGACCCGCTCACCAACTACACGACCTTCCGGGTGCACCTCACGAAGGACGGCGTCCTCACGGACCAGAGCTTCTACCTGACTGGGTTCGGGCGGCCGTAGTCGGCCTCGCCTTGCGCCGCTCCAGAGAGCCTCTTCATGAGTTGGCGCCTGCCACAACGGAAGCCAGTGTTCCTGGGTGGTCTCCGTGCTTGCATGCTGGTCGCCAAGCCCCGTACCATCCGACCGACCTGTTGTGCTCCCTGGGAGGTCGCGATGCGTGATGGTTGGCTTCGTGTTGTAGCTTGGGCCGTCGTGGTGGTTGCGTCCGCACTGTGGTTGCCGAGCTGCGTCTCCAGTGAGACCTACTTGCGGGTCGTGAGGGAGCGCGACGAACGAGCGGAGGAACTCAAGCGTGTACAAGAAGAACTGCGGTCGTGCACGACGGCCCAGAAGGAGACAAGCGTCCGAGAGCAGGTCGTTCGCGACGAGCGCAATGGATGCCTCAAGCAGCTCAAGGCCAGCAAGGACGCGTTGGTGGAGGAGATGCGCAGGAATGAGAAGGCCCTAGCCGAGCTTGACGAGGCCAACCGCAGGTGCCAAGAGCCGGCCACTACGCCTGATGGCGAGGAAGAGGAGGGGAAGGCCGCAGGAGAGGCCGCAGAGCGTAGGAACGAGAGGAGCGCCTCATGGGGCCCGTTCGAGAAGCTCCTGGCCAACACCATGGAGCCCCCACCGTATGGGGACTTCCTCGGCAACTGGTTCAGGAACTGCGACGTCTACAAGTCCCGTGAGCACTTCAACGAGTTCGAGTACCGACGATGCATCAGGGCTCGCAAGGCCTTCAGGAAGAAGGCGAAGGGCAAGATGGTCTGTTCGACCATGACGGTTCCTCTTGGAGAGTACGACTTCAAGCGGCACAGGTTCCCGGTGACGTGGAATGGTTGGGTCGGATCGCCATGGGGCGCAAGTCGCCCTTGCTCGGAGCCGGATGTTGGCGGGCCAGCATGCGATGAGCTGAACACAGCAGACGAGGTGTTCATGGTTGTTGGTCAGCCGGGCAAGGCTCTGTCATTGCTTGGAAACAGCAACCACCGCTACTACGTGCGCGGAACGAGGCGGTCCTTCTATGTGGATGCTGGAGAAGACGAGGCAGAAGCAATCCGGAAGGCCGCGGAAGACCTGGTTCTCCAGGCGATCCTTCGCGTCGAAGGGCAGGCCACAAGAACCGTGGAAGCGATCCCAGCGCGGATGAGGAAGCTGCTGCGGTTCCCGCTGCGGCAGCGCGTGAAGCTCCGCGGCGTTACCACCAAGGTGATGGCGTTCAGGATCATCGGACCAGGTGCGCGAGTGCTCTACGCGTGGCCAAGGTCCATGTGGTCGGAGACGGCCGGCGGCTGGGAACTCATGGAGAGGTGCTTTGGCCACTCCGACGAGACCGATGACGACGGTTCCGACAACGGCTAGCTCGCCTACGGCCCCAGCAGCGCTTCTCTCGCCCGCGCCTTCTTGACGCCGATGACGAGGCCGATGACGGCGCCGATGAACGTTGTTGGAGCGACGATGGCGTAGCCGAGCAACATCGCAGCCCACCCGCCGGACGCGGCGAAGACGACCATCCACCCAGCCACGGACCCGAGCACGGCCCCTGCGACCCCTTCAGCCCCTCCACCGCGCAGGAAGAGCCCGAGCACGAGTGCCATGAGGCCGAAGAACAACGCCGGGCCGCCGAACAGAAAGACCGCGTACAGCACCGCGAAGGCTGACGCCCCCGAGCCGTGGTCCTCGCCCAACTCTGCCGCGTCCACGGCCGCGGCCTCCAAGCGCTTCCGCGCTTGCTCGTCCCGAACGGCCTGCTCCCGCTCCCTCATCTTCGCCGCGAAGACGGCGTCACCGGGGCAGCACCGCTGCGAACCTGGGCAACCGCCACCGCGCTTGCGCGTGTAGTCCTTGCGCTTCAAGCACTGATCCCAGTAGTCGCCCGCGTCGCTCCGGCTGAGGCAGCCGTAGGCCGTCCACGTCGTCGCGTCCAGGTCCGACGGCATGGCGTCGAGTTCGCCGCACAGCGACCTCGCGGACGCCGTGGGGAGGGGCAGGAGCAGCAACAAGATCGTCATGAGAACAGCTCGCATCATCGTGGCACCTCCGCTGGTCACGACGACGGTAGCAGCGGAGGGCGAGGATGTCAGCCGTCGTCGGTCGTTGTGGCTTGCGGACCTCTCTCGTTCGTGTCCTCCGGCGCAGCCGGTGGGCTCTGAGCCCGCGTGTCCAGTTCAAGCCCGCTGTCCCCGTGGCGCACCTTGAACACCCCGCGCAAGAGAACAGAGAGCGGGACGATGACGCCAACAACTGCCCCGGCCCATGGGGCGCCCAGGGCTGCGAAGGTCACACCGCCAGCGATCCCAGCCATGGCGAGCCCGGCCGCAAGGTATTGCCCGAGCCGCTCCATCTTGAGCACGGCCCGATCCATCTCGAACCTGTGGTCCCTCTCACCCTCCATGTGCATGACGATGCGCTCGGCCAAGCCTGGTACAGCCATCTCGTAGGCCCGAAGAAGCTCAGGGGCAGGGAGTGGGCCGCGTGATGCGTAGAACGTCGTCGCAACGACATGATCGGCCGGCAGAGCAGCTTGCGATCCTACCTCGACGGTTGTGTCAGCCTTTGCAGGAGCGCTGCTAGGTTGTCTGCGACCGCCTCGCCTCTTGCTCACATGCCACCTTGAAGTCGTGCATCGTCCAAGCCCAGTCGCGCGCCATGTTCTCGGCGTCACGTTCTGGGCCACTGAAGTGCTTGCGGCGAGGAGAGATGTCCCCGGTGAAGGCAAGGGCGTTGTTCATGCCGCTAAGCAGGGCACGCGCCTTCTGACGCATCTTGCGTCCCATCCCGACCACCTCCGTTGCGAAGTACATCCTACGGCCTACAGAACACGGTGGCCAGCTAAGGATCATCCCGCGCCTTCCTCGCCCCGCGCGGACGCCTCCTCCCAGTAGGCCATCCCCACCTTCAGGAGCTGGCGGATGGCCTCCGCGCGCGTCATCCGGTGCGACCACGCCCAGTCGTCGAGCTTCTTGAACTGCTCGGGGGTGACGTGTGCCTGGATCAGCTCGGTCTTTTCTCCGGTGCGCTTCGCCATGACATGAAGATAAGGCAGCGTTGCTTGCGCAGCAACCATGTATTAGGATACTACTCGTAGTCGAAAAGAAAGCCCCGCTGGCGATTGGAGCGCCAGCGGGGCGCAGCCCAACAGGAGTACTCACGTGAACAAGCCAGAACTGCTGAGCAGCCCCAACCCTAGTCACGCCGTGACGATCTGCAAGTACGGAGCGGCCTCACCCGGGCTCTACGGCCGCGGCGTGCAGGTTGGCGGCCGGGTGTACGTCCAGCTCGGCCCGGCCACCTACGATCGTTGGAAGGCCGGCGACCCGTGGGCGCTCGATGTCGTGGAGGCCTGCGCGACCCACCCGGGCGCCGACAACGAGTGCAGGCCCCAGCCCCGCAACGCCGATGAGGCCAGGGCCATGATGCTCGATGGGCCCGCCATGCCGGAGGCCGCTGAGCGGGCCCTGGCCCCCTTCGCCTTCGAGGGGCACGACGTGCGCGTCGTCATGCAGGACGGCGAGCCCTGGTTCGTGGGCAAGGACGTGTGCGCAGCGCTTGGGCTCAAGAACCACAAGCAGGTCCTCTCGCGGCTCGACGACGACGAGAAGGGGGTCCAGATTGTGGACCCCCTTCGCGACAAGGAGACGTCTGGTAAGCGCTCGTCCGGTGGAACGCAGCGTGCTGTCACCATCAACGAGCCCGGCCTCTACCGGCTCATCTTCACGTCGCGCGTGAAGGCGGCGCAGCGGTTCAAGCGCTGGCTGGCGCACGAGGTGTTGCCAGTGCTGCGCCGGACGGGGAGCTACTCGATGCCCAACGCACGCCCCGCGTCGCCCCCTCCCCCGCCGGCGCGTCCGCGGACGGGCGAGGACGTGTCCGCGGACAGCGGCGATGTCGGGCTCCAGCAAGTCCTCGCCGCGGTCACGGAGATGGGCCGCGCCGTCGTAGAGGCCACGGCGTCCATGGCCCAGCAGGTCGTGGAAGCGCAGGCCCAGGCGGCGGCCGGCCAGCGGCAGCTCGTAGAGCTGCTCACCCAGCGCCTCGGGGGCGGCGCCCAGCAGCCCTACCAGCTCATGGCGCCGCCTCAGCCTGCGGCTGCTCCTCCCTCGGGGCCCGACGCGGACGTTGCCAGGACCCTCGCCAGGGAGCTGGAGGAAGCCAGGGCCACCATCGCGGCCTTGGAGAAGAAGCGCGAGGCGGCCCGGGCCCGGGACCGCGACCGCAAGCGCCGCCAGCGCGCCGCACGGAAGGCCCGTGCCGCAACGCCCGCACAGGCCGGGCAGCGGTGCCAGGCGGCGTGACAGCGTTCGCTGCGCGTGAGATGCTCCCCTCAGGCATGCCTGACAAGCAGGCAAGTGGTGTCATGAGAGGAGATGAGCATGGGGACAAGCTTCTTTGATGAGCAGACTGGTGCGTCCGCGGTCAAGGCTGCGATCGTCAGCAAGTACTTCGATGCATGGGCAAGGGTGATGTTGGTGAAGGTGGGCGCACCTGTGATCGGGTACATCGACCTGTTCGCGGGGCCAGGCCGGTACAAGGACGGTTCGAAGTCCACACCAATCCTTGTGCTGGAGATGGCACTGCAGGACCCAAAGCTGCGCGAGACCCTTTGGGCCATCTTCAACGACGCCGACCAGGCAAGCGCCGACTCACTTTGTGCTGCCATCGAAGAACTCCCAGGGATCAAGCAGCTGAAGCATGAACCGTTGGTTGGCAACTTCGAAGTCGGCGAAGAGATGACTCGGTGGTTGGAAGAGACGGCCATCCCGAAGAGCCTCGTCTTCTTTGACCCATGGGGGTACAAGGGGCTGTCGTTGCGACTGCTCGACGCGGCGTTGAAGGACTGGGGAACGGACCTCATCTTCTTCTTCAACTACAACCGCATCAACATGGGGCTCGGCAACGAGCTGGTTGCACAACACATGAACGCACTATTCGGTGAGGATGAAGCGGATGCTCTCCGTGCAAGGGTCAAGGGTCTTGAGCCAACGGCACGGGAGTACGTCATCGTGAACGCCTTCGGCGAGAGGCTGCTTCGCGGCAATGCGGAGTACGTTCTCCCGTTCCGCTTCCGCGCGGACGGGGGCAAGCGAACCAGCCACTACCTGTTCTTCGCGTCCAAGCATGTTCTTGGCTACTCGATCATGAAGGACATCATGTACCGAGAAAGCGAGAAGTCTGAGGATGGCGTTGCCAGGTTCGAGTACACGCCTGTTGATGACCCGCAACTGAGCCTGCTGTTCCCGTACTCGCGGTCAACGGATCACCTTCGTCGAGTGCTTGCCAGCAAGTTCGCTGGCAGGACCGTCATGGTTGATGACATCATCCGCGAACACCACGTCGGCACGCCGTACGTCAAGAAGAACTACAAGGCCGTTCTGGTGAAGATGGAGGCGGCCGGCGAGGTCACGTGCGCCCCCCCGGCCGGCAGCAGGCCGAAGAGGAATGGGACTCCAACGATGGCGGATCGCACTTTGGTGTCCTTCCCGCCACAATAACTGGACTTTCGTTCAGTTGGCAGCTACGATTCTAGGGGAAAGCGCGGGAGGCAGCATGTCGGCCAAATCGGACATCGAGTGGACGGACGCGACGTGGAACCCTGTTCGCGGTTGCACGAAGGTTTCGCCGGGGTGCAAGTACTGCTACGCGGAAGCCTTCGCTGAGCGGTTCCGCGGTGTGCCGGGGAGCGCCTACGAGCAGGGGTTCGACTTGCGGCTGGTGCCCGAAGCCTTGGAGCTTCCTCTCAGGTGGCGCAAGCCACGGCTCGTCTTCGTGAACTCCATGAGTGACCTCTTCCATGAGGAGGTTCCGGACAGCTACATCAAGCGGGTCTTCGACGTCATGGTCCGCGCGCACCAGCACACGTTCCAGGTGCTCACGAAGAGGTCTGGCCGACTGCGATCGTTGGCGAAGGAACTCCCGTGGCCAACCAACGTCTGGGTGGGCGTCTCTGTGGAAGATCAGAAGCGTGCATCACGAGTTGCCGACCTCCAGGCTGTCGAGGGTGCAAGCGTCCGGTTCCTGTCGGTTGAGCCCCTGCTTGGGCCGATCCGTAAGCTCCCTCTGGACGGGATCCACTGGGTGATTGTTGGTGGTGAGTCCGGGCGCAGGCCAAGGCCGATGGATCCCGCGTGGGTCGTGGACATCCTCAGGCAGTGTCGTGAAGCCGACGTCCCGTTCTTCTTCAAGCAGTGGGGTGGGCGCAACAAGAAGAAGGCAGGCCGCCTTCTCGACGGCAGGACCTGGGATCAGATGCCGACGATGTGGTCGGATGGCCCAAGCCACGCGCCAGCGCCTGCGGCCTAGCCCAGCGTTCCTTTTCCGCCGCCGGTCGCCCAGCCCTAGCATCAACGCGTCGCCCAAGGTGAACGGATGGGCGGCGGGGAGAGGCAGGCATGGCCGCACCGGTGGCGAACGCAGGAGTTGACGCGGAGTACGCGTACAGCTCCCTCCCGGTCGCGTCCCACCAGCTCTCGGGCTCCGCCACTGGGGGCAGCGGGACCTACACGGCCTGGCAGTGGTACCTGCTCGACAAGCCAGACGGGTCAGCCGCCGCGCTGGACGACGCGACGCTCCAGAACCCCAAGCTCCAGAACGTGGACGCGGCAGGGACCTACCTGCTGTTCCTGGTCGTCACCGATGACGCCAGCGCCAAGAGCGAGACGCAGCGACAGCTCGCCCCGAACAGCGCCTTCGTCCACGTGCGCGTGACGACGCAGTACGCCGCCCTCAAGCGCCCGGCTTCCGGGGAGCGCGACTACTCCCGCCAGGTCCATGCGCTCATCGACCAGGTGGACGCCACCGTCCACGACCTCGATGCCCAGGTCATCGCGGACCACGACACGGTGGCGACCGGGGCCCAACTCGACACGCTGGTCGGCGGTGGCAACGCGGACGCCCTGCACACCCACGGGGCGGCAGGCATCGCCGTCGCGACGACGACCGCACAGGGCGTCGTGCTGCTGGCCGAGGCCCCCCAGAACGTGGCAGCGCCCAAGGTGGCCACGAAGAACCGGGTGTACTTCACGGGCAAGGCCGACGGGTCCATGACGGGCGATGGGTGGAGCCCTGGCACCATCGAGAAGCAGTTCAGCGGGAACTACTCGATGTGCCACCTGCACTGGAAGATCCCCGAGGCGATGACCCTGGAGGACGCCTACTTCACGTTCGCCGACGGCGGCCCGGCAGGTGGAGGCTACGTCGTCAGCCTCTACGAGCTGACGGAGGCGGAGTTCAAGGCCAACGACTTCGCGAGCGCCATCGCGGCCGGGCGCCACATTGGGCAGTTCCCGGTAACCCAGGGCTCCACGGACAACGCCCCGCTGGTTGTCGGCGCCTCTGGTGCCGGGCACGCGCTGTCCGCCGGGAACATCCTCGCCGTGCTCATCGACGCGAGCCCCACGCCGCCCGGCGGCGGTCTGAGCGCCAGCATTCGTTGCGTGCTGGAGTGGTAGCAGGAGGAGCCGGAGATGGCTGATCTCGGCTTCGGCTCGTCGACGAGCACCGCCGGCCCCCCCGGGCAGGCCCAGGTGTTCGACCACGGCTTCGGCTCTCCGTGGGCGTGGAGCCCGGACTCGACCCCGGAGACGGCCAGCGGCGAAGGCGACACCGGGTTCGGGTCCCCGTCATGGACCACGGCCTTCGTCGTCGCGGGCGCCACTGGCCTGGCCGTGCTTCCGGACGAGGGCGGGGCCGTGTTGGAACTGGCAGGCACCTGGCCCGAAGAGGGCCCCTACCAGGTGCGCCTCGTCGCGGCAGACGGGAGCGAGATCCCCGCAAGCGGCGGCGCCTACTCCGCACGCGTCGGACACGGTGACGGCGCCATGGCCAACGCGGCCAAGGACACCCTCCTCTTCGCCGCCCCCCCGTCCCCGCCGGGGCTCTACGGCGTGGTCGTCCGATGGGGCCCCGAGCTGGCGTACGAGCAGGTCGTACCGAACGCCGTGCTGGTCGTGCGGCGTCTTCGGTGCCCGGCCACGTACCGCCTGCGACGCAGGCTCCAGCCGCTCTACACGGGCCGCGGTCCCGTATCGGCCCAACGCGAACGGCTCTTGGAGTAGGCGATGGCATCGGCCCCAACCATCTACGTGGCTACGACCGGCTCTGACACGACCGGCGATGGATCCGCGAGCGCGCCCTACGCGACCATCGGGCATGCGGTCAGCGTGGCGAGCTCTGGCGACATCGTGCAGGTGATGGACGCGGGCCCCTACCTGGAGGGGGACATCTACGTCCCCACCAAGACGGGGCTCACCATCAGGGGGGCTGGAGCCTACCTGGGCGACGACACGGTCACGGAGGTGGACGCAACGGGGCACACGCGCGGCATCTACCTCTACGATGACATCACCTTGGAGCATCTGTGGTTCCACGGGGCCTCCGGGCACGGCGTGGAGATGCCGCTCGGGACGAGCCTGGACTGCTACTGCACGCACGTCCGCTCGTCGGGCAACGGTGGCGACGGCTTCCACGTGGGCGGGAACCTCTCGACCTTCCATCGGTGCCAAGCCGACGGGAACGGCGGTGTGGGCTTCTACGTCAACGGCTCGGACGTCGCCCTGTCTGCCTGCCTTGCGTTCAGCAACACGAGCGACGGCGCCTACGTCCCGGGCGCCAACGCCGTCGTCGAGAACTGCACGCTGTCCGACAACGGGCGGCACGGTCTGAACGCACTCGGTGGGACGGTCCGCAACGTCGTTGCGACCGGGAACACCCAGTACGGCATCAAGGCCACGGCTCCTACGGTCTACGCCTGCGATGCTTGGGGCAACGGCTACGGTGACTACTCCGGTACCGTGGGGGACGCGGCGTCCCTGTCCGTCGACCCGGTCTTCGCCGACCAGGCCTCCGGGGACTACACGCTCACGCCGTCGAGCCCGTGTGTTGGGGCCGGGGCGGCGCAGACGCTCGGGGAGCCGGACGACCTAGCTGGAGTGGCGTGGTCCTCCCCACCGTCGATGGGCGCCTATGAGGTCGGAGCGCCGGCACTTCTCTCGGTGACGGTGGAGTCCCTCACCGAGCTGCGAGCGTCCTTCAGCGCGGCGATGGCGCCGAACACCGTGGAGGGGGCCGACAGCTGGATCGTCACGAGCAACGGTGACGGAGCCGATGTGGTCCCGGTCGACGCCACCCTCCTTGCCAACGGAACAGATGTCCGCATCACGGTGCATCCGTGGCTGTCCCCGGGCGAGGACTACACGCTGACGGCGCCCGGCGCCGAGGGGGCGTAGCCATGGGTCTCCCCGCCAACCCCAACTCGCTCCCGTTCACCGTCCCAGCCTCCCTCGTGGTGGATGTGGGGGACGTGTTCGACGAGTTCCCCGGGCCGGTGCTGGCAACCCTTCTCCATGCCGTCGGCGAGGAGTTCGAGCTGGAGCACGGCCGGCCGGTGACGCGGCTCGTGCGTGACCTCGCCCCCGACGACGACGTTGCGCTGGTCGAAACCACGCTGGCCTTCCCTGGGGCCGGGGCGGTGTGGATCGAAGGCGTGCGCTTCACCTACACGGCGGCGTCGGACGGGTCGTTCAACGGGCTGACGTCGGAGCACTACCGGAGCGACGCCATCCCGGCCGGTACGGAAGTGGAGCTCGACGTGCTGTCCGTCCCTCCGGTGGAGGTGTAGGCCATGCTGCTCCAGCCCATCGCGCAGACCGAACGCGCCCTCCGCGACACGGTCGTTGGGCTCGCAGAAGGGGCGGCTCTCGACCGGCTGTCCTCCTTGTGGGGAGCGCCACGACCGGCGGGCTACGAGCGCAGCGCGTGGCGGAAGGCGCTCCAGACCGTTGCGCTCGGCGCCCGCGGGACGCCTGGCGTGACGATGGGTTTCCTGCTCGGGGCGCTCAGCGCGTTGGAGGAGTCATTCGCGGTCACGCTGGACCCGTCCGCCCCGCAGCGCATCACCGCGGCGGGCGGTGCAGGGGCGTTCACCCAGCTCCACGTGGGGCGCATGGTGCTCATCGACGGCGTCATCTATCGCACGGTGGGGCCCCAGGACGTGGCCACCGATGGTGGTGGGGCCTACCTCGACCTCGCCAGGGTGGGCACGTCGAGGTGGGCGGCCTCCGACTGGTCTGGCCTCGACGCCGTGACGTCCGCCACGGCCCGATTCCCGATCTTCGACGTCGAGGAGCCGAGCCCGGGTCCCGTCTACTGGCCCAACGGGTTGCACGAGACGACCCCCGGCGAACCGTGCCTCGTGGAGGTCCGCGTGTTCGGGCAAGGCTTCGACTGGGCCCCCGCGACCTACGTGCAGACCGCCGGCGAAGACCGGCCCGCCGGCCAGCCGTTCGGCGGACACGTGCAAGCCGATGCCCTGGAGGGCTCGGACACCGTGCTCGGGCCCCACCCGCCCTACCTGACGGGAGGCGAAGTGCTCGCTTCCCTTCGTGACACCATCGACCTGCTCCTCGCCGCTGGGGTGCGGGTTCGCTTCGTCCGAGCGGTGTAGCCCGCTCACAACAGGAGGCCGCATGGCCAGCCCAGACTTCGAGAAGGCCCACCCCTACGCAGCCGCGACCGGAACGGCGCCGGTGCACTCCGGGCCGGTCACGGTGCCTGCTGGAGGGCACAAGCGGTTCCCCTTCACGCATCGCTCCGAGTGGGTCAGCGTGTTCAACTCGGGACTCGTCAACTTGAGCGTCGCCTTCGGCCCGGACGCCGTGGCCGGTTCCGGTGGGACCTCGCTCCCCGCGGGGCAGACGCTCCAGCTCCCCGTGACCGTCACGGAGGTGTACGTCATCAACCCCGGCACGTCCGACGGTACCGTGGACGTGACCGCGGGGCTCAGCAACAAGCCGGCCACCGGGTTCCCGGCCATCACGGTGGCCAACAGCTACCCGCAGGTGGTCGTCAACGGCGACGACGTGCAGCTCGGCGTGGACTGATGCAGGGGGGGCTGCTGATGGACGGGCTCCAGACGCGGCGCTTGCGCTGGACGCGTCAGCGTGCGCGGAAGCTGAACGGGGTGGACCAGTACGGAGACATGTCGTGGCTCTACGACAAGGGGTTCTTCACGTCTGGTGGAACATGGCTTGTGCGTGCACGCGCGGACGCTGTGCCAAGCTCAAGCCAATCAATACTAGGACTTGGCACCCCAGGATCGTCCACGTGGATGCAGATCTACCACTCGAACACTGGGGGAGAACTACGGTGCCGGTTCGTTGGTGGCGGCTCGGACGTGACATGGACAGGAGGATACTTGCCAGATGGTGCGTGGCATACGGCCGCACTAGCGTTCAACGCCACCGGTGCCCTGGCCACGTACTACCGTGACGGGGTATCCGCTGGTGCGCGATCCCATGCCGCGTCGGCCATCGCTCCGTCAGCACGGATGTACGTTGGGCGGCTCGGGAGCTACTACTACTTCAAGGGCGCTGTTGCTGAGGTAGCCTACGTGCGCGAGGTGATGTCATCCGACGAGGTGGCCCGCTGGCATGCCGGCATGCTCGACCTGCGCGCCTACGGTTCTGGCCTGACTTGGTGGGACTGGTGCGGAGATGGGGTGGACACGCCGTCCGTTGGCCTCTCGCACGGTCCGGGCGGGAACAGCACGTCGTGGATCAACATGACGGCCGCCGACATCGTGGAGGCGTAGGATGGGTGAGCAACGCTACATCCGGTTCCGCATCGGCATGCTGGACGACGAGATGCTGGCCGACGTCGTGAAGGACACCGACGCCATGGCGCCGGAGACCATCCGCGTGGTGGGTGGCATCGCCGTGGTGGGGTTCCGAGGCCCCGAGCCCCTGTGCGTCGAGCAGCTCCGGGGACTCGGGGCCCTCGTGGAGGGCCCGAGCGGGGCTTCATGGACGTACGAGGAAGTTCGCACTGCCCTTCCTCGCCCACCTGCCGACTTGATCTAGCCGCCCCCCAAGGGGGGGGCTGGCGTGGGTGTCAGCGTGGGTGTCAAGCGTCCATGAAGTTGGAAAAGGTAAGCCGACAGGCGGATTTGAACCGCCGACCTGCTGATTACGAATCAGCTGCTCTACCGCTGAGCTATGTCGGCGCTGATCTGGGTGCCGTTCGGGGCCGCTCGGGCTGCCAGCGCGAAAGGTGGGCGGGATTATAGGGAGGGCTGCCGCCCTTTCAAGGAAAATCCCGCGCGAACGGCGCGCGCCTTGCCAAGGGCCGCGCAACCGCTACGGTTGCCGGGCCTGGGGGCTGCGGAGGCCGCGTGCCCGACCCCGCGGGTAGGAGGATCAGGCAGGAGGCTCATGTCCACACGCCCACCCCACGCGGCGGCAGCCCCCGCACGGTCGAGCGCCACCGACGCGACCGGCGCGCTCCACCCCATCGAGGCGTCCGTCCTCCACGCCCGCCGCGAGCGCGTCTTCTTGGTCCTGGCCGGGTTCTTCCTGGGCACCCTGGCCATGCTCAACATCCTGGGCGTCACCCGCTTCATCGACGCGTCGTTCACGGTGGCCGGCGTCCGCGTCCCCTTCGTCCTCGCCGTGGGCGTCCTGCCCTACCCCCTCACCTTCCTGTGCACGGACTTCATCAGCGAGCTCTATGGGCGCCGCCGGGCCAACGCCGTCGTCTGGACCGGGCTCGCCCTCAACCTCTGGGTCGTCTTCATCCTCTGGCTGGGCTCCGTGCTGCCGGGCCACGAGCCGATCGACCCCGCCACCGGCGAGCTCGCCCGCGACGCCGCCGGGCGCCTGCCCGTGTTCTTCGAGGTGAAGAACCTCGCCTTCGCCGCCGTGAGCGCCTCCATGGTCGCCTACCTCGCCGCCCAGTTCACCGACGTCTACATCTTCCACCGCCTCAAGCGCTGGACCCGCGGGCGCCACCTCTGGCTCCGCAACAACGGCTCCACCCTCACCAGCCAGCTCGTGGACACCACCGCGGTCATCCTCATCACCCACTACGCCGCCCGCGGGCTCCCCGTCGACCCCGACGCCCCCCTGGGCCCCCAGCTCCTGGTCTTCATCGCCTCGGGCTACGTCTTCAAGCTCGTGGCCGCGCTGCTTGACACGATCCCCTTCTATCTGGGCGTGGCCTACCTGCGACGCTACTTGCAGATCCCAGACGAGGACGCCGACGAGCCTACCGAGCCGACCGTGGCGGTGGTATGAAGACCCCCGTGGGACTCCTCGACCGACGCCGTATCCTCCTGGGGATCTCGGGCGGCATCGCCGCCTACAAGACCCCCGAGCTCGTCCGCCGCATGCTGGACGCGGGCGCCACCGTCCAGGCCATGCTTACGGACGCAGGCGCCCGCTTCGTCTCCGAGCTCTCGCTGGAGGTGGTCACCGGCTCCCCCGTGGGACGCAACCTCTGGGCCACCGGGCCTCAAGGCAACATCGTCCACACCGACGCGGGGAAGGACGTGGACCTCATCGTCCTCGCCCCCGCCACCGCCGACCTCCTCGGCAAGATCGCCGGAGGTCTCGCCGACGATCTCCTCACGACCACCGTCATGGCCTGCCGCACGCCCGTGCTCGTGTGCCCGTCCATGAACACCGAGATGCTCCGCAACCCCCTGGTCCAACGAAACCTAGAGCTCCTCCAAGGCCCCGAGGCGCGCGGACGCTACACCTTCCTGGAGCCGGGCACGGGCCTCCTCGCCTGCGGCGTCCACGGCCCCGGACGCCTCCCCGACCCGCCAGACATCATCGAGGCCGCCGCCCTGGCGCTCACCCCCAAGACCCTCCACGGCCTCCGCGCCACGGTCACCGCCGGCCCCACCCGCGAGGCCCTGGACCCCGTCCGCTTCCTCACCAACCACTCCACGGGCACCATGGGCTTCGCCCTGGCCCGCGCCCTGGCCGCCGCGGGCGCCGACGTGACCCTCATCGCCGGGCCCACGGGCCCCGCGCCCCGCCGCACCCCCGTGGGCGTCCGCCACCGCGTGAACGTCGTGACCGCCGCCGACATGGCCGCCGCCGTGGATCAGGCCTGGCCGGAAACCGATCTGCTGGTCATGGCGGCCGCCGTGGCCGACTACCGCCCCGCCACGGTGGCGCCCCAGAAGATCGCCAAGACCCCTGGCGCCCTCGCCCTGGCCCTGGAGCGCACCACCGACATCCTGGCGTCCACCGCCGGGCGCCCCGGCCGCAGCGACAAGGTCGTCGTGGGCTTCGCCGCGGAGACCCACGACGTCGAGGCCCGCGCCGCCGCCAAGCGCGTCCGCAAGGACATGGACTGGATCGTCGCCAACGACGTCTCGGGCTCGGCCGCCGGCTCGGGCGTGGGCTTCGGCACGGGCGACAACGCAGGGCTCCTCTTGGGCCCTGACGACACCCGCGTCGTCCTGGAGAGGCAGCCCAAGGACGCCATGGCCGCCCGCATCGTCGCCGCCCTCAACCCCTCCCTCCAGGAGCGCTTCGGTGTCGGCGCCTGACTCCGCGACGCCCCACGCTCCTTCGGGGCCCCGCGACGCAGACGCGGCTCGGCGCGCCCACCTCCGGAGCGTCCTCCTGGGCCTCACGGAGGACCTCCGGACCTACGCCGAGCAGGCGCGCGCCGCCGGCGCCGACGCCCTCCCAGCGGCCTCGTCCCAGGCGGTCCGCGCGGCCCACCGCCCCATCCAAGTCACGGCCCCGCCGCCCCCATCCGCCCACCGCGCGCCCCCGCACACGGGCGCGCCCAGCGCCTCCCCCAGCCGTGGGCGCAGCCCCCAAGCCTCGCCCCCGGCCAAGACGGCGCCCCCCCGCGCCCTCCCCGGCGAGACCCTGGCGGACATCCGCGCCGACCTGGGCGCGTGCGCCCGCTGCCCGTTGAGCCAGACGCGGCGCAACCTGGTCTTCGGTGTGGGCCCCGCCCACGCCCGCGTCGTCCTGGTGGGCGAGGGCCCCGGCCGCGACGAGGATGCCACGGGCGAGCCCTTCGTGGGGCGCGCCGGGCGCCTGCTCAACCGTATGCTGGAGAGCATCGGCTTGAGCCGCCGCGAGGTCTACATCACCAACGTCCTCAAGTGCCGACCGCCCAACAACCGAGACCCGGAACCCGGCGAGGTCGCCACCTGCAGCCCCTTCCTCCACCGACAGCTCCGGGCCATCGCCCCCAGCGCCATCCTCACCCTGGGGCGCTTCGCGGCGGCGAACATCACCGGCCTGGAGGGGAGCATGGCCTCCCTGCGGCGGGACGTGCACGAAGCCGGCGGGGTCCCCATCGTCTCCACCTACCACCCCGCCTACCTCCTGAGGAGACCCGCGGAGAAGGCCAAGGCGTGGGAGGACCTCCTCAAGCTCCGCGCCCTGTTGCGGAGGGGCACCCAGCCGTGAGGCGCCCACGCAGAGGTCGGCGGGCGGCCCCGGAGACGGCGTGTCGGACAGCGGCGCGCTGGATCGTCGTGGGCGTCGCCGCGCTGTGCCTCGGGGTCGCGGCGGGCGCCACCGCCAAGGTGCCGGGTCCCGGGTCCGGGGCGGCGACCGGCACCGCGACCGACGCCACGCCGAACCCCAACGCCCAGGAGCCCCGAAGCACACCCCCGGGCAAGTCGCCCGGCGAGCACGCCCCCCAGGCGACCGGTGACGGGGACCGCCAGGGGCCCACTTCGAGGCTCGGGCCGCACCGCCCCAACATCTTGCTCGTCTTCATCGACACGGTGCGCGCCGACCACGTGGGGCTGCTGGGCTACGCCCGGGACACCACCCCGCACATCGACGCCTTCTTCCGCGACGGCGTCCTCTTTCCCCGCGCCTACGCCGCCGGGCCCGCCACGCGGTTCTCCGTGGCGCCCATGCTCACGGGCAAGCACTACACCGAGATCGACCGCCACGGCGTGAAGTGGCCCCGGCTGGACGACGACGAGGTCGTCCTGGGACAGCGCCTCCACGCCCTGGGCTACCGCACGGCGGCCGTTCACTCCATCGACTACTTCCGCAAGGCCTACAACCTCCACCGCGGCTTCGACCATTGGGACGACCGCTGCATCATCCAGGGCTATCGCGCCAGCAAGCACAAGCGGACGTTCGGGCGGATCTGCTCCTGGGACCGCCCCACCAGCGACCTCGTCACCGACCGGACGCTGGCCTACGTGGACGAAAGCAAGCTGGGGCAGGACGGCAAGCCCTTCTTCCTTTGGGCCTATTACAGCGACCCCCACGGCCCCTACATCACACACCGCGGCTTCCCGCGCTTCGGGCCCTGGTACCGCGACCGCTACGACAACGAGATCGTCTTCACCGACTACCATGTCGGGCGCCTGCTCGACGGGCTGCGCGCGCGGGGGCTGCTGGACAACACCATCGTGTTCCTCACCGCGGACCACGGCGAGGCCTTGAACGAGAAGAAGGACCACGGGATCCTCCTCCACTCGGCCACGCTCTACGACGACCTCGTGCGGGTCCCCCTGCTCGTGCGAGGCCCCGGGCTCAAGCCCCGGCGCGTGATGACCGCGGTGTCCCTGCTGGACCTGCTCCCCACCTTCGTGGAGCTCGCTGGCGGCGCCCACGACCCCGCCTTCCGCGGCGTGTCCTTGGTCCCCTACCTGCGCGGCCAGGACCCCGCCCACCCGGCCATCTTCATGGAGAAGCACCGGCGCGAGGACATGCCCCAGAAGGCCATGGTGCGCTGGCCCTACAAGCTCATCGTCACGGGCTTCCGCCCGCGCCTGAAGAAGGCCGAGCTGTACGACCTGGAGCGGGACCCGGCCGAGCGCCACAATCTCATCCGCAAGGTGGACCGCGCCACCCGCGACGCCCTCTGGAGCCGCTACCTGCGATGGGTTCGCGAGGAGCTCCAGGTCTCCCCCACGAACCGCCTGAACTGACCCCCTTCCCCCCCTCTCCGCACCCGCCAGGCGCGCTGCGTCGGTCGCCAGACGCACGAAACCCCGGGCGGCCCAGGGACCGACCGGGGTCTCGCGGGCACCTGGGGCGCTTGGCCCCAAGCACTCCGGCAGGGCGCTGCCCTACAGGCTGTCCTTGAACTTCGGCGCGGCCTTGAAGCCCACGGACTTGGACGCCGGGATCTGGATGGGCTTGCCGTTCTGCGGGTTCCGGCCCTGGCGCGCGGCGCGCTCCTTGACCGTGAAGGTCCCGAACCCCGGGAACGCGAAGCGGCCGCCACGGATGGCGTCCTCCAAGGCGTCGAACGTCGCCTGGACGATCTCGGCCGTCTCCTTCTTGGACTTGCCCTCAAGCGCGCCGTGCACGGCCTCGATGAACTCGGTCTTCGTCACGTCTCGTCTCCCCTTGCTGGTGTGAACACGCCCACGGAGGCCGCGGGCGTGGGCGAATCCCTACAGGGACTCCTTGAACTTGGGCGTGGCCTTGAAGGCGACGTTCTTGGACGCCGCGATCATCATCTCCTTGCCGGTCTGCGGGTTCCGACCCTTGCGGGCGCCGCGCTCGCGCACCTTGAAGGTCCCGAAGCCGGGGTACGAGAACTTCCCGTCCTCGCGGATGGCCTTGGCCATGGTGTCGAAGATGGCCTGGACGGCGTCGCCCGTGTCCTTCTTCGTGTAGTTGCCGTCGAGCTTCTCGGCCACGGCCGCGATGAACTCGGTCTTCGTCATGGTGAATCCTCCCAGTATTCAGGTCCTTAGCTCGCCACCAGCGCGAGCGCACCGGCAACGGTGGCGCGCCCCCCGACGGGGCCGCGCGGGGCCCTCTCTGCCTTGTGTTTAGCGGGTCTCCGGCCCCCCCTGGGGTCGGCAGGGGCCAATGTAGGGAACGGCGATCCGCAGTGTCAACCCACAAACCGCGTCTTTCCCGCATAAAACCTCGCCCATATGTCGATCCCCACACGAACCGTTCAGCAAGTTCGTGCGTTTTCCGCAACTTACACGACACCCTCTCGAACGCGCGAGACGACTGCCCTGTGATGGCGCGCGGTTGTCCGGGTCACACGGGGCCGTGCGCGCCGCGGAGCTGGACCGGGCCGCCATCTCCGAGGTAGACGACCGCCGTGAGCACGCCTTCCCCACCATCCGCCCCGCTGGAGACCGTCCCGGGGGACGACTCCCTAGCGGCCTACGACTACGCGTTGCCCCCGTCGAGCATCGCCCAGCGCCCCGCGGACCGACGGGACGACGCCCGGCTCATGGTGCTCGACCTCGCCGGCCCGGCTGCTCCCCGGGACCACTGGATTCGCGATCTCCCCTCCCTCCTCCGCGGGGACGAGCTCCTCGTGCTCAACGACACCCGGGTGGTCCCGGCCCGGCTACGGGGGCGCAAAGTGCCCACGGGGGGGGCCGTGGAGCTCCTCGTCGTCGAGGCCGACGACCCCACGCGGCGGGAGGTGGTCGTCATGGCCCGGAGTTCCAAGAAGCTCCGGGTCGGTGCGGTCATCGACGTGGGCGGGGAGGGCCAGGCGGAGGCCCTGGTCACGGTCGTCGAGGCGCTGGGGGCTGGTCGGTATCGCGTGGCGCTGCCCGACGAAGCACCAGACCTCCACGCCTTCTTGGGGCGGCTGGGCGACCTGCCGCTGCCGCCGTACATCGAGCGGACCGGCGGGGCGACGGCGGAGGATGCCACCCGCTACCAGACGACCTTCGCGCGCGCCCCGGGCGCCGTGGCGGCGCCCACCGCCGGGCTGCACTTCACCCCGGAGCTCCTGGAGGCCATCCGCGCGCGAGGCTGCGAGATCGCCACCGTGACCCTGCACGTGGGCCCGGGGACCTTCCAGCCCGTGCGGGTGGCGAACCTGGACGCGCACGAGATGCACGCCGAGCGCTACGTCATCCCGCCGGAGACCGCCGCCGCGGTGACGCAAGCGCGGGAGCAGGGCAGGCCGGTCCTGGCGGTGGGGACTACCGTCGTGCGGGCGCTCGAAGCGGCCGCCGCCGCGGCGGCCAGCGAACCTGGGGACACGGGGACGCTGGTCCGCCCAGGGCCTGGCGAGACGGCCCTGTTCATTCGCCCGGGCTACGCCTTCCGGGTCGTGGACCAGCTCATGACGAACTTCCACCTGCCCGGCTCGACCCTGCTCATGCTGGTGTCCGCCCTGGTGGGGCGAGAGCGCCTCCTGGACGCCTACCGACAGGCGATCTCGCGCGGCTACCGCTTCTACAGCTACGGCGACGGGATGTTGCTACGATGACGGACTCGGCCTCTGCCTCCCCCCACCCCGGCAGGCCCGCGGGGGCTTCGCCTCCCCACGCGCGGAGCGCCCGCCCCACCGCCGGCCCCTTCTCCTTCGAGGTCCAGGCCGTGGACACCGCCACGCGCGCCCGCGCTGGGCGCATGGTGACGCCCCACGGCGTGGTGGAGACGCCCATCTTCATGCCGGTGGGGACGCAGGGCACGGTGAAGGGCGTGACGCCCGCGCAGCTCCACGAGCTCGGCGCCGAGATCATCCTGGGCAACACCTACCACCTCATGCTGCGGCCGGGCATGGAGGTCGTGGAGGCCCTGGGCGGGCTCCACCGCATGGCGGGCTGGGACCGGGCGATCCTCACCGACAGTGGCGGGTTCCAGGTCTACAGCCTCAAGGACATCGCCAAGATCACCGAGGAGGGCGTGCACTTCCGCTCGTACTTCGACGGGAGCAAGCACTGGCTGACGCCCGAGCGCTCCATCGCCATCCAGGAGACGCTTGCCAGCGACATCATGATGGCCTTCGACCACTGCCCCCCGGCCGACGCACCGCGGACCGAGGTGCGCGCGGCCATGGAGCGGACGCACCGCTGGGCGCGCCGCTGTGTGGACGCCCGCAGCCGTCACGACGGCGCCCTGTTCGGCATCGTGCAGGGCGGCGTGGATGACACGCTGCGCACGGAGTCGGCGCGGGTGCTCATGGGGCTGCCCTTCGACGGCTACGCCATCGGCGGCCTCAGCGTGGGCGAGGCGCCGCCGGTCATGTACCGCGCAGTGGGGCACACGGCGCCCATGCTCCCCGAGGACAAGCCGCGTTACCTCATGGGCGTGGGGACGCCCGAGGACCTCCTCACGGCCATGGGCCACGGGGTGGACATGTTCGACTGCGTCATGCCCACGCGCAACGCGCGGAACGCGCGCATCTTCACACCCCAAGGCGAGCTCAACCTCCGCAACGCCCGCTTCCGCCTGGATGACCGGCCCTTGGCCCCCGGGTGCACGTGCTACACCTGCCAGCACTTCTCGCGCGGCTACCTCCGGCACCTCGACCGGGCCAAGGAGATCCTGTTCTCCACCCTCGCGAGCATCCACAACCTCCACTACTTCTTGACGCTCGTGCGCACCGCGCGCGCTCGGATCACCGACGGGACCTTCCGCGCTTGGCGGGACGAGACCCTGGCCGCGCGCCGCGCCGGCCAACCCAAGCCCCTGCCCCCTGGCTGAGCGAGCACCGCTTCCCCCAGCGGGCCGGCCCCCGCGCGCGCCGCGAGCGGCGCGTTGTTGTTGACCCTCCGCACCCCGTCTGCTATCCGTTGTTGCCCGCTTGGGGCGGACAGAGCACATTTTCCTTATAGATTCCAGCGGGTTACACCCTTTTTCGGGCCCCGCGGGGGAGATCCTCCTTGGATCACATCCTGGCCTTTCTTTTCCTGGCCCAAGAGAGCCTCGGCAGCCCAGCAACCACCTCTGGCGCGGCGCCCTCGGCTGGCGGTGCCCCTGCTGGGGGCGCGCCCCCAGCAGGTGGTGGCATGGAGAGCCTCATCTTCTTGGGGCTCATGCTGGTCGTCTTCTATTTCTTCCTCATTCGGCCGCAGCAGAAGAAGGCCAAGAAGCACAAGGAGTTCGTTGAGGCCCTCAAGCCTGGCGACCAGGTCATCACGTCCAGCGGGATCTTCGGCAAGATTACGTCCATCAAGGACAACAAGGTGACCCTCGAGGTGGCAAAGAACACCCGCATTCAGATCCTCCGCAACTTCGTGGCTCACCGCGCCTCCGCGGACGCCGAGAAGGAGCTGTCCGAGGCCCCCCAGAACTGAGCGCGCACGAGGTCCGCACGGCCTCCGCCTATCCGCGCAGTGAGCGAGCCCGGTCACCGGCGCTGAGCCCCTGTCCCGGTGAGACGACCCCCGGCGAGACGACCCCCAAGAGGTTGGTGAACGATGGAAAAGAAGCACCCCTGGCGCACGTTCATGTTGTGGGGCCTCGTGGTCCTCAGCGTGGCGTACACGCTCCCGACCCTGCTGGGCAAGGACGCGTTGCCCGACTGGTACAACAACATCTTCAGCAAGAAGCTGAACTACGGCCTCGACCTCCAGGGGGGGTTGGAGCTGCGCTACACGGTGGACTGGAAGAAGGCCATCGAGCAGAACGGGCGCAAGCTGGCCGACACGGTGAAGTCGCGCATCGTCGACGAGCTCGCCAAGGCCGACGGCAAGAACGCCCAAGACCTGCCGCACGCCGAGTGGAACAAGTACGCGGCCAACGTCCAAGTGGAGGTGCCGGAGTACCAGACGATCCGGCTCATCTTCCACGACGCACAGACGGCCAAACTCCTCGACGACGGGGACTTCCGGGACACCTTGGACAACCGGTACGACTACGTGGCGGTGGATGACAAGACCTGGGAGCTGGTCATGCTCGACAAGTTCGTGGCGAAGGTCCGCGAGGAGGTCGTCACGCAGACGCGCTCGACCATCCAGAAGCGCGTGGAGGCCTTCGGGCTGGTGGACCCCGACGTGCGCGTGGCGGGCGACAGCGACATCGTCGTGCAGATCCCGGGCGTGAGCTCCAAGCAGGTCCAGCTCGTGCGGGAGCGCGTGGGTCAGACGGCCCAGCTCGGCCTGCGCATGGTGGACACCGAGAACGACTGGCTAGCCAAGCAGAAGGCCGCCTTCGAGGCCTACAAGAACGACCCGGCCAACAAGGACTGGGTGGGCACCCTGGAGCTCATCGCCACGGACGCCGAGCGCAAGCGCCTGCACCCCAAGGACCACTGGTACGGGCCCTACCTCCGCTCCCAGCGCAAGAGCGAGATCGTCCGCTTCGTCCGCACCCTCCAGGTACCCGCCGGGCACTTGGTGGGTTTCGAGCAGGACACGATCCGCGAGGGGAACATCACCAAGGAGAAGTTCTACCGGACGATGTTGCTCTTCGCCAAAGCGGAGATCACGGGGGACCATCTGGCCCGCGCCCAGGTCCTCTACGACGAGCAGGGCCCCTACGTGAGTCTGGACTTCAACGCCGAGGGCGCCCGCATCTTCGCGGAGCTCACCGAGAAGAACGTCGGCAACTACATGGCCATCATGCTGGACGAGGACATCAACTCGGCCCCGGTCATCAAGGAGAAGATCGGCGGCGGCCGCGCCCGCATCACCATGGGAGGCGCCACGCCCCAGGCGAAGCTCGAAGACTCTCGATCCCTGGTGACCGTGCTCAACAACGGCGCGTACAAGGCGCCGGTCTATGAGGTCCACCACTACGAGGTGGGCCCAAGCCTGGGCGCCGACAGCGTCGTCGCGGGGGAGATGGCCATGGGCGTAGGGATGCTCTTCGTCATCCTCTTCATGCTCATCTACTACCGCTTCAGCGGCCTCATCGCCGTGGCGGCCTTGACAATCAACATGTTCCTCATCCTCATGCTGCTGGTGAGCATGAACTCGGCGCTCACGCTGCCGGGCATGGCGGGCATCATCCTCACCATCGGGATGGCGGTGGACGCCAACATCATCATCTTCGAACGCATCCGCGAGGAGATCAGCGGCGGTAGGAGTCCGCGGGCCTCGGTGGAGGCCGGCTTCGAGAAGGCGCTCTCCACGGTGCTCGACGCCAACATCACGACCGCCCTCGCGGGCATCATCCTGCTGAACTACACCAGCGGGCCCATCCGCGGCTTCGCGGTGACCCTGCTCATCGGCATCATCTGCTCGGTCTTCACGGCGGTCTACGTGAGCCACCGGATGTTCGAGTGGTACCTGAACAAGCGTCAGCCGAAGACGCTCTCCATCTGAGGACCGCGCATGTTCAAGCTCATCCCCGACGATATCCACGTCGATTTCCTCGGCATGCGCGGGAAGGCCATCGGCCTGTCCACGACGCTCGTCGTCATCAGCCTCGTGGCCTGGCTCGTCATGGGCCTGAACCTGGGCATCGACTTCAAGGGCGGCAGCTCGGTCATCGTCGCCTTCGACGCCGCCTCCCAGGTGGACCGCCAGAAGCTCGAAGACTCCATGGCCTCCCTGCTCCACGACGACCTGGGGCTCAAGGACTCCCAGGTGACCGTCCAGGACTTCGACTCGGGCGTGGTCTCGGAGACGGGCGGCAAGTCCACCGAGCGCTTCCTGGTCTACAGTGAGGTGACGTCGCTGCTCACCCCGGAGAAGAAGCAGGCCATCGTCGACAAGGTGAAGGCCACCTTCGGCGACAAGACCCACGTGGACTCGCCCGGGGAGGGGACCGACATCTTCTACCTGACCTTCCCCGAGGAGGCGCAGGTCACGGGCCGGTATGAGGCCCTGCGGAAGATGTTCAAGGACCTGGGCTACGAGCACATCACCGTCATCGCTGACTATGAACGGCAGCTCCGCGTGAACTGCTACGAGTGGATCAGCCTCCTGGGCTCCGAGCAGAGCGGCGCTGACCAGTCGGACGCCGAGGCCGACCTGGAGGACCAACTCGCCGGGTGCGAGGCGCGCATCCAGAGCGAGCTCCAGGGAGACAAGAAGGACAAGCGCTTCACCGTCAGCGTCCAGGAGCTCAAGAGCAAGGTCTCGGCCAAGCTCTCCCAGGACTTCGGCAAGGCCTTCGTGGCGGTGGAGTCCTCGACCAGCGTATCGCCGTCCGTGGGCCACGACCTCCTCGCCAACGGCCTCCTCGCCGTGCTCTACGCCATCATCGGCATCCTCATCTACATCACGCTGCGGTTCGACTTCCGATACGCCCCCGGCGCCGTCGTCGCCTTGGTGCACGACGTCCTTATCACGATCGGCCTCTTCGCCATCTTCCAGGTGAAGTTCTCCCTGCCCATCATCGCCGCGCTGCTCACCATCGTCGGCTACTCCTTGAACGACACCATCGTCGTCATGGACCGCGTGCGCGAGACCTTCGACGCCTACCGCGGACGCGATGTGAAGCTGCTGCTCAACCAGGCCATCAACAGCACGCTGTCGCGAACCGTGTTCACCTCGCTGACGACGATGTTCGTGGTCATCGCCATCCTCGTGCTGGGCGGTGGGCTCATCCGAGACTTCGCCCTGGCGCTGTTCATCGGCATCTTCGTGGGGACCTACTCCTCCATCTTCGTGGCGAGCCCGCTCGTCTACTACATGGACGGCTACCTCAAGACCAAGGAGGGCAAGGGCAAGGGGCAGCGCAAGCACGCTCCCAAGGCCTCACCCGCCTGATCTTCCCGGCCACCCCGGGGCGCCGCGCGCGCCCCACCCCGCGCCCGACCCCGCAAGGTGTCGGGCGCGGTCGTTTCACGGAGCCGCCCGTCATGTCTCCCCCGGCCTCATCTTCCCCGGCCTCGGCCCCCGCCCCGGGGTCCCCGCCCGCCGCCCCCGCGCGGCGCTGGGACGTCGCGGCGCCCGACCGCGCGGCGGTGGACACGCTGGCACGAACCCTCGGCGTGGATCCCCTCACGGCGACGCTGCTGGTGAACCGCGGCTTGCGCGACCCGGGCGAAGCGCGCCGCTTTCTCCGGCCGCGCCTCGCCGACATGGCCGACCCCTCGCTCCTAGAGGGCATCGACGAGGCCGTGGAGCGCATCGTCCACGCCCTGAACACCGGCGAAACCATCTGCGTCTGGGGAGACTACGACGTGGACGGTGTGACCTCCGCGGCGCAGCTCGTCTGGTTCTTCCGCGCCCTGGGGGTCGCGGTCCGCACCTTCGTCCCCGACCGCTTCGTGGAGGGCTACGGGCTCCACGCCGGGCGCCTGCGTGAGCTGGCGCGCCAGGGCGTGGGGTTGTTCATCGCGGTAGATTGCGGCATCCGCGGGGTGGAGGCTGTGGCGGCCGCCCGCGAGGAGGGCGCCGACGTCATCGTCGTCGACCACCACGAGCTGCCCGACGTCTTGCCCGACGCCGCGGCGGTCGTGGACCCCAAGCGCCCCGGCTGCGCCTACCCGGACGCCGAGCTCGCGGCCTGCGGCGTGACCTGGCTGCTGCTCGTCGCCCTGCGCCGCCGACTGCGCCAGGCGGGGGTCTTCCGCGACCGGCCCGAGCCCGACCTGCGGCGGTGGCTGGACCTCGTAGGGGTCGGTACGGTGGCGGACGTCGTGCCCCTCCGGGGGCTCAACCGCGTGTTCGTCCGCGCCGGGTTGCCCCTGCTGGGCCCCCGCGCGGCGCGGCCGGGGTTGGCGGCGCTGTGGCGTGTCAGCGATCTCGGCGAGCGCACACCCACGGCGGGGCGCGTGGGCTTCCAGCTCGGGCCGCGCCTCAACGCCGCGGGGCGCCTTGCCCACGCGGACGCGGGGCTGGAGCTGCTCACGACCGAGGACCCGGCGCGCGCGGAGGCCCTGGCGGAGGAGGTGGACGCGCTGAACGTGGCCCGGCAGGACCTCCAACGCCAGGTCTTCGAGGAGGCCTGCGCGCTCGTCGAGGGGGCGGCCCACAGGCCCCCCGAGCGGCGAGCCATCGTCTTGGCAGCGCCAGGGTGGCACCCGGGCGTGCTGGGCATCGTCGCCTCCAGGGTGGCCGAGCGCTACCACCGCCCCACGATCCTCCTCCGAGCCGGGGATGGGCCCGACGACGACGCCACGGGCTCCGGCCGCTCGGTCCCCGGCTTCCGCCTGGTGCGGGAGCTGGAGCGCGTGGCCGAGCTCCTCACGCGCTTCGGCGGCCACGACCACGCCGCCGGGGTGACCTTGCCCACGCGCCTCGTGCCCGAGCTGGCGCGCCGGCTGGACGCCCAGGCGCGCGCGGGGCTCGACGAGCGGCACCTCCAGCCGCGGCTGCGCGTGGACGCCGAGGTGTCGCTGGGCGAGGACCTCTGGACGCTGGCCGAGCGCGTCCAGGAGCTCGCCCCCTTCGGGGCCGGGAACCCCGAGCCCTGCTTCGTGGCGCGCGGGGTGATCGTGCGCGACGCGCTCATCATCGGCAAGGACCGCACGCACTTGCGCTTGCGGCTCCAAGATCCCGGCGGCGGCCCCTGGCTGGAGGCCATCGCCTTCTCCATGGCGTCGCGGCGCCCCCGCGTGGGCGCGGTCGTGGACGTGGCCTACGTCCCCGAGCTCAACACCTACAAGGGTAGGACGCGCCTCCAGCTTCGCCTCAAGGACCTGCGGACCGGGCGGGATTGACGCCCGTCACGAGGGTGATAGGACTGGGAGGCCCAGCGGGCGAGCGCGGGGGGAGTGGCCCCGCGCGGCGGCTGTGGCTCAGGTCCAGGAGGCGATGTGAACAAGGTATTCGCGAGCGCGGCGGAGGCGATCTTCGACCTCTCCGACGGCGCGTCGGTGATGGTGGGCGGGTTCGGGTTGAGCGGCAACCCGGAGAACCTCATCCGGGCGGTCCATGACAAGGGAACCAAGGATCTCCTGGTCATCAGCAACAACTGCGGGATCGACGGGGTCGGGCTGGGGCTGTGGCTGGACAACCACCAGATCCGCGGCATGAAGTCCAGCTACGTCGGGGAGAACAAGGAGTTCGAGCGCCAGTTCCTGTCGGGCGAGCTGGACGTGGAGCTCATCCCCCAGGGGACCCTGGCTGAGCGCATTCGCGCCGGCGGCGCTGGCATCCGCGCCTTCTTCACGCCCACGGGCTACGGCACGAAGGTCGCCGAGGGCAAGGAGACGCGCGTCTTCGACGGGGTCCCCTGCGTCATGGAGCTCGGGCTGCGGGCCGACTTCGCCTTCGTCAAGGCGTACATGGGCGACACGCACGGCAACCTCATCTATCGAAAGACCGCGCGCAACTTCAACCCCATGATGGCCACGGCGGGGCGCATCACCATCGCCGAGGTCGAGCACCTGGTGCCGGCCGGCGAGCTGGACCCCGACGCCATCCACACGCCGGGCATCTACGTGCAGCGCATCGTCGAAGGCGTGAACTATGAGAAGCCCATCGAGCGGGTCACGACCCGCCCGCGGCCCTGACCGAGCGACGGAGGAGACAGCCATGGCACTGACCCGCACGGAGATCGTCAAGCGCGTCGCTCAAGAGCTGCGAGACGGCTTCTACGTCAACCTGGGCATCGGGATGCCCACGATGGTGGCCAACCACGTCCCCGAGGGGATGGAGGTCGTCCTCCAGTCCGAGAACGGGCTGCTGGGCATCGGCCCCTACCCGTATGAGGGAGATGAGGACCCCGACCTCATCAACGCCGGGAAGGAGACGGTCACGACCATGCCCGGCTCGGCCTTCTTCTCCAGCGCCGAGTCCTTCGCCATGATCCGCGGCGGCCACGTGGACCTGAGCGTCCTGGGCGCCATGCAGGTGAGCGAGCAGGGGGACCTCGCCAACTGGATGATCCCCGGCAAGATGGTCAAGGGCATGGGCGGGGCCATGGACCTCGTGGCCGGCGCCAAGCGCGTGGTCATCGTCATGACCCACAACAACAAGCGCGGCGACGCCAAGGTCCTGCGCGAGTGCACGCTCCCGCTCACGGGCAAGGGCGTCGTCCACCACATCGTCACGGACCTGGGCTGGTTCGACGTCGTGGACGACGGCGCCGGCGGCAAGAAGCTGGTGCTCACCGAGATCGCCCCGGGCGAGACGGTCGAGGGTATCCGCGAGCGCACCGAGGCGCGCTTCGAGGTCGCCGAGCCGCTCAAGACGATCGAGGTCTGAGCGGCGACCTCCCGGCGACCGCGGACGAGGCGGTGGACACCCCGGGCGAGGCTCGCCCCGAGCCGCCGCCCGGGGGCGCCGCGTCCGCGGGGGCTGCGGCCCCGGCGGGCGCTCACGTCGGCGGCCCGCGGGGTTGGGTGCGCGCGCTCGCCTCGCCTCGGACGCCCGGGATGGGGCCCGAGACGCCGCGAGCCCGCGTGCTCCCCGTCCTCATCATGCTCGCCCTGGTCGCGGTGCAGGTCGTGCTCCGCTATCGCTTCGGCTTCCTCCACGGCAGCAAGTGGCAGGGCGTCCACGTGCTCGTGGGGCTCACGGCGGTGCTCGCCGTCTTCACGGCCTTCCACGGCCTGGACGCGCTCCGGCGCGTCCGCGGACAGACCTGGGCGCTGCTGGCCTTCGGGATCGTGGCCTTCCTCGCGTTCTGGTTCTACGGGCGCATGGACACCTACAACCGGGTAATCCGCGAGTACGTCCCGCCCCAGGGGCCCTTCGGCCCCGTGTTCGCCTTCCTCTACTTCTCGCTGGGCTCCTTCTTCTTCCGCCTGGTGTTGCCCTTCGCCTTCGCCTGGTGGGTCCTCCGGCGCTCCCCGGCCACCCTGGGCCTCTACGCGCCACGGAACCCCCACCCGCCGGCCGTGCGCCGGATCTGGCCCGTGTACCTCGCGCTCTTTCTCGGCGTGCTCCCCTTCGTCATCGGGGTGGCTCAGACCGCCGCGTTCCAGGCCAAGTACCCCATGAGCCGGGCGATGATCGGGCCCGACCACGTCATCCTCCTCCACCAGTTTCTGCTCTACGAGGCCTTCTACTTCCTCATCTTCGTGGCGGGGGAGAGCTTCTGGCGCGGCTACCTGGCCTTCGGGCTCGAGCGCGACTTCGGCGCCTACGCCCTGCCCCTCATGGTCGTGCCCTACGTCACCGCCCACTTCGGCAAGCCCCTTCCCGAGACGCTGGGCGCCATCCTCGCGGGCATGACCCTCGGGTGGCTGGCGTTGAAACACCGCTCCGTGTGGCTCGGCGTGGCGCTCCACTACGGCGTCGCCCTGTCCATGGACCTGCTCGCCATCCACGCCAACGGCTTCACCTTGAAGCTCTGAGCCGGGCTCCCGGAGCAGGGCTCTCAACCTCCCCCCCCCAGGAGCTGCCCCCGTGCGCATCCTCGGCATCGACTTCGGCCTGGCCCGCATCGGCCTCGCCTTGAGTGACCCCACGGGGACCGTGGCGAGCCCGCTGACCGTCCTCCACGAGAAGGACAAGGGGCAGCAAATCGCCCGGGTCGTCGAGCTCGCCCGCGAACACGAGGTGGAGGCCTTCGTCGTGGGCATCCCCTACGAGCTCGACGGATCCCAGGGCGAGATGGCGCAGACCGCCGAGCGCTACGCCAAGAAGCTCGCCCAGGTGACGGGGCTCCCGGTGGCGCGCCTGGACGAGCGGTTCACCTCGCGCGAAGCCGAGCGCGCCATCCAGGCCACGGGCCGGGGCGGCCCGCGCGGGCGCGGCGGGCAGGGGCGCTCCCGGAAGAAGAAGCGCCTGGGCGTCAAGGACCACGTGGACAAGGTGGCGGCGTCCCTCATCCTCCAGGCCTACCTGGACGCGGGCGCCCCCCCGCCGCCCGCGGCGGGCGAAGGCGAGGGCTGAGCCGCCGTGGGGGGGCGCGGCCGGAGCCCGTGGCGCTGGGCGTTGTGGAGCGCGCTGGCCTTCGTCGTCGCGGGCGGCGCGGCGGGGGTGTGGATGGTGTTCGACCGGCCCGGCGGCAACCCGTCCACCGTGTCCGTCACGGTGCGGCGGGGCGACGGACCGGCGGCCGTGGTCGCGGCGCTGGAGCGGGCGGGGCTCGCCCCGCACCCCTGGGTGCTGCGGCAGGTGCTCCAGCGCGAGGGGGCCTTCGCCGCGCTTCAACCCGGGGTCTACGAGCTGCCCGGGGACGCCCACTCCCTCGACATCGCCGCCGCGCTGCTGCGCCCCCCGACGAGCGGGCAGGTGGACCTCATGCTGCCACCCGGCGAGGCCCTCTGGCAGCTCGCGGACCGGGTGGAGCGCGCCGGGGTAGGCACGCGCGCGGAGGTGTTGGCACTGGCGGCGGACCGCCGGGCGGCCCTGGGGCTGCTCCCGGCTGGGAGCGCGGACGCGAGGCTCCTCGCGGACCTCGTGGGGCCGCCGCGGGCCCCGCGCCCGGACCGCGTGCCCCAGACCTACCTGGAGGGCGTCTTAGCCGCCGACACGTTCCGCCTGGCGGTGGGGACGCCCACGCGCGAGACGCTGCGCCTGCTGGCCGAGACCTTCGTCCGGCGCTGGCGGCGGCTGGCGGAGCGACACCGGGCCGACCGCGCGGCGCTCCGCGCGCGCTACGGGCTCGCGGACCGCGACCTGCTGGTGTTGGCGAGCCTGGTCCAAGAGGAGATGCGCGTGGCCGCCGAGGCGCCGCGCATCGCGGGCGTGTTCTACAACCGCATGGAGCGGGGCATGCGGTTCGAGACGGATCCCACCCTCATGTACCGCCCGGACCGCGTGGGCCGCAGCCCCACACCCACCGAGCGAAAGGACGCCTCGAACCCCTACAACACCTACGCCCACGACGGGCTCCCGCCGGGGCCCATCTGCGCGCCCTCGGCGGCGGCGATCGAGGGGGCCATGCAGCCCGAGCGCCACGACCTGCTCTACTTCGTGGCTCGCCGCGACGGGACGGGCCGCCACGCCTTCGCGGCCACGCGCGCCGAGCACGAGGCGAACATCGACCGCTACCTGCGCCACACGCCGAGCGGCCCCTGAGCCGCGGCGGCGCGCGACCGGGCTCGACGCCGGGCGAGGCGCGCGCCATCGTGCGCTGGTGACAGCAGGAAATGATTTCGATTTCGGCGCGTTAGGTGGGCGGGGGGCTTGACCTCGGCGTGAGGGCGCTCGTAGACTGCCGGCGCCTAGGAACAACGGTCGCCGCGGTGGGCGGCGCGGGCATGGACGACACAGCACAGCCGCACGGCGAGGGGCTTGGGATGCGTACACACTTGGTGGCAGCGGTCGCGCTGGCGGGGATGTTGGGGGTCGCGGGGTGTGGGGATGAGATCACCCGCGTGACGGTCGACGACATCGGGGCGGGCTTCGCCGACACGCCCGGCGGTGACGGCGGCGCGGACGCGCAGCCCGTGGAGGACGCGGGCCCGGACACGACGATCCCGCCCGAGGCGGTCAAGCGCCTGGAGTTCGTCATGGACGTGGGCGACGACGACGTCTCGTGTCAGGGCGAAGACGTGGACGTGTGCAGCGTGTTCTTGAGCTTCACCGGCTCGCGCACCCTGGAGGTCCGCTACACGGCCGACGGCGAGCCCATCGCCGGGCAGGTGGTCTTCTTCGCCATCGAGGACGACCCCAACGGCATCGGCAAGCTCAGCGCGCTCAGCGCCTACACGAACGCCGAGGGCATCGCCGCGGTGGACGTGCAGGTCGTCAAGCAGCTCCTGGGCGGCTTCACGGTCAAGGCGGCGGTGTCCGACTCCTCCGTGGCGCCCATTGGCTTCGACGTGACCATCGCGCCCAAGGGCCAGGTGCCGCTCACGGTCATCGGCAAGTACGCTGGGCAGTGGCCGGCGACGCAGTACACCGTGCGCCTCTACCGCCAGAACGACCAGGGCAAGCCCGACTGCAGCGACATCTCCTCGCTCTACAGCGACGCCACGGCCAACCAGCAGAGCCCCCTCACGAGCCTGAGCCAGACGGTGAAGTTCACCGAGTTCCCGGGCCTGGAGACGGACACCCCCCAGACCTACACGGTCCTCGCCTTCTCGGTGAACGAGAACAACGCCGTGCTCGCCTGGGGCTGCGACTCCGTGGACATCGAGTACGGCTACTCGTCCAGCGTCACCATCGACCTCTTGGACCGGCCGCCCCTCTACGCGGGCTCCTACGAGGTCACGAGCCACTTCGACTTCGTGTCGGCGCTCCCCGAGTCCATCCAGCCTTGGGTGAACACGATCCTCGACATCTTCCAGAGCCCCACGGGCGGCATCTTGAAGCTCATGTGCGACCTGGGCTCGTCCCAGAACATCGGTACCCTCACCGACCTGTGCGGCTACATCTTCAGCGATCCCACGAACCCCGACATCGACAACGGCCTGACCACCGTGGGGCAGATGGCCGTGACCATCATCGACAACCTCATCCAGAACTACTCCAAGGACAGCGTCTGGGGCGACATCCTCAACGGCGGCAAGAGCCTGGCCGACATGATCCAGGACTTCGAGATCCTGGCGACCTTCACCTTCAAGTCCGAACCCGACGAGACGGGCCACTGGAAGGCCACGCAGACCGAGGAAAACTGGCACACGGTCGTCGTCAAGTGGCTCGTGGACGCCAACTGCCAACCCACGGACGATAGCTGCGGGAAGATGAACTTCTCCACGGCGGCCATCCAGGAGGACGCCGTGCTGGGGAGCTTCGAGGCGAACGTCTCCGAGTTCTGGAACCTGACGATCTACAAGCACCCGCTGAACCTCAAGTACGGCGCCCTGCTCAACTACATCATCGAGCACCAGCTCCTGAAGATCATCATCCCCACGGAGCCCGGGGAGCCCGTCATCGACACTTACGAGGAGTTCCTCCAGGCCCTGCTCGCCGGCAAGGAGTGCCTCCAGCCCAGCACGGGTGACCCCACGTGCTGCCAGCTCTTCGCCACGAACCTCTCCGACAGCGACACCATCCAGTCGGTGGCGGAGAGCGGCTGCGAGCTCCTGGTGACCACGGGCGCCGACTTCCTGCGGCAGCAGCTCGTGGGCCTCGACACCTCCACCGGCGACGCCTTCCAGCTCGGCACCGAGCCCACCTGCACCTTCTACGACATCGACAGCGACATGGTCGTGGACACCTTCGGCTCCAAGGCCCTGCCCTGCACGTGGAAGGTGGACCTCAAGCTCGGGAGCGTCGAGACGCAGATCGACGCCACCTTCTGGGGCGTGAAGTCCAACTGACGGCGCCCTACACCTCACCTACACGGAGGCCCGGCCCGCTCTCGCGCGCCGGGCCTTCCTCTTGCTGGGCGTGAGGGCAGAGGACGGGGGGCCCGTCGACCAGGGCGGCTCAGTCGGTTGCCGGAGGCTTGCGGGCCGCCTGGGTCCACAGCTCCACGAGGCGAGCGTCCTCGCTCGCCCGCCGCGCGCGCCGCTTGGCCCAGTCGCGGAGCCCTTTGATCTGCTCCTCCGCCGTGCGGTACAGGGGCACCGTCCCCTCGATGGCCAGGCGCAGGTCCTCGTCGTTCAGCGCCCGCCCCTTCTGGAAGGCGCGGTACAGCCCAGCGACGACCACCTGCTCCAGCTCCGCGCCGCTGAAGTGCTCGGCCTGGGCGGCGAGCTGGGCCACGGAGAAGGCGGCGGGATCGCGGCCGTGGGCGCGGAGGTGAATCTCCAGGATGCGCCCGCGCTCGTCGAGGTTGGGCAGATCCACGAAGAAGATCTCGTCGAAGCGCCCCTTGCGCAGCAGCTCCCCCGGCAGGTGGTCCACCGCGTTGGCCGTGGCGACCACGAAGACCGGCGCCGTCTTCTCCTGCATCCAGGTGATGAAGGCCCCGAAGACGCGGGCCAAAGACTCACTGGCCCCACCGGCGGAAGCCACGCCGCCGAAGGCCTTGTCGATCTCGTCGAGCCACAGGACCACGGGGCTCAGGGCCTCGGCCAGCCGGAAGATGCGGCGCATGTTCTGCTCCGGCGACGAGCCGTACGTGAACAGGGCGCTGAACTCCAGGCGTGCCAGCGGCAGCCCCCACAGCGAGGCCACGGACTTGGCCACCAGGGACTTCCCGCAGCCCTGGACGCCCACGAGGAGGAGCCCCTTGGGCACCGGCAACCCAAAGGCGCGAGCGCGCTCCTCGAAGGCAGCCTCGCGCTCCACGAGCCAGGTCTTGAGGAGGCCCAGGCCACCCACGTCCTGGAGGCTCGGGGGAGCGTCCACGAACTCCAGGAGATCTCCCTGGTGGAGCATCCGCCGCTTCTCGCGACCCAGCTCGCGGACGTCGCCGGCGACCAGCCCCTGGGGGTCGCGCGCCGCCCGGCGGAACGCGCGGCGCGCGCCGCTCACCGTCATGCCCTGGGCCGCGCGCACGGCGCGCTGGGCGGTCTGCGCCGTGATCTGGGCGTCTGCGCGAGCGACCTCCTCGGCGAGCACGCGCCCCAACTCCTCTGGACTCGGCAGCGGCAGGGCGAAGCGCACGACGTCCGGCGCCAGGGCGGCGGGGACCGCCACCGCCGGGCCCACCAGGACGAGGGTCTGTCCCCGCCCCTCCAACAGCGCGCGCAGCTCGCGCAGGGAGCGCACCGCCTCGGGGTCGGTGAGGTGGTCGTGGAGATCCACCGCCGCGAATACGGCGGGACCCTTGCGGTCACGGAGATCGCGGAGGATCGAGAGGACCGTGACCCCCTCACGCGCGCGCTTGGAGGCGGCGACGCTCAGGGGGACGAGGGGTCGCCCCACCTGGGAGGCGGCGGCCTTGAGGAGCGCCATGGCGCGCTCCTCCTCGGTCGTCTCGATGGCGAGGTAGGGGTAGCTAGCGTCGAGGTAGGACGCCAGTTCGCGGATGTCCACGACGGGCGGCTAGAAGACGCCCTTGAGGTTGATCTTCGGGGCCCCGCGTCCGCGCTTGTGTCCCTTGCGACGACCGTGCTTGCGCGACTGCAAGGCCTCGGCCTCCTTGGCCTGAAGCAGGGCCTCGGCGGCCTTCTTCTGCTGCTCCAGGAGCTTGGCCTTCTCCTCGGCGCTCTTGGCGCTCGCGAGCAGGCCGTCCAGGCGCGCCTTCTCCGCCTCCAGGCGCTTGACCGCCTCCTGGTTCTTGAGCTCCAAGAACTCGATGCGGATCTCGCGCGTGATGTCGTCGGTGACCGACGAGTAGGCCGACAGCTCCATCCCGGGGGGCGCCGTGAGGATGAGGGCCGCCGCCGTACCGCCACCCACGAGGACCAGCACCAGGACCCCCAAGAGGATCATGCGCGTCTTCTTGGCCTGGGCGCGAGCGTCATCCGCCGCGCCCTGAAGGCGCATGAGCAGCGAGTCGTGCTTCTTCTCCTTGACGACCGCCTGGCGCGAGGCCTGCTCGGCCTTCTCCTTGCGCGTGAGCGCCTCGTTGCGCTTGCGGGTCTCCTCGATGAGCTTGCGCTGGAGCTCCTCGCGCTTGCGGGCCTCGGCGCGCTGACGCTCCAGGCGCTCCTGCTCCTCACGGCTCTGGAGCTGGCGATCCAGGTCGGCGCTCTCCCGCTGGACCTCCTGCTTGGCCTCGTTCAAGAGATCCGTCAGCAGGCTCCCGACCGCCGAGGCTGGCGCCGAGGTCACGACCCCATCGTCGCCGTTGCTCTTGCCGTCGCTCATGGCGTCTCTCCTCCGTCCGTCGCCTTCGCGCGCCGCCCGTTGGCATGGGCCGCGCCCTGCGCCTCGTTCGCCCGCCGTCTCGCCGCCTGGCCCGCGGGCCGCACACCCTCGCGTCAAGCGCCCGTCCACTATACGGGGAGGGCTTCTGGACGGTCAACGCGCGAGGTCGAGCCCGGCATCCCATTTGCAACGGCTCTTGCGCCGGGTGCGGCGACGCGGGCTCCCTCACGAGGGCTCCCCGTGAGAACCCGCGCCCTCGCTGGCCTCGGGGCTCTGCGTCGTGAACGCCCCGCCGTCCACACGGCGCACCTCCACGTCCAAGATCCGCGTCTCGTCGGCCTCCATGACCTCGAAGCGCCAACCGTCGATGACGTGGACAAAGCCAGGCGCCGGGATCTCGCCCGCCGCACGCATGAGGAGCCCCGCCACCGTCGTGTAGTCCTCGTCCTCCTCGATCTCCACGCCTAGGTCGTTGCGGAGATCGCTGATGGTGCAAACGCCGGGCACGTGGATCGCCGAGTCGGACACCGCCCGCACCGCCTCGACGCCGTCGTGCTCGTCGTAGATGGGCCCGAAGACCTCCTCGACGATGTCCTCCAGCGTCACGACGCCCGCGATGCCGCCATACTCGCTCACGAGCATGACCATGTGAACGCGCTCCCGCTTCATGTCCACCAGCAGGCGCTGCACGTCGATGTTCCCGGGACGGAACAGCGGCCTACGCACGATGTCACGGAGGCTCAAGCCCTTGGAGCCGTGGGCGTCCACCGCCACGAGGAGGTCCTTGGCGTAGAGCACCCCCACGACCTTGTCGAGCGTCCCCTCATAAACCGGGAACCGCGAAAACCCGGCCTCTCGAACCTTGGCGATGGCCTCCTCCACGCTGGCGTCGATGGGGACGCCCACGACGTCGGTGCGCGGGACCATGATCTCCCGGGCGAGCGTCTCATCCAGCTCCAGCACGCCCGTGAGGAAGCGCGTGGCCTCGGGGTCGATGGAGCCGTCCTGCTTGCCGATGCGGACCATGGTCTCGATGTCCTCCTCGGTCACCGTCACCGAGTCACTGGTCAGCGAGCCACCGAAGGCGTGGACGACGCGACGCGTGAGCCCCTCCAGGGCGCGCGTGGGGACGTAGAAGACGGCGTAGGTCAGGTGGAGCACAGGGAGGAAGAGCAGATACTTCTCCGGGTTGTGCTTGGCGACGGTCTTGGGCACCACCTCGCCAGCCACGAGGATCAAGAAGGTCATGACCCCCACGGCGATGGACATGGCCCAGCCCCCCGCGAGGTCGGAGCCCGCGAAGGCCTCGGCGGCGAAGTCGGTCGCCAGCGCGCTGGCCGTGATATTGGCGAGGTTGTTGCCAACCAGGATGGCCGCCAGGACACGGTTGGGGTCGGAGAGCCACAGGGCCAGCATCTTGGGCAGCGAGCCGCGCTCCTCGGCGCGCCCCCGGAGCTTCACCTCCGAGAGGCTGAACAGGGCGCTCTCCATGCCCGAGAAGATGGCTGAGAACCCGACGAGGACAAGGATCGCGAGGATCTCACCGGCGCTTCCGTCCAAGGCCTACCTGTGGCTCGAGGGCTGAGGGGCGACACGCTCACCCCACCCGAGGGGTGCGCGTGGGTCCGTCGCGCTGGCACGTCGGCGCCAACTCCTGCGCCGCCGCAGACCACCGCCTGTCGGGGGACCGCCCCCGCCAGGGCCGCTCGATTGCGCGGCCCCGGAGGGGGGGGCATAGTATCACGCTCCGCAGCGCGGTCTAGGGTCACGACGCGGGCCCCCCGCCAACACCCCGCCACGAACCTCAGAGGAGCCTCCCCATGACGCCCTTCCCCCTGTCCGGCCGCCGCGCGCCGTGGGCCCTACTGGGCGCGGCCGCGCTCCTCGCCCTGGCCACGAGCGCCCCAGCCTGCGACAGCCTGGGGGGCGACGACGGCACGACCTGCCAGGACCCGGTCCTCAGCAACCCCGACGGGCTCGGCCACGGCCAGGTCTGCCAGCAGGACGCCGACTGCCAGTACGGGCGCTGCGTCGCCAGCCCCGCCATCACCGGCGGCGCGTTCAAGGTCTGCACCAAGGACTGCTCGTGCGGCGCCAACAGCGACTGCGGCGTGGACTACAGCCCGGCGGGCGTGGACCCCGCCCAAGCTACGGCGGGCGAGTGCGTCCGTTTCCCAGGCAAGAGCAGCGAGCCCATCATCTCCATGTGCCTGCCACCCTGTGAGAGCGTGAGCGACTGCGCGGCGCTGGGCGACCAGTACACGGACTGCGCGCTGCCCGAGTCCATCTATGGAACGGTGGGCGTCTACAAGGTCTGCGTGGCCAAGTAGCCACGGCCACCGCCAGGCTCAGGGCTTGTAGTTCCGAGGCTCAGGGCTTGTAGTTCCGGGGCGCCGGCTTCCCGGCCCGCCGCCAGCCCTCCACCACGTCCGCGGGGACGCTGGGCACCCAGCTCGGCCGCATGACCGGGCTCCCCCAGCGCGCCTCCACCTGGGGCGGCAGCTTGCCCTGGAAGAAGGCGCGGTCGTAGCCGTAGACGTCGTCGTAGAAGGTCACGTGCCCCTCGTCGGACACGTCCACCGTGATGTACTCGGTGATGAGGTCCACCTTGTGGTGCAGGTTCATGCCACGCTGTGTGGTCTCGTAGCGGAAGCTCTTGTCGATCTCGCGCTCGTCCCAGCCGTCGTGGGCGAGCAGCCACTTGGCGAACTGCACGGCCTTGTGCACGCGCACACACCCATGCGACAGGTCGCGTCGGGCGTGCCGGAACATGCTGCGGTCGTTCGTGTCGTGGAGGTAGATGGCCGACGACTTCTCCAGCAGCAGCTTCACGCGCCCGAGCACGTTGAGCTCTCCCCGCCCCTGGATGAGCACCTGCTGCCCGTCGTCCAAGGTCACGCGGCGGATGTTGTGCTTCTTGAGGTAGTCGGGATCCTCGGCCAGCTTCGCCTTCACCTCTCCCTTCTCCACCCGCTTGGGGAGGATCCAGTCCGGGTTCACGATGACCTGGTAGATCTTCGTCTTGAACAGCTTCGTCCGGTTGATGTGCCCTTGGACCAGCCGCACCTTGTCGTCGTCCAGGCGGTTCGTCCCCACGATGACCTTGTGGCGCCGGACGATCTTCTGCCCATCGATGACCTCGAGCTGAAACGCCGGGATGTTCACCCGCACGTAGAAGGGCTCCGCGTCGTTGGTCAGGGACTCGCGCATGCGCTGGAGCCCCAGGGCGATGATCTTGGCCCGCTTGTCCAGGGGCACGTTCAGGCTGGAGACGGTCATGTTCTTCACGAGCCCCGTAGCCGGGAGCTGGTGATGGCGCTGGTAGGCCCGCACCGCCTCGGTCACCGCGGGCGAGAACACACCGTCCACGGGGCCCTCGTAGTAGCCCTCACAGGCGAGCCGCCGCTGGAGCGCCGCCACGGGCGGTCCGCTGCGCCCCTCCTTGAGCCGCAGGCCCTTGCCCAGCTTCTCCTGGCACCCCTTGGCCGCGTAACCGCGGTAGCGCCTATGCTGCTCCACGAGCGCTCGGTAGTGGGGGTTCCGCGGCTCCAACTTGCGGAGCGCCACCGCGGGATCGGCGGCCTCCACGACACCGACCATCCACGCAACGGTGCGCTTGGGGCGGTCGCCGTAGGCCGCGAACTCGTCTTCGTTGCGCGTCACGGTGAAGGGGCCCGCGCGGCGGTAGATCCGCATGTCCAGCACGTACTGAAGCAGCGCCCTCGCCAGCCGCGCCTCCAGCGCCGCGTGCTCGCCCGTGCCAGCCCGCGCCCGGGCGGCCTTGAGCAGCGTCGCCGTAGCGATGACGTGGGCGGCCGTGGGATGCCCCCCCGCCGCCCCGAGGCGCCGCCGCGCGTCCTCGCGGTCGAACTCCGGCGCCCGCAACAGCCGCACGAGGACGGGCCCCGCCGCCCCCGCGCCCGCGGGGGCCTGGACCCCAGCCCCATCGCCCCCGCTCACCCTCCGCGCCTCGCGTCCCAGCCCCGGCATCCCGTAGTCCGCCGGGTTGAGCCCCTCGTCTCCCAAGGTCTCCAGGCGCTCGATCAGGGCTCGGGCCACCGGCGTCAGGTGGCCTCCGTCCACGAACACACTGCCGCCCACCTTCCGATAAAAGGCCCGAAGGATCTTCAGGTGCCGCTTGCCCGCCACGAGCGCGCGATCCAGGGCCCGATCGTCGGTGGTCTCCCCGGCGCCCGCAGCCCCAGCGCTCCCGTGGAGCTCCTCATGGGCCGCCTCCAGGGCGTCCAGCACGGGTCCCAGCGCGCCCTCCTCTGCGGCTCCCTCCGCGGCGGGCTCGCTCGCGCGGTGCTTGCCATCGCCCGCTGTGGCCCCCGCCGTGGGGCCCTCCCCCGCGTCCCCCTGGGACACGGCCCCCTCCGGCGCGCGGCCCGGCTCTCCGGGCCCTGAGAAAAGGAGCCCCACCAGGGCGCCCAGGAGCACGCCTCCGCCCGCGACGCCCAGCCACACCTCGCGCCTCACCGTCCCCAGCTCCAGCACCGCTCGCCCTCCCCGCTCCCTGGGGCGCCCAGGGGTGTCGCTCCGCGCGGCCCTCTCCGGCCCGCACGAGCCCACCACATGAGCACGCAACCGTCAAGAAACACACGGTTTCCAAAGTCTCCCGCCCGAGCCCGGTGGGCTCGGGCCCAGGCGGCCTCCTCACTCGGGCGCCTCGCCCTCCTCGCCTTCGCCCACGGCCTCCTCGGGCTCGCCGGCCTCCTCGGGCTCGCCATCCTCGTCCCCGGCCTCCGCCTCGTCGTCGGCCCCGCCCTCCTCGTCCTGGGCGCTGGCGGGCTCGGGGACGGGCGGCGCGACGATGGGCTCGGCGCGCACGGGCTGGGCCCGGAGCGGCATGACGGCGCTGCGCGGGGGCGGGGGGCTCGGGCGCGCCGGCGTCGCGCGCGCGGGCCGCGGCGGCCGCGGTGGCCGCGGCGCTCGGTCCACCTTGCGGTCCCGGAGCCGCCCGGACGAGGTGCTGGGCTTGTGCGTCCGGGGACGCGCGCTGGGTCGATCGCGCTTGCGGTCGGTGCCGCGGGGCTTGTCGGGCTTGGTGGACTTGGCGCCGGCCCCGAAGGAGGGCTTGCGCTTCTTGAAGCTCCCGCGTCGGGGACGCTCCAGCCCGCAGTCGATGTGCGCCAGCTTGCCGCGACAGTAGATGCCCAGGATCCCGTTGCGCGTCGCGGCCCGCACGCGGCGATCCTGCTTGAGCGCCATGCGCAGGATCTTGTTGGGCTGCGAGGTGTGGCCGTCGGCGTCCTTCACCTTCTTGTTCACGTAGGCGTCCATGACCTGCACGGACAGGTGCAGATCCGCCACGGCCTCGCCCATGGGCTTGCCCGGCAGCAGCCGGATGACGCTGCGGTCGTCCACGGCCAGGGCGACGTCGTCGCTCTCGGCGCTCACGTCCGAGAAGTGGACGACGACCAGGTCCCGCTGGCGGGCCCGTGGCCGCTTGAGCGCGGCGATGTTCGACAGCTTGTCCACCTCCAGCTTGAGCTTGAGGTCTCCCAGCGCCATGTCGCTGAGCTCGATGGGCGCGGGCATCTGGGGCGTGGGGGGGATGGTCGGCTTGACGATGCGCGCGTCCTTGAGGACGAGGTCCAGGTGCCCCCGGAGGTCCTCGGGCTTGGCCCCAAAGGTCACCTCCAGGCTCCCCGCGAGGGAGCCGCGCAGGTCGTAGCCCACGAGCCCCTTGACGAGCTGCTCGGGCCCGAGCCGCGCGCCGTCGAGCTGGCCCACGCGCACGGTCGTCGCCTTGGTGTCCGGGTCGTACTCCACGCGCCCGTCCGCAAGGGTCCCGTGGAGGACCTCGCCCTCGAAGTCCACCGTCTTGACGCCCCCGAAGATCCACGGCGTCACGGCGGCGCTCGCCGAGAGGCGCTCGACCTCCACGACGCGCGGACGCTTCTTCTTCTTTCTCGGCTTGTGGGCGCCGGCCTTGGCCCCCTCCTCGGGCGCCGCGGACTCCGCGGGCGCGGCCTGCCCGGGCAGGACCTTGGGCTTGATGGGCTTGAGGAAGACGCGCACGCCCTCTACCTCGACACCGCCCAGCCCGGACAGGCTCAGCGCGTCGATCTGCGCACGGCCGCCCGTCAACCGACTCAGCTCCACCTCGGCGCGCTGGCGCACGGGCTCGTCGGGGAAGCCCAGCACGAAGAAGGTGACGGTGAGCGTCAGGAATAGCAGCAGGTAGCCCATCCACAGGGCTAGGCGGGTCAGGAACCGGCGCATGGTTACTCCTCTTCCTCCGCCTTATAGAAGAACGTGGCGATGGTGATGGCCGCGTTCTTTCGCGCCAGCAGCCCGTTGTTGTACTGGCGTCGCAGGTCCACCTCGGTCACGAAGAGCATCTTGTCGCTGCGCTCCACGCGGTCCAAGAAGTCATAGACCGCGCGGAAGGGAACGACCTCCGAGAGCTTCACCTTCTGGTCGCGCCGGAAGTAGCCCAGCTCGGGGTCCTTGCCCTTGCGGCGGCGACGCTTGCGCTTGGACAGGAAGGTCTCCTGGGTCTGCTCGTACTGGATGACGTCGGCGAGCTTCTTCTTGGGAGGGTTCTCCTCGTCGCGCTTGGGGCGCTGGTCCTCGAACATCACGCTCTTGGCGATCTCGTTGATGGCCAGCTTGATGTTCGTGTCGCGGTTCTTCGCGGCCATGTTCTGCTGGCGGTCGGCCACCGCCTTCTTCTCCGCGTAGGTCTCCGCCAGACGGTAGATGTCTCCCAGGTCCGTGAGCTCATCCTCCACCTGCGTCTCGAGCGACGAGATGGACGTCGACAGCCACAGGTAGGCGCCACCGAAGACCGTGAGCACCACGAACCCCAACAGGCCCAGGACCATGGTCTTCTCGCGCCGCGACATGCGGTCGAAGGCACCCATCAAGCTCCCCCCTTGCCCTTGGCGGCCTTGCTCCCCTTGGAGCCCTTGGCCTTCTTGTCCTTGTCGGACTGCGGCGGCTTGCACTCGATGTCCACCTTGACGGTGAAGCGCAGCCAGTCCGGGCGGTCGCGATTGGGCGATTTGTGCGTGTCCGTCGTCTCCACGGCGCGGAAACAGCGCCGCTTCTTGAGCCGCCCGGTGAACTCCTCCAGGGCCTCGATGCCGCTCACCTCGCCGCGGATGAGGGCGCCCTTGAGGTCGATGGTCACCGCCTCGAACTCCACCTTGTAGCCCTGGAGCGCGGGGTCCACGTCCTCGTCCAGCCCCAACTCGCCCTTGTCCTTGTCGCCCGTGGGCGGCGTGGGCCCCCGGGGCCCCGGAGGCTTGTCGTCGCTCGGGGGCGGCTTCATGGCGTTCACGGCGTCCTGGTCCGCCGTGATCTGGTCGAAGGCGTGGAGCGCCGTGAGCTGGGGGAAGATCTCCTCCCCCTCGGCCTTGGGCGGCTTCACCAGCTTGGCCTTGGTGCCCGAGAAGTTCTGGCTCTTCTTGCCCAGGGTGTCCGCCGTGAAGCTCTCCAGCGCCGCCACGAGCGCCTGGTGCTGCTCCTCCAACTGCCCCAGGTGCAGGTACTGCTTGACCAAGAAGACGCTCAGCAGGGCCGCCACCATGAGCCCCAGCGCCCAAGCCCGCCCGCGCACGGCCTTGAAGTCGCTCTCGAAGGCGAACTCGCCCTGGCGAAAGTTCAGCACCCCCGCGCCCGCCTCGCGCGCGAAGGCCAGGGCCAGCGCCACGGCCTTGCCGAAGCTGAGCTCCAGCGCCTGGGGCTCGTGCGCACCCGACACGCCCTGCGCCCAATCCGCCGCGCCCAGGTGGGTGGGCTGGAGCGCGAGGCCCAATGCCCCCTCCAGCGTCGCCACGAGCCCCGGCATCCGCGCCGTCCCGCCCAGCACGAAGGCACGCTCCACGCGCCCGGCGCCGCGCTGGGCGTAGGCGTGGAGCGTCCCGCGCAGGTCGCGCACGAGGGGCCGCAGCGCCTGGCTCACGACGCGCACGCGCGGCCCGTGCTCGGCGTCGCCCACGCCCTCGGGCACCCGCCCATCCAGGCGCACGCCCCGGTGCTTGACACGCTCGGCCTGGAGATAATCCAGGTCCAGCGCCTGGGCCAGCGCCAGGGTCACCTCGTGCCCGCCGCGCGCGAGCGTGCGCACGAGCTCCACGCGCCCATCGCGGACGATGGTCAAGGACGTCGTCGTGTGCCCGAGGTCCAGAAACGCCACCGGCTCGCCCTCCGCGGGCGCGGCCTCACCCGCGTCCTGAAGCCCTGGCAAATGGGGCATGAGCTGGGCGTAGGCCATGGTGTCGAGCCCCACGACCTTGGGGTCGGCGTCGGCCGCCGCCAGCTCGTCCAAGAACCCCCGAAGCCACCCGCGCTCCACGGCCGAACACAGGAGCCTGGCCCCCTCGTCGCCCGACTCCAGCACGGCGTAGTCGTAGACCATCTCCTCCAGCCCCACGGGGAGCTGCTCTTCGAGCTGAAAGCCCAAGACGCTGCGGATCTTCTTGGGATCGCTGAAGGGCAGCGTGAGCTCCCGCGTCATGACCCGCTGCCCGGGCACGGCCGTGGCGATGACGCTCCGGTCTCGCAACCCCTCCAGCGCCTGCGCCACCGCCAGGTGCTCCTCGGTGCTCACGGGGGCCCCATCGGGCCCGCGGGCGATGCGGTGCTCGCGCACCTCTTGGAGCGTGAAGCGCCGCAGGCCACTGTCGAGCACGGCCGCCTTCACCGACCACGTCCCGACGTCCAGCCCGATGACCGTTTGCCCCATTGTGTCCGCTCTCCTCGCGCCCCGTGGCCCACGCCACGGCGCGGCTAGTTCACCTGGAAGTTGACGATGGCACCCGTGGAGGTGTCGAACACCGCCGTGAGCTTGCGCTCGCTGAACCGCTTGGAGCAGTAGCCGCCCCCGCAGTCCTTGTCACTCTTGCAGCGCACCCGCCCGCCGGCCTCGCGGTCCCCGCCGGCCTCGCGCTCTCCGCCGCCGCCACCCACGCAGATCCCCCGACATTCGCGGTCCCAACAGTGGCGCCCCGTGGCCACGAGCCGCACCATCTTCGTCTTCACCCCGAGCTCCGCGTTCACCACCGCGTTGTTCAGCGGCATGGGCACCCCGTTCGCCAGCGCCGAATACTGCCGGAAGAACTGCGTGAAACGCCCCATGGTCGCGAACGGCGTGGAGAACACGGCCTTCTTGAGCTGCCGGCAGCTCTCCAGCGCCACCAGCGCCTCGTCCATGGGCTGGAGCCCCAGCGCCGTGGGGTTGTAGCAGTACGCCATGCGCTGCTGCTCGTCGGTGATCGCCTCACACAAGATCCCGCGCAACGTGAGCACGTCCGCGTCGTTGACGTTCACCTTGTCCGTGGAGAAAACCGTGAGCTTGTCCCGCAGCTTGCAGTAGACCTCGCTGGTCATCCCGTCCACGAGCTGGAGCTCGCCCACGGTGTCCATCTTGGCGTTCTTGGCGTCGTAGCCGTAGCGCCCGTAGTCCGCGTCCTCGCCGCCGCCACCCTCCACGAACTTCCCGTTGGGGTCCACGTCCGTCTTCGTGTCGTCCGCGTCCGTCCAGTCCATGACGTTCAAGATGAGCTGGACGATATCCTCCTCGCGGTCGAACTGTCCCGTGTCCAGCATGGGGCGCAGCAGCCCGTAGAGGCGCAGCCCCAGCATGTTCCGCGCTTGGTCCGCGCCCCGCGCCTTGCGCCCCCGCGGTGGGCTGGGGGGCCGCCCCGCGCCCGCCTCGCTGATGGCGCGCGCCATGACCGCCGCGGTGTCCGCCGCCGCCGCGTTGAGGTTCACCCGCCCGTCCTCGGCGCTCACCTCACACGAGCACTCCCCGCGGTGGAGCCCCACGCCCTTCTCCTCGGTGAAGTCCATGAGGTCCATGCCGAAGAAGCTCGCCCGCCCGGTGCAGAAGATCTTGGTGAACTCGCACGCCTGACGCCAGATCTCGATGTTCGCCCCCCGCCCGCTGCGCCCCAGCAGCGCCAGCGCCGTGTTCATCTCCTTGAAGTTGTGTCGCGCGTTGATGGCGAGCGCGGCGATGTTGAGCGCCCCCCGCGCCGCCCAGTAGCTCCGCGTGGCCGCCGTGATGTTGCCCGACATCCAGATGTTCGTGCGCTGGTTGTAGGCGAAGGACACCGACAGCGAGCTCAAGATGGCCACCGTCGCCATGACGATGAGCAGCGCCACGCCGCGCCGCCCCCGCGTCACGTCCGCCTGGGC
>CAYZID010000001.1:0-10926 GCA_964478315.1 uncultured Myxococcales bacterium | reverse complement strand
CCGCCTGGGCGGCGGGTAGCCCTCGCCCGGCAGCGGGCGCCGCGGGCTTGGCGGGTGTGTGGGCGGGGGACGTCATCGTCAGTACCAAAGGGGCTGGGTGAGGTGGATCTCGGCCTGGGTCTCCAGCGTGTACTCACCGCCGTCGCCGTCCTCCAGGACCAGGCGAATGCGCACGCGGTTGGGCAGGAACAGCCCCTCCAGGAGGTCGGTCTGCTGGGCGTCCGCGGCCTCGTCGGTGACGGACTCGGCCAGGACCTCGGCCAGCGCGTTGCCGCCCGTGGCCGTAGACACGTTGGCAGCCGTGGCGGAGGCCAGCTCGCGCACCGTCTTGAGGGCGATTCGCTTCTCCGTCGCGTCCTCGATGCGCACCTTCCAGTCGCTCCGCCAGTCCTCGGCCGCCATGTCGAAGTACTCGAAGCGCAGGTCCTTGACGCCCTCGCAGACGACCTCCTCGCGCCCGCCGCGCCCGGGCCGGTCGTCGATGTGGAGCTTCTCGCGCCGCACGAGCACGGGCACGCCGTCGACGTTGTCCAGCCGATAACCCACCTCCATCTGGTCGGACTGGTGGCTGTCGGGGGCCATGACCTCGTGGGCCATCGTGTCGAAGTCCAGGCGGTCGCGGTCGCCCTCAAACAGCGTCTGGGTGCGCTTGTCCTCCGCCTGGTGGAGCGACACGAAGGCCATGGACAGCTCCCGCCGCAGGCGCTCCAGGGTGACACGCGCGGCGTGGTAGCGCTCCTGGATGGCCGTGGCCCGCCGCTGCGCCTTGATGGTCATGGCCAGCGTCGAGTAGATGAGCACCCCCATGAGCGCCAAGATGGCGACAGAGACCATGACCTCGATGAGGGTCATCCCCCGCCGCCCCCGAGCGCGGCCCGCGGCACGTGATGCGGCCCACGGGCTCACGGCGCACCTCCGGCCTTGTCGTCCTCGGCCTCGGGGACGCTCACGAGGAAGGTCTCGATCTCCAGCGTCCGCGAGGCGCGCCCCGCCTCGGCCCAGGAGATGCGCACCTGGAGCTTGCGCGTGGAGTTGGCCGCCTGCTCGATGATCTTCGGGATGAAGGACGCGATCATGGGGATGTTCTGGCACATGCGCGCCAGGTTCACGCCGCAGATCTGGGCGAAGTCCGGGTCCAAGAGGGCCTGGAGGGCCCCGAGCGCCGCCGTGTTCACGCCCATGTCCTGGATGAGCGACGCCGCGTCCGCCGCCGGCCCCGCGGCCCCCATGCCGCCGGGCCCACCGCCGCAGAGGCCCGCCATGATGGGCGAGTTGGTCACCGCCTCGATGGCCTCGCTCCCCAGCCCCTCGACGTTGTCGATGCCCACGTCCAGCGCCAGCAGGTCGTACTCGCAGTCGAAGTGGCGGAAACCCCGCGGGAGGTCGCACGAGCGCCCCTCCACCGAGTTCGTGGGGAAGCCGTCGGTGCGAAACTCCTCCTCCAGATCCAGCGCCACGGCGCTCGCCAGCTCCGTGGCCGTCGTCAGGTTGTAGACCCGCGCCCCGTTGATGGCGCTGGACCCCTCCAGCGACATGAGGCTCGCCATCATGAAAGCCATGATGGCCATGGCCACCATGACCTCCAACAGCGTGAAGCCCCGCCGCGCCCCTGGGTCCCGGCCGCTCACAGCGATCGCTCCCTGTTGAAGTCGGCCTCGGTGAGCACCTCCGCGTGGCGCCGCACCTGCCCCATCATGCCCAGGAGCTCCAGGGTCAGCTCGGGCTTGAAAGCCTGAGGGTCGTCCGGGTCCTTGCCGCCGAGCCACACGAAGGCGCGCTCGGCATAGCCCGCAGGGTAGAAGTAGATGGCCGCCCGGCCTTCCTCCTGGGTCTCCTCGTCGTGCGTCGTGAGCACGCCCGTGACGCCGATGAGGCCCGGCAGCTTGCGCGGCGCCAGGAGGTTGTCCTTGGCCTGGAGGAACGCGCCCCCACCACCGCCCAGCCCCTGGCCTCCGCTGGCCCCCGGTCCTTGGCCGCCTCCAAGCCCCGGGGTGCCGCCCAAGACGTCCTGGACGCCGGGGAACATCCCCATGACGCCCCCCCTTGGGTCTCCCGGGCCACCCGCAGCCTGGGCGCCCACCGCCCGGCCGCTGCTCGCCCCGCCCCGCGGCCCACCTCGGCGCTCCCGCCCGGCCTTGCGGTCCTCGCGGTCGCTCTTGGCCTGGCGCCGCCGCTCCTCGGCCGCGCCGGCGTCCTCCCGCTCCCCGGGCTCCTTCTGGGCCTCGTAGAGCGCGCAGGGATCTTCGCTCTGGAGAGCCTCGCCCCAGTACTTCCGCTCGTCCATGTCGATGACCATGCGGTAGGGGCGGTGGTTCACGACGGCCAGGTTATAGAGGTAGCGCATCATGCCGCTCATGGTGCCCGCGGCCTCGCTGAGCTGCGCCTGGCGCACGTTGGACAGCGAGACGATGACCGCCGCCGTGACGATGGCGACGATGGCCAGCGCCACCGTGATCTCGATGAGGGTCATGCCCCGACGCCCCACCGCGACCATCGCCACCGCGACGCGCCGCCCACCCGGCGCACGCGGGCCCTGCCCCCCGGCCGCCCCGACGCGGAGACGGCGGAGGAGGCGAGGAGGGCGAGCCTTGGCTCCCGTGGGACGTGCGCGTGTCACGGCGGTGATTCACCTCGAACGGTTCGCGAAACGACGATCGACTAATCGTTGCAGATGTCGTCTTCGTTCCCCTCGACCTTGTCCGGCCCCTTGGAGCACAGGTCGAACTCCTTGTCGTCCGAGGACGAGGGGTAGCTGTAGATGAGCTCCTCCTTCCACTGGTCCTTGAGGTCCTTCTCCTTCACCAGCTTCTGCTCCAGCAGGGCGCGGAGGTCGCTGGGGTAGTCGTTCTCGGCGGCGTAGAGGGTCACGGCGCCGGCGACCTTGCGGATCTGCGCGCGGCAGGCGTCCACCTTGGCCTTGTTCAGGTAGGCGACAACACCCACGCCGATGGCGCTGGACACGATGCCGATGATGGCGATGACCACCATGATCTCGATGAGGGTCATGCCCCGGCGCCCGGCGGCCAGAGCGCGGCGCGTCGCCCGCCGGGCGGCCTCGTAGGCGGTGCCGGGCGTGGACGCGGTGGGGGTGGGGGTTGCGGGGGTCGCGGGCAGCTTCTGCGTAGTCATGGCGAGAACTCCTGTGCGGTAGAGACGAGGTGGGTGAGGGAAGGGGCGGCGGGAGGCCGCGGTGGCTGGAGGCCGGGTGCCCTCGGGGCGGGCGCGCCCGGGCCGTCCTCCACGGACCAGCCGTCGCGCGGCCAGACGTTCGAGGAGGACGACGTGGGGGCGGTGAGCGGGCGGCTCACCGCGGCGGGGGCCGGGGCCGAGGCGCGGCTCAGGGCCACGGCGCCGAAGCCCACGATGGCGGCGACCAGCGCGGCGGCCACGGCGGCGACCAGCGCCAGCTCCCGCGCGGGGAGGCCCAGCCAGGACAGCGCCCCGGCCGGCCCGCGCTGGGGCCCGTCGCGCCGCGCGTGAGGCGCCTGGGGGCTGGGACTACTGACCCGCACTGATCATCTCGTTCATCTGCATCATGGGCATGAGGATGGCGAAGACCAGGAAGGCCACGGCGCCGCCCATGAAGAGGATCATGACGGGCTCCAGCACGCTGGAGAGCTGGGTGATCTTGGAGTCCACCTGGACCTCGTAGCTGTCCGCCACGTTGCTCAGCATCTGCTCGAGCTGGCCCGAGCGCTCGCCCACCGAGATCATGTGCGTGACCATGGGCGGAAACTCCCCCGAACGCTTGAGCGGCTCGGCGATGGACTGCCCCTCCTTCACGGCGTCGCGGGCGTCGTCCACGACCGAGGCGAGCACGGTGTTGGAGATGATGGACCGCACGATGTTCATGGCGGTGAGGATGGGGACGCTGGAGGCCAGCAGCGTGGACAGCGTGCGGGCGAAGCGTGCGATGGCGAGCATCCGGATGAGGCGCCCAAAGACCGGGATCTTGAGGACGAAGCGGTCCCAGCGCGCGCGCCCCGCCTCCGTCTTCCGCCAGCGCTGGAAGCCGAAGATGCCCCCGAAGATCCCGGCGAAGATGAGGGGCCAGAAGGTGAGAAAGAGGTCGCTGGTGCCGATGAGGATCTTCGTGATGAGGGGCAGCTCCGTGCCCATCTCCGTGAAGATCTCCGCGATCTTGGGGACCACGAAGAGCATCATGAGGGTCACGATGCCGAAGCCCAACACGACCATGATGATGGGGTACATCATGGCCCCCATGAGCTTGGCGCGCAGGCGCACGGAGCTCTCCATGAACTCCGACAGGCGGTCGAACACGGCGTCCAGGGTGCCCGAGCTCTCGCCCGCGGCGCACATGTTCACGTAGAGGTCGGGGAAGACCTTGGGGTGCTCGCGCAGGGCCTGGGCCAACGACGAGCCCTCGCTCACGGCGCGCTTCACCTGGCTGAGCACGCGCTTGAGCTTGGGGTTCTCCTGCTGGTCGGCCAGGGCGCCCAGGGCCTCGACCATGGGAATGCCGGCGTGCAGCAGGGTGGCGATCTGCCGAGTGAACTCGCTGACCTCCAGGAGCTTGATGCGCTTGAAGGAGTCCAGCAGTCGGACCTCGCGGCTGCCGGCCTTCTCGCCGCCCACGGTGCGCTGCTCACCGCCGCGCGCGGTCTCCGTGTACTGGGTGAGGAAGATCCCGTCGCGGCGCAGGCGCTCCTTGAGGGCGCGGGGGCTGTCGGCGTCCACCATCCCGGTGGTCGCCTTGCCCTTGGCGTTCAACCCTTTGTATTCGTAGATGGGCATCGTGCGCTCAGCTATCCTCGGCGGTCACGCGCATGACCTCGTCGATGGTGGTCCAGCCCCGGAGGACCTTGGCGGCGCCGTCTTCGCGGAGGGTCTTCATCCCCGCCTCCATGGCGACCTTCTTGAGCTGGGAGGCCGGCGCGTTCTTCATCACCATGGTTCGCACGTCGTCGCCCACCAGCATGAGCTCGTGGATGCCGAGACGCCCACGGTAACCCGAGTCGAAACACTCGGGGCAGCCCTTGGCCCGGTAGAACGTCTGCTCGCGCAGGGCGGCGGCGGGGTTCGGAAGGCCCAGCTCCTCGACCTCGGCCAGCAGGGGCTCGTAGGGCTCGCGACACACGGGGCACACGCGCCGCACGAGGCGCTGGGCCATGACGGCGATGACCGACGAGGCGCTGAGGAAGGGCTCGACGCCCATGTCGGTGAGGCGCGTGAAGGCGCTGGGGGCGTCGTTGGTGTGCAGGGTGGCGAAGACCAGGTGGCCCGTGAGGGCGGCCTGGATGGCGTTCTCCGCCGTCTCCAGGTCGCGGATCTCGCCGATGAGCACCACGTCCGGGTCCTGGCGGAGGATGGCCCGGAGGCCCCGGGCGAAGGTGAAGTCGATCTTCCGATTCACCTGCATCTGCCCGATGCCCTCGATCTGGTACTCCACCGGGTCCTCGACCGTCAGGATGTTCCGGTCGGGGGTGTTGATGCGCTGGAGCGCCGCGTACAGCGTCGTCGTCTTGCCGGAGCCCGTGGGCCCCGTGACCAAGATGATGCCGTGGGGGCGCTCCACGAGGCTGTAGATGGTCTTGAGGTTCTCGGGCAGGAAGCCGAGCTGCTCCAGATCCAGCAGGACGGCCTGCTTGTCGAGGATACGCAGGACGATGCGCTCGCCATAGCTGGTGGGGACGGTGGACAGGCGGAGGTCCACGTCGCGTCCGGCGATCTTGATGCGGATGCGGCCGTCCTGGGGCAGGCGCTTCTCGGCGATGTTGAGGTTGCCCATGATCTTGATGCGGCTGGCGATGGAGGCCTGGAACCGCTTGGGCGCCCGGACGATCTCCTTGAGGACGCCGTCCTTGCGGAAACGCACCAAGATCTCGCGCTCATAGGGCTCGATGTGGATGTCGCTGGCGCGCTCCTTGATCGCCTGGCTCAAGATGGAGTTGACGAGCCGAATGATGGGCGCCTCGTCGTCGCCGGCCTCCAAGATGTCCTTGGTCTGCTCGTCCAGGTCGTGGGCGATGGAGTCCAGGTCCTCCCCGGCCAGGTCGTCCACCACCTGATCGGCCCCCGCCCGCCGGTCGAACACCGTGTGGATGGCGTCCAGCAGCGCCTGCCTGGGCACGACGACCGGCTCGATGGCCTTCCCGAACAGCACCCGCATGTCGTCCACGGCGGCCGTGTTCAGCGGATCCCCCACGGCCACCAGGAGCTCGCCACCGCGGTCCTCGAAGGGCAGGACCTGGTTCTCACGGGCGTAGGACAGGCTCATGTCGGCCACGAGCTTGGGGTCGGCCTCCTCGGCGTCCAGCTCGGGACGGAAGGGGAGGTCGAGCTGCTCGGCCAGCGCCTCGGCGACCTGGGCCTCGGTCACCGCCTCCATGCCCACCAGGATCTCCCCCAGGCGCTTGCCGTGCTCGCCCTTGCCGTGCTCGCCCTGGGCCTCCAGGGCGCTGCGCACGACCTCGCCAGAGACGACCCCCCGGGCCACGAGGATCTCCCCCAGCCGCCGCGTCGCCAGGGGCCCCAATGGGTTCAGCTCCCACCCGCCCCGGGCCGCGGTCGCGGAGACGTCTGGGGTCAGGGGGCTCACTTGCTCACCCCGCCAGGGTTGCGCGGGTCGTATTCGATGTCGTGCGTCTCAGGCGGGCCCACCTTGTCCACGTCCGAGGACTCCAAGATGATGGCCTCGCGCAGCTCGCGCTCCTTGCGCGCCTGCTCCACCTTGCGCTCGATCTGCTCCAGCAGCCCGTTCTTCTTCCGGTAGTCGATGCGCCCCTCGAACTCCTTCTGACGCTCGGCCATGACCTGGGCGAACTCGCGGTACTCCTCCTGGCGCTCTTGATGGATGCGCTTGAGGTCGCTGGGGTCCTTGATGACGTGGGGGACGACCACCAGCAGGAGGTTTCGCTTCTCGGTGGTCGTGTGGGTCTGGCGGAACAGCACGCCGATGAGGGGGATGTCCCCGAGGAAGGGCACCTTCGTCACGGACTTCGTCTCCGCGTCGCGGATGAGGCCGCCGATGACCACGGGCTGCCCGTCGCGGACGACCACGACGTTCTTCACCTTGCGCTTGGTGGTGACCGGGGCGTCGAACTCGAAGCCCGCCAGCTCGTCCATGGACTGGTCGATCTCCAGGCGCACGAAGTCCGCCGCGTTCACCTGGGGCTTGATCTTCAAGGTCATGTCGATGTCCACGTACTGGACGTTGCTGCCCAGGCCACCGAAACCACCGAGCGCCCCGAGGCCACCCAGCCCGCCCAGGCTCCCGAGCCCCCCCAGCGCGCTCGTGTTCCCGCCCAAACCGCCGGCCAAGGAGCTCAGCGCGCCGAGCCCCCCGAAGGACGTGTTGCGGTAGGGCTGGCGGCGGCCCACTTGGATCTCGGCCTCCTCGTTGTCCAGCGTGAGGATGTGCGGCGTGGATAGCACGTTCACGTTGGCCGTGGTCTGGATGGCCTTGAGCAGGAACCCGAAGGCGGGGATGGAGAAGGTCCCGGCGCTCGTGCCGTCAGCCGACGTGCCCAGGTCGATGTCCATGTTCGGCCCCTGGAGGCCCGCCACGCCGCCGCCGTCTCCCAGCGTGCTGATGGCGCTCGTGAGGCCCGGCATCCCGCCCGAGCCGAAGACCAGCGGCAAGAGGTCCCCCCCAGCCTTGAAGATCGCCCCGCCCGAGCCGGTGATGCCCACGTCGCGCGTCTTGTTCTGGGAGACCTCCATGAGGACGGCCTCCACGTAGACCTGCTTGCGGCGAATATCGAGCTGCTTGATGACCCGCTGCATGGCCAGGTAGTCCTTGCGGGAGGACTCGATGACCAGGGAGTTGGTGGGCTCGTAGGCCGTGATCTTCACCTCCCCCTCGAACAGCGCCCCGGCCACGGCGCCGCCCTTGCCCCCCTTGGCGCCCTTGGTGCGCCCGCGCGCGCCACGAGAGCCGCTCGCCAAGCTGGACAGCGTCGAGGCGATGTCCGTGGCGTCGGCGTTCTCCAGGTGGTGGATATGGATCTGGCCTTCGCCGGCCACGGGCACGTCGAGCTTGCGCAGAAGCCTGTCCAGCTTGAGGTAGGCGGTCTTCGTAGCCACGAAGATGATGTTGTTCGTGCGCTCGTCGGCCAGCATCGTCGTGACCTGGATCTGGGTCATGTCCCCGCCGCCGCCCACCACCGAGGACGGCGTGGGGCCCGTCTTCCCCCGGGTCTTCCGGGCCTTGGGGCGCGGGCGTGCCGTGTGGGAGGAGGACTTGCCGCCCTTGCCCAGCAGCCCCTGGACGAGCTGCACGAGTTCGCTCGCGTTGGCGTACTGCACGGGCCGAATCCAGATCTTCTCCTTGCCCGTGGGGACGTCCAGCTCCTTCATGAGCCGCACGAGCCGCCGGATGCTGCGCCCCGTGTCGGTGAGGATGATGGTGTTCGTGGGGGCGTAGACCGTGATGTCGGCGGAGCCGGTCTTGAACTTGTCCAGCACGGGCAAGATCTCCTCGGCCGCCACGTGGTCGAGCTGGATGAGGCGCGTGACGATGCGATCGTCGTTGGGAGCCCGCGGACCCTTGCGGATGGACGCGCCCGAACTCTTGGCCTCCTTGGTGGGGACGATCTCCAAGAACTTGCCGTTCTCGACCACCGTGAGGTTGTTGGCCTCCAGGGCGCTCAGGTAGGCCTTGTAGGCCTCGTACACCGTCACGGGCTTGGGGCTCAGGATGCTGATGGTGCCGGTCTTCTTGGCCGCGGACGACAGCAAGAAGTTCTGCTCGGTAATGCAGGAGATGAACTTCGTGAGGTCGCTCAGGGAGATCTCATTGAAGTCCAGGCGGATCTTCGCGTTGAGCGGGATCTTGCGACACTTGATGCCCTTCTCGAAGTTCGTCTTCCACTCGATGACGTCCTCGACCTTCACGGCGCCATCCGCGCCCACGGCCGCGCCATCGCCGCCCCCCGCCGTCCCCTTGGGGTCGAACTTGATCTTCTTGTCGCTCGCCGTGTTGAGCGTCCCCGCCTTGGAGGCCTTGGTCGTGATGACCCCCGGCTGCCCGGGTGCGGCCTTGGTGGGGCGCGGGGCGGCGCCCGGCGTCCCCGGGAGGACGCCCGCCGGGCGCCCGCGCCTGCCGCCCGCGGGGACGGGCGTCACCGCCTTGGGGCGCGCGGGGACCGTCGGCCCTTTCTTCAGCTTCCGGCCGGACGCCTTGCGCCCCGGGGGCGTGCGCCCCGGGCCCAAGGGCACCGTCCCCACCCGACCTGGACGCGGCGCCGCCGCGCGGGCCTCGCCGCCCGAGAACGTGAGCGACAGCGCGAGGGACACGGCCATCGGCGCGGCCAGCGCGGCCAGCGAGCCCGTACACCCGCGGCGCGCGGCGGCGCCTCGGGGCCGGCCAAGGGAGGGGACGAGAGAGGGCGCAAAGTGCGACGGGTTCATGCGAGGCACGACCTTCCTGACGGGCGTCATGGGCGTGGGAGGCGAAACGACGGCGGGGCAACCCGTGGCGGTGGGGTCGGGGCTGCCCGCTGGCCTGCTGGTAGACCTACTTGATCGCATAGTTGAGCTGCTTCATCTGGCCGCGGCGCTCGATCTCGAGCTGGATGTTGCTGGCGTTCTTGAGCTGGTCGAAGAGCTCGATGGCCTTGTTGGGGCTGTCGATGGGGCGGCCGTTGATGGCCTTGATGACATCGCCGGAGCGGATGCCGATGGAGCGGTAGAGGCTCCCCGGGCGCACGCCCACGAGCTTGAACCCCTGGTACTTGCCGCCGCGGTAGTTGGGGACGATGCGCGCCTGGCTGCCCAGCTTGGAGAGGTCCTGGAGCTGCTCGTCGATCATCCGGCGGTCGATCTCGTAGTCGTAAGCGCCCGTCTTCTTCACACCTTTGGAGAAGTCGTTGCGCTTGGAGGAAGACACCCGAGGCGCGGGCCGCGGGGCGTGGGACCCCGGGCGCGTCCCGGGCCTCCCGCCGCGGGCACCGCGCGCTCCGGGCCGGCCGTGGGCCCCCTTGCCGCTGGCGACCTTGTCCGCCCACAGCCGGATGACCCGGAACTCACCGCCCTCCTTGACCACGACGTGGCGCGGGGCGATGGCGACGATGCGCGCCTTGCCGTCGAGGAACTCGGAGCCGATCCACGCCAGCTTGTTGGCCCCCTCGACGCTCAGCGTCGCCATGGACGAGGCCGGCTCCTCGGTGACCAGCGTCCCGATGAGGTCGATGGGGAGCGTGCTCTCCTCCAGCTCACCTTCGGGCTTGGCGTCCTCCGACCCCTCGTCCTTGGTGTCCTCCTCCTCCTCGTCCTCGGGCTCCTCGACGTCGCGCGCCTCCACCGTGAAGGGTGAGCGCTCCACGAGCGCCTGGGCGAGCCCCTCCTCGTCGGGGATACGCCCCAGCCGGGGCACGGGGCCCGTCATGGAGGTGTGGACCTCCACCCGAGGCGGCGCCGGCAACGCGAACAGCTTGCCCGCCACCCAGTCGTTCATCACCGACGCCACCAACCACGCCAGCGCCAGCGTGCCCAGCAGGTTTGCCGCCCAGTAGTATTTCTTGAGCAAGAGCTCCATGTCGGCCAGCCTCGTGCAAGAACCGAGCCGGCCAAGGAGACGCGCTCGATCGGGGCGAACATGGGGCACTACGAGCGACTTCTCGCTGGGCAGGGAGGCCCCGATCCGCCATTTTGGCAGCCTCCAAGGAGGGGCTCTGTGATGGATGACATTTTGTCACGCGCCGCGAGGCACCCACGCGAGCGCGTCCCCGCGTCCTCGTCCCGCGCCACGGTGGTGGTGGCTCTCGCCGGCGCGCTCGTCGGGGCGCTGGGGGCGTTGGGAGGCTGTCAGCGATCCGCTCCGCCCCCCGAGGCCGCACCCGCACCCGCACCCCCGACCGCTTCCGCACCCGCACCCGCAACCGCACCCGCAACCGCCTCCGCGACCGCGCCCGCTCCCGCTCCCGCTTCCGCTCCCGCTTCCGCCCCCGCTCCCGCTTCCGCGAC